>JADZFZ010000501.1 GCA_020854145.1 Deltaproteobacteria bacterium | reverse complement strand
TCACGTAGAGCTGCGGGATGGTCGGCCAATCGGAGTAGGTCTTGATGCCCTCGCGGATCTCGGGCTCGGTCAACACGTTGACCGTGGCGTAGGCCGGCAGGTACTCGTTGAGGATCGAGACCACCGTCGCCGAGAACCCGCACTGCGGGAACTGGCGATTGCCTTTCATGAAGAGGAGGACGGGCTCCTTCTTCACCAACTCGTCGATACGCGCACGAAGCTCGGGGCTGAGGTTCATGCGCGCTGTATGAAGCCGACCGCCCAACGTGGCAAGGCTACGCGGGGGGCGCCCTCGACCCGCCGCGAGAGGTCTACTCGGGCGCCGGATCGGGCCAATGGGACAACCCTACTCGGTTTCCCTCCGGGTCACGGACGTACAGCGTGAACGGCGTCTCGTTCGTCACCTCGACGCCCTTCGCACGGAGCCGCTCCCGCCAGCTCGCACGCGCGTTCGGTGCGATCCCGAGCGCCAGCACCTGCAGCCCCGTCTCTCCGCCAGGATGACCCCGCGCTCCGATCCTCTCGCGGGTCTGGTCGAGCGAATCCGACGCCATCGCGACGCCAGCGCTCGAAGGCTCGATCATGAGCAGAGTGCCGCCGACGCGAAACCACGCGACGCCTGACCGCGGAGGTGCGACGGCCTCGAGCCCGAGCACCTCGGCGTAGAACGCGGCCACGCGCGCGACATCGTGCGCGAGGATCGCGACGTGATGAACGTGCATGCGCGCTACTTGGTCGCGGCCACCGCGACGACGGTGCCGGCAACCGACGGACGCTCGCTCGGGCTACCCGCGTCCTGGTCGCCGCCCCCGTTGCCCGAGTCGATCTCGCGCTGCTTACCGAAGACCTTCGAGCCCGGTGGCACCGAGCGGACGATCCACTGATTGCCGCCGACGACCGAGCCGCGGCCGATCACCGTGAGACCGCCGAGGATGGTGGCCCCCGCGTACACGGTGACGTCGTCTTCGAGCGTCGGGTGCCGCTTTCCCGTGGTCCCGCGGTCGGCGACGCTGAGCGCGCCCAGCGTGACGCCCTGATAGAGCTTCACGTTCGCGCCGATGGTCGCGGTCTCTCCGATGACGACGCCGGTGCCGTGATCGATGAAGAAACGTTCTCCGATCGTGGCGCCGGGATTGATGTCGATGCCGGTGACGCCATGGGCGTGCTCGCTGATGATGCGCGGGATCATCGGCACTCCTTCGCGGTAGAGGAGGTGCGCGATGCGGTGCGCGGTGATGGCCTCGATGGACGGATAGCTGAAGACGATCTCCTCGATGCCGCTCGCCGCGGGATCGCCGTCGTAAGCGGCCCGTACGTCGGTGTTCAGAACGCGGCGCAGCTCGGGGATCGCACGAAGAAGTCGAATGACGCTCTCTTCCCCGCATCCCGCGCGCAGCCGGCACGGCGAGCGCCACTTGCCGTAGGTGAGGGCCCGCTCGATCTGCTCGACGAGGAGCATGTGCGCCGCGTAGAGGTGCTCCGCGACCGTGTGACGCAGATTGTCGGGCTCGATCGCGCGCGTGGCGTAGAAGCCGAGGTAGAGCGCGGACTTGATGTGGTGGTAGGCCTCGACCACCGCGCGCTTGTTCGGCAACGCGGCGCTCTCGAGGTTGTCGATCTCGAGCTTGCCCGAGTAGCTCTCGACCACGCCGTCGATGGCTTGCTCCAGCTCGCGGAATCGTTTGGGCTCATACGGCATCTAGGCGCTCCATCCGAGGGAATGCTACTCCTTCCTTGGTTTGAACGTCCTCGACACCATCGGCAACACGCCGCTCGTCGAGCTGCCCACCGGCGTGGCCGGGTCTCGCGTGAGGCTGCTCGGCAAGCTCGAAGGCCAGAATCCCGCCGGCAGCGTCAAGGACCGTCCGGCGCGCTCGATGATCCTTCGTGCGGAGCAGCGCGGACAGCTCGTCCCCGGGATGCGGCTCATCGAGCCGACGAGCGGCAACACCGGCATCGCGCTCGCGATGATCGCCTCGGCTCGCGGCTATGCGCTCGAGCTCGTGATGCCCGAGACCGCGACCGAGGAGCGCGTACGCACCATGCGCGCGCTCGGCGCGACGGTCGTCCTGACACCCGGCGACGAAGGCATCGAAGGCTCGATCGACGTGGCGCGCGAGAAGGTGGCCGCAGGCGGCTATCTGATGCTCGACCAGTTCGCGAACCCGGACAACTGGCTCGCGCACTACGAGTCGACGGGGCCCGAGATCTGGCGCGACACGCGCGGCGAGATCACGCACTTCGTCTCGGCGATGGGCACGACCGGCACGATCATGGGTGTCAGCCGCTATCTGAAGGAGCAGCGGCCCGACGTGGTGATCGCTGGCTGCCAGCCGACCGACGACTCGTGCATCCCCGGCATCCGGCGCTGGCCCGAGGAGTACCGCCCGCGGATCTTCGAGCCCGCGCGCGTCGATCGGATCGTGGACGTGGACCAGCGCGACGCCGAAGCGACTGCGCGCGCCATCGCCCGCGAGTCGGGAGTCTTCGTGGGCCCGAGCTCGGGTGGCGCCGTCTGGGCCGCGCGCCGCATCTGCGCCGAGCTCGCCGACCGCCCCGAGCCCGCGCTCGTCGTCTGCATCCTCTGCGACCGCGGCGACCGTTACCTCTCGTCGCCGCTGTTCGTCTGAGGGTTCACTTCAGTCGCGAATCGAAGGGGAACGGCTGGGGTGCTCCGACGATGAGCCGCCGCGCGTCCGGATGCAGCGGGTTCACGAGCACGTTCGTCTCGTGCGGGACGATGGTCGACGGAACCTCGAGGAGCAGCGTCCGCCCCGAACGCGCCCATTCGCTCCCTCGCTCGGCGAGGCCCTCGGGCGCCGGCATGTCGCGCCAGTTCGCAGGCAACGATGCGAGATCCCAGCGCTCCACGGTCGAATCGAGGGGTGCTTCCACTCGAATCGCGACGAACCCACGCGGCAACGTCGCCGAGTGCACGAGGATCTCGAGCGCGCACAGCGACAATGCAGAGGCGCAATAGACCATCGGGGTGCCGACACGATTCCATCGGCCGCCGAACAAGCGCGCTCCCTCGCCGGACATGGCCGTCGCCGCGAACGGCTCGCAGCACAAGCGCCAGAAGATCCTCATCGGTTCGCCTGCCAGAGCTCCCAGCTCGTCACGAGAAGACGCCGTGCTCCAGGCGGCCGAGCACGGTCAGGACGGCGTGCGTACCGACATCCGTGTCGAGCAGCGAGAGAGGCGTATGGCCGCCGAGCGCGGTGTTCGGCGTCCGGATCCACGCCTTCATCGCCTCCTCGTCGCCGAGCACCTCCGCAGCGCGCCGCACCACACGCTCGAGCCGCGCGACACGCTCCGAGCTCGCCGGATCGAGCTTCTTCTCCGTCTTGCGGCGCGCGAGGGTACGCGGCGCGATGCCCAGCGCGACCGCGGCTTCGTTCTGTCCGAGTGCGGCACGATCGACGATGCGCTCGAACGCGGCGTACCGAAGTCCCCGCCGCAGCATCGGCACGAGGTCGAGGTCCGCGAGCGGTAGCTCGCCCCGAGGTGCTTCGCGCACCTCGGAGCCACCCTCGGGGCGTGACCGCCGCAGCAGCTGTGCCTTTGCCATATGGCACCAATGCCACGGCCACGTGGCCGCTGCAAGCAACCCTGGAGGCCGAGCTGCCACTTGCGCTACACCGCGGCCATGGCTCAGCCCACGAAGCTCGTCCTGGTCGACGGCAGCTGGCTCGTATTCCGCGCCTACTTCGCCCTGCCGGGGAATCTTTCGACCGCGACGGGCCTGCACACCAACGCCATCTTCGGCTTCGCGAACACCTTCCGGAAGCTGTTCGCAGGACGCAAGCCGGAGCTCGGCGCCGTCGTCTTCGACGCGCCGGGACGCACGTTCCGCGACGAGAAGTTCCCCGAGTACAAAGCGACCCGTCCCACGATGGCGCCGGAGCTCCGCGAGCAGCTGCCGTGGATCGACCGCGTGGTGGAAGCCAACAACTTCCGGCTGCTCCGCAAGGAGGGCTTCGAGGCCGACGACGTCGTCGGGACGCTCGCGCGGCTCGGCGCCGAGCGCGGGATGGAGGTTCTCATCGTCGCCGGCGACAAAGACTTCGCGCAGCTCGTCGGGCCCAACGTCCGCATGTTCGACCCGATGCGCGACGTCACCTACGACGCGGACTTGGTGCAGAAGAAGTGGGGCGTTCCACCGAGCCAGATCATCGACCTGCTCGCACTGATGGGCGACGACATCGACAACATCCCGGGCGTCGCCGGCATCGGGCAGAAGGGCGCCGCCGATCTCCTCCAGAAGCATGGCTCGCTCGAGGGGATCTACGCGCACCTGTCCGAGCTGAAGGGGCGTCAGAAGACCGCGCTCGAGGAGAGTCGCGAGATCGCGCGCGTCTCGAAGGAGCTCGCCACCATCGATCGACACGTGCCGCTCGACGTCGAGCTCGACGCGCTGCGCATCGAGGTCCCCGATCCCGCGATCCTCAACACGCTGTATCGGGAGCTCGAGTTCTACTCGCTTCTGTCTGCGGAGCAGGCCGCGGAAGGCCACTCCGCCGCCGAAGGCAGAGCCGCGCGGATTCTCGAGGACGCCAGCGCGATCGAGGAGGCGCTCGGGCGCGCGAAGGCCGAAGGACCCGTCGTGTTGCTTCCGGTGTTCGACCTGCCCTCACCGGTGACGGGCAAGCTGTGCGGCCTCGCCTTCGTCGCGGGGAACGAGCCGCTCTACGTGCCCTACCCTCTCCCCTCGGGGGAGAGGGTAGCTTGCCGCGATTTCCTCGAGGACGCGTCGATCGCGAAGGTCGCGCACGACGCCAAGCAGCTCCGCGTCGCCCTCGCGCGCCACGGGATCACGCTTCGTGGGGTGACCTTCGACACCCGCCTCGCGTCGTTCCTGATCGATCCCGTGAAGCTCATCCCGCACGAGATCGAGCAGCTCTCCAAGGAGTATCTGCAGCGCATGTTGCCTCCGGTGAAGCAGTTCACCGGAAGTGGGCAGTCCGAGAAGCGATGGTCGGAGCTGCCGGCCGAGACGGCCGCACGGTGGGCGGGCACGGTGGTGGCCGCCATCGCCGAGCTCCACCCGATGGTCGCCGCGCGCCTCGCGAAGGAGGGGCACGAAGAGCAGCTCGCGCGCGACCTCGAGCTGTCGGACGTGCTCGCCGAGATGGAGATTGCCGGAATCCTCGTCGACAAGGACGATCTGAGGCGAATCGGGGAGGAGCTCACCGCGCGCAAGTCGGAGATCGAGCAGCGCGTCTACGCGCTCGCAGGCCGCGAGTTCAACATCGGCTCGACCAAGCAGCTCGGTCAGGTCCTCTTCGACGAGCTGAAGCTGCCGGTCATCAAGCGCACCAAGACCGGGTACTCGACGGACTCCGAGGTTCTCGAGCGCCTCGCTCCGAAGCACGAGATAGCCAAGCTGCTCGTCGAGCAGCGGATGCTCGCCAAGCTGTTGAACACGTACATCGACGTGCTCACCGCGGCGGTGAACCCCGAGACCGGCAGGGTCCACGCCACGTTCCAGCAGACGGTGGGAGTCTCGGGGCGAATCATCAGCACCGATCCCGATCTCCAGCGGACGCCCGTGCGAACGGCCGAGGGCAAGCGGATCCGCAAGGCCTTCGTCGCACCGCCGGGAACCCGGATGATCGCCGCCGACTGGTCGCAGATCGAGCTCCGCGTGCTCGCCCACTTCAGCCGCGATCCCGGGCTCCTCGAGGCCTTCGAGAAGAACGTCGATGTCCACCGCCGCACGGCGTCGCAGCTGTTCCATTGCACGCCCGAAGAGGTCACCGGCGAGCAGCGCAACGTCGGAAAGACGGTGAACTTCGCCACCATCTACGGGCAAGGCGCGACGGCTCTCGGACAGATCCTGGGAGTGCCCCGCAAGGAAGCCCAGCAGTACATCGACGGCTATTTCGCCGCCTACGCGGGAGTGCGCGC
>JADZFZ010000500.1 GCA_020854145.1 Deltaproteobacteria bacterium | reverse complement strand
GCCTCTACGTCCTCGATCGTGTGCCCGACGCCCGCGTCGGCGCGTCGCGCCGGACGCCCGCGGTGCTCGTCGCCAGCGAGCCCCCGACGTCCGAGCCCTGGCGCGCGATCGAGCCGGGAACGCTCGTACCGATCGCCGCGCCCTTCCCGATCGCCGACACCGTCCGCGCTCCCGCGTGACCGGACGCCGCGAACGTCGCGCGCCCTTCGCACCAGGCCGATCGATGCTCTAGGATGAACCTCGATGGACGCGCCGATCCCGCCGCGGCGTCGCATGACGCTCGCCGACGTGATGCCGCTCATCCTCGAGGAGCGTCCCTTCGAGCTCATCGACGGCGAGCTCGTGGAGAAAGCCGCGCCCAGCTCCGCTCACGGTGCGGCGCAGTCGAAGGCGGGTGCGGTGCTCGATCCGTACAACCGCAAGCCCGGCGGGCCTCGTGGGCCGGGCGGCTGGTGGATCATGAGCGAGCTCGACATCCGCTATCCGCAGACCGACGAGGTCTTCCGTCACGACCTCTGCGGCTATCGAAGGGAGCGGTGTCCCGAGCGCCCGGTTGGGTTCCCCGTCGAGCTGCGACCGGACTGGGCGATGGAGATCCTCTCGCGCAGCAACGCGCGCTTCGACACGGTGAAGAAGCAGCGGACCCTGCACGCGCACGAGGTCCCGCACTACTGGCTGCTCGATCCCGACGCGCGAACGCTGACCGTGCTGCGCCACCATCCCGACGGATACCTCGTCGTGCTCGCCGCGCAGACGGGCGACGTCGTCCGCGCCGAGCCGTTCGACGCGATCACGATCGAGATCGACGAGCTCCTCGGCGACACGTAGCCCGGCCGAGCGCTCAATCGCCGGGGTCATCGGAGAGCAGCGGAAGTCAGCGCCTCGCGAGCAGCGCCAACACTTCGGCGCGCAGCTTCGCACCCGTGGCGGGTTGCACCATCTGTACGTAGGCGCTGAATCCGAGAAGGTACGCTCGTGGTTCCTCGTGACCGGTTGCTTCCGCCGTCACCCCGCGCTGGCGACAATCGTGGAGAATGGCGCGGAATCGGCGTCGGGCGTCGCGTGGCACCGAGAGGCCGGAGTTCGTCACGAGCCCCGTGACGCGCAGCTGACCCGTTGGACGGAGAATACGGCGCTTGCCGAGATTCTCGCGGAAGCCTTCCTGTCCGATGATCTGATTGACCCACCAGAGGAAGTGACCGAGGCCCTTCGTGGGCTCCTCGCGGAAGGAGAATGTCAGGTCGTCCGCGTAACGCGTGTAGTGCGCGGCGACCGAGGCGGCGAGCGCGGTCAGGCGAGAATCGAGTCGGCGGCAGACGAGATTGGACAACACCGGAGATGTCGGGGCGCCTTGGGGCAATACGCTCGGCCACGAGACGCGGCCGTCCGGCAATGTGGGTCGATAGGTGACGACGGCCGCGAGCGTTCGCGCGGCGTCGACCGATGCACCGTAGTGCTGGAACAGCCCGACCAGACGCCCGAAATGGATGGTCGGGAAGAAGTCGATCAGGTCCATCTTGACCACGATGCGGGCACCAACGTGGGGAATCGCGTTCGTGATCGTCGACCGACCTCGCACGAAGCCGTGCGCTGCGGCGTGGACTTCGAGAGGTGCAAGAAGCCGTTCGAGGATGAGTCGCTGAACCCGCTTGAGCGCTGGTCGAGGTGCGTGGAGCGTGCGCACGCCTCCCGTCGCTTTGGGAATCTCGAACGCGACGTACGGACGCCCGCTGCCGTGGCCTGGCCGAATCATGCGGCTCAGCTGGGCGCGGCTCACACCGAGCACCCGCTCGACGTCCTCCCGCGACCGGAGCGCCGAGAACGCCGGCTTCGGATCGCGCCGTCGATTGACTGTCGGATAGAGACCGAATCGCCAACCCGAGACGTCATAGCCACGCTGCCGCGCCGCGCGCGGAGGTGATCCACGCACGACCATCTCTTCACCCGTGAACGGATTCATTCTCCGCTGCTGGGGTGCCTCGTGAACCCAGGCGGCGTGATCTGTCGTGTCGGGCAGCGCGACGTCGTCGAGGCGCAGCTCGCGCGTTGCGCGAAACGCGGCCTGCCGCACCATCTTCGCGCGATCCTTGGTGGCATCGCGGAGAACGCGTGCCGCGGGAGCTCGCGCGAACGTGAGCCCGACCCACCGCACCGCCGTACGGCGCGATTTCGGGTCCTGACTCTGCAGCAGCTCGCAGACGAAAGGCTCCGTTCGCTTCGCGACGAGGAATCGTGCGACCTCGTAGTCCGCGAGCGTTCGATGATCGCGGAGCAGCTTCAGGATGCGCGCGCTGTTGCCAACGGGGTCATCGAGCAGCGGCATGAGCGCGGAGACGAGCGTAGCGACGTCCATGTCTGCCTCGAAGGATGCGCCCTCCCGGACTTCGTCGACCTACTTGCTCGGCAGGGACGAGCGCGGGTGTAAGCCGCTGTGCGGCCCGCGCATCGACCGTTCATGAATGCCAGTGACGTTCAGCCGCGACGGATCATCGCGGACGGTTGGCTAGCTCGTGACGCAGCCCGGGAGAGCGCGATCAGGCTATCATGCGCTGGACGGCGAGAGGTCGGGCTGCGCGCCCCAATCGTCGAGCCAATCGTCGAGAGCGTGATCTGCGCGCGGTCGAGGCTGCTCGGCAACGCTCCA
The DNA here is from genome assembly GCA_020854145.1 of Deltaproteobacteria bacterium. Taxonomy (GTDB): domain Bacteria; phylum Myxococcota_A; class Polyangia; order Polyangiales; family JADZFZ01; genus JADZFZ01. The sequence continues at coordinate 3,572 of JADZFZ010000500.1, read as the reverse complement.
TGTCTCTGCGCTCCACGCCTTCGACTGCGCATAGACGTGGTCACCGTGCGCGCGGAGCTCCGATTGACGCATGGGATCCATCGATGGCGCATCGAGCACGGCAAGATCTTCGAGCAGCTCGGACCGTCGGCGAGGCGCCGCCACGCACGCGCCGACTCCCGGTTGCGACAGCGAATAGCGGTAGCACTCCGGCGCCGTCACGGGCGCCGACAGGAGTGCTGGCGTGCGGTGCAACATGCGGCCGTAGCAGAGGTTCGAGAACGTGATCACCCCGACACCCCGCAACGCACAGTGAGGGAAGACGGTCCATTCCGCGCCTCGGTGTGCGGCGCTGTGGCGGACCATCACCACATCGAGTCGGCGGTCGGCAGCATCGCAGGCGAGCGCGCGATCGTGCGTCGAGATACCGGCAGCGCGGATCAGACCACGTTTGCGGAGCGAGCACAGCACGCCGTGCACGGCGTCGATGCGGGCTGCGGAGCGTGTCCAGAAGGCGAGGAAGACGTCGATGGTCTCGATCTTCAGCGCCCGGAGCGTGCGCACGACATCGCGTTCGATGGAGGCCTGGTCCGCGTGATAAGTACCCGCCACCACCGCTGCGCCCGACGACCGTGACGCACGCAGGAATCGCGAGAGCTCTCGATGACGAGGCTCCCAGAAGAAGAGATCGACTCCGCGCTCACGGGCGAGCGCGAAGTCGTCGTACGTCAATCCGTGTGCCCCGGAGATGCCGAATGGGCGGACGGATGGGCCGTCGCGTCCCAGACGTTGGCGTGTGGCGTCCGTGTGCGCCATTACGGCACTGGTCGTCTCGGGCAATCGAGGAGCTCGCCCCTCGAGCACGTCGTCGAGCAGCGCCAGATGCGCAAGCACGCGCGGATCGGTTTCCTCCGTCGTCGCGTCTGCGGCACCCGCGAGTCGAAGCAGACTGTGCGCAGCGATTCGGGCAGACCCATCGAGGTGTCCCGCACCGAGGAGTCGGTGTGCCGAGTCGCGACGTTGCTCCAGCGCCGCAGCGACGACGCTCCGCACTCCCGGATCGCCGTCGCGTGCAAGACCCAGCAGCCGCTGCGTCGCCGCGTCCGACGGGATGCCACCGAGGATTCGGGCGGCGTGCGCCCTAAGCGACGCTTCGGGCTCAGTCTCGGAGGTTACCGAGAGCGCCCAGTCGGTCCGATCGGCCAGCCTTTCGATGGCCGATCGCCGCACCCACGGCGAGGGATCGCGGGTTCCAACCATCACAGACTCCGCGTCCAGCACGGAGCGTCGAATCCAAGGATCCGGATCCTCACGGAGTCGGCGTCGCTCGGCGGGATGGATTGCATCGAGATCTGCAAGTGCTGCGAGCGCGGCGGCCCGAATGCCGGCATGCGGATCACGCGCGTGATCGCGCAGGCCATCCAGGTCACGAGCCTCGGACCGGAGACCGACCAACAGCTTGCGGACAGGCGAGGGCCGACCGCTCGGATCGATTCGCGACAACAGTGAGCGTGCGTCGCGACTTCGCGTCCGTGCGAGCCAGCCAGCCGCGCGAAGCTGAGTCACGTCGTCGGGATCCTCGAGAAGACACGCCATCAGACCCAGGAGGACCGAACGGTTGGGGGCGCTCTCGGGCGCCCGTGCCGCCGTTGCACGTCGCACGCGCGCATCCGCGTGCAGGCAGAATCGCTCGATTCGGGACCACGGCAACGGGCATGGTGTCGCGGCGACCGCCCACGCAAGCGCGCCTGCATCCGGATCGGCCTCGCCGACGATCGCCGCGGCGAGGGCCTCGCTGCGGACGCCACTTCTCGCCAGGACTGCCTCGGCGGCGGAAGGTGCATACGGGATGCGTTCGTCTTCGAGCCACGACGCTGCCGCTCGGAGCACGCGCAGGTCGGCACGTGTGGCGAGCTCGACCACGGCCATTCGCCTGAGCGGAAGGTGTGCGCTGCCCAGCAGCGGGACCAGCGTGTCGAGCTCGATCGACCCGCGGGCCCGTGTCAGGCGCAATACGACCACTGCAGGATCCGCGTCGTCGATCTCACCGAGCTGTCGCTCGGAGAGTGTGCCTTCCCTGTGAACCCCGTCCGTGTCGACTGCGGCGTCGAGCATTGCGCCGGCCCGCCGTGCGGCGACGCGGACGCGCCAGAACGGGTCGCGGCTCGCGACGGCCAGCACCGGGATTGCGTCCGCGCGGCAGGTGCGCGCTGCGAAGACAAGCGCCATGCGACGGACTCGGAAGCCGCGGTCGGAGCGGCAGACGTCGAGGGCGCGGGCGAGCGACTGTCTGTCGCCGGCACGGGCGAGCGCCACGAATGCCGCCTCTCGCACTTGCATGGAGGGGTCGTGCGTGGCGTCGCGAAGGTACGGCAGAAGGCGAGTCGCGCTCGTGTGCTCGAGCCGGAGAATGGCCGCCGCGCGGACCTCCGCCGACTCGTCCAGCACGAGCGCGTCGCGCAGCACGAAGAGATCGTGCTCGTCGGTCGGTTCGAGCCGAGATACGGCCCAACGCCGCACCCGGATCGTCTCGACGAACGGGCTCACCGTACCGGCTTTCCAGTGAATGGGTTCACCCATCGTCGTCGCTTCGGTTTGATCGTCATCATTCGTCCGGGATTGAACGGGTCCGGGCGAGTCTGTGGCTCCTCCAGACGCTCCGATCGCAGAGCGCGAAGGCGACGTCGAAGCTCCGAGCGCATCGAAGCACGCACCCGTTTCGCGTCCGCGGCGAGCTCGGCTGGCATCCAATAGAAGAGCACGCGGTGCGACGCCACGACGAGCTCTCGGAGATAGGACACGCCCTTGGAGTCCGCGCGATCGTTGGAAGTGGGCAGGCAATCTCGGCAAAGGCAGGGCAGTGCACTGACCTCGTGACGCGCGAGAAGCACGCCCTCTTTCCGCAACAAGGCAATCGCGGCCTGCGAATCGCCACGGTCGAAGAGCGCGCGCGCCTCCGACTCGAGCCTGGCATCGGCGCCCATGGTTGCCGACACCCCGCGACGCCGCTTCACGGGCGGCGGTGGCGACTCTGGCGAGGCTTCGGGGAATGGGGACTGCGCAGGTTCGGCGGGCTCGGTCGACTCGGTAGGGCGCCCGAGTCCCAACCAGCTCTTGAGCTTGTCGAACGACCCCACACCTCGAGTGTACCGTCGGGCGCCGACGGGAGGAACGCGGTGTCTGGACGGCGCGTGGACCCCCTGGGCCGAGCGCTCAATCGCCGGGGTACTCGGAGAGCAGGAGGAGATTGCCTTCGCTGTCGGTGGCGACGACTTGCACGTAGCCGTCCTCGCGGTCGATCCCTGGGCGCGAGTTGATCGCGGCGATGATGGGGACCGTGCTGCCCTGCGCGCGCAGGTGCCGGAGCGCAGCGTCGGCGGATGGCACCCAGAAGCTGACGTAGCCGTTGGCGCGCCCGCGTGTCGGGATGCCGTCGTCGTCGGGGCTCGCCTCGTAGACGCCGAACACGGCGTCCGCGCTCCACCAGCCGCGATAGGCTTCGTCGCGGTACGGCGTTCCGAGCGCCATCGTGCGCGAGTAGAAGCGCTCCGCATCCGAGAGCGACTCGACGGGATATCCCGTGTAGTCGAGCG
>JADZFZ010000499.1 GCA_020854145.1 Deltaproteobacteria bacterium | reverse complement strand
TCGCGTCGGCTGCCTTCGCGACCTGGCGAGTGGTCCCTTGCGACGACGGCGTCTCCGGCTCGAGCGGACGCGCGAGCGGCTCGGAAGGTCGCGCGATCGGCTGAGGAGGTGGCACACGGACGGGCGTCTTGACGACCTTGCGCGGGATGATGGGAGAGCGGGGCGGCGGCGGCGGGCTGGCCGTCCTCGCCGGCTGAGGGATCAGCGCTTCGGGCGAACGTGGGAGCGCGGGCACCGGGCTTCGCCTCCGGCCGGACGCCGCGCGACCGTGCCCGTTGACGGGGCCCGCGCTCGAGTGGCTGCCCGGCGACGTCGCAGTCGCGGGACGCGGGCGACGCGCGATCGGAGGCTGACCCGTCAACAGCGAGTACGTCTGCGCGCGCATCGCGGCCGGGTTCGCGCCCGACTTCTCGAGCATCATGAAAGCCGCGGACCGTCGCTCCGCCGTGATCGCCAGCAGGTAGTGAACCGAGCTCGCCTCGGTCGCGCCGAGCGATCCGGCGATGGCGCACGCCTTCTCGCACACGAGATCGGCCAGGTGGTCGAGCTCGTCGTCCGCGACGCGCATCGCCTGCGCGAGCTTGCCGGGATCGATCCGGCGCTCCGCGAGCATGCGGTTGACGGCGCTGTCGCCGAGCGCGAGCGCGAGCAACGCGTGCGACGTGAGCACCCGGGACGAGCCGCGCTGTCGGGCGAGGTCGCGCGCCTCTTCGAGCACGACCTGCAGGTCCTTCCCGATCGCCGCGCGCATCCCACCTCCTGTCCCCTACGGGATCCGCCCTGAGATACAGCGAGGCCGGCGCGCGGCAAAGTTTCTGGCAGAGGTGCCCGGTCACGAGCGTGGCAGGATGCGCCGTCCGGAGGGACGCGTGGAGATCTGGTCGCGGCTCGAGAAGCTCGGTGCAGGGGAAGAGGTCGTCGATCACGTGCGCGCGATCGAGACGGCCGACGACGATCTCGCCCGCGGAGACATCGAGCGCATCTGGGCTGCGTGCCGGCGCGCGGATGCGGCGGTGTGGCTCGCTGCGCAGCGGGGCGCGCGCGTACCGGACATCGTCGCGGCCGTGATGGCGTGCGTGCGTCTCGCGGCCGGCGACGCCGCACCCGACGGACCGGTCGCCGACGCGCTCGACGCGGCCGGTGCGTGCTTGGCCGGCGACGAGGACGCGCGCGCACGCTGCATCGAGGCCGCCGAGGCGTGCGTCGAGATCGCCGACTCGTCGATGCCCGCCGCGACGTCCCGCGGGTCGAGCGACGAAGGGTTGCGAGCGCTGGCGCGCGCAGCCGAGTGGGTCGCGCGGGCGACGGAGGGGCTGTCCACCGCGGCCGCGCGATTCTGGGCGGTGCGCGCCGAGAGCGCTCGAACGACGGGCGCGCTGCTCGGGATCCCGTCGAGCGCGGTGCTCGGGCTCTCGCCCGAGAGACCGCTGGAGCTGAAGGAGCCGACCGAGGACGAAGCGCCTGCGCAGGACGAGCTCGCCTTCGTGCTGGCCGCGACGGCCGAGAGCGCGGCGCACTCGGCGAGGGCCCTCGCGGCGCCGTCGTTCGACGATGCAACGATCGCGGAGGCGCATGCGACGTGCGTCGCGATGATGCGCGAGGCCCTCGACGAGACGCGATGACCGGACCTGCTGGGTGCACCGTGCGGGCGCGAGCGGTAGAATGCCGCGCGGTCGGGCGCCGTCAGACGCCCGCCCGGCTCCGCGCACGGTCGGGGGCCGGGGTCACCACGGAGGAAGTCATGTCGGGCATGGGTGGTCGGCGAAGGTGGTGGTCGCGACGCTGGGTCGTCGGCGCGAGCGTCGTGCTCTCGGCCGTGCTCGGGGCGGTCGTGATGGTGACGGCCGGGGGCGAGACGGCCAGCGCCCAGCGCGGACGCGGCGGCACGCAGATCTACATGGTGCAGAAGCGTCGGCCGGCGAAGATGACGGAGGAACAGCTCCTTCGGTGGGCCCGCTCGGCCTCGACGAAGCGGCTGGCGGAGACGCCGGAAGGCGAGATCCGCACGCGCAAGTGGCGCTTCGAGATCATCACGCGATTCCGCAACCCGCCGGACGATCGCGAGTTCCACATGCTCTTCTACGACATCCACGACGTCGGTCAGAGGCGCTTCATCAGCGAGATGAGCATGTTCATCAACGATCGGACGCAGCGGACCTACGTCCAGCAGGCGCGCCTCGATCGCCCTGCTTTCCGGCCGAATCGCAACTACGAGATGGTCATCACCATCCGACGCCAAGAGGTCGCGCGCCATCGGTTCGCGTTGATCGGCCAAGAGGAGGCGCGGAGCGGCGAGGTCTCGTTCACCGACGAGGACACGCGCGACCCGAGCCAGAGACGAGGCGGGAGCAGTCGCGACACGGGTGGCGACGGCATCGAGCGCGCGGCCGACTGACCGCGGTTCCACGAGAATTGAGCATCCTCGATCTCACGGACGCTGCGAGAAACGGCGGCGATGCGCCGCCTTTCGTGCTGCTCGTCGGCACCGAGCGGCTGCTGATGGAGCGCGCGATCGCCGCGTTGCGGGTCGCCGCGCTCGGGGGGGCTCCGTCCGGCTTCAACGAGGAGACCTTCCACGGACGCGAGCTCGGCGCCGGCCGTGTCGCGCACGTCGTGGCGGCGGCGCGCACCCTTCCGATGATGGCCAAACGCCGCTTCGTGCTCGTGCGCGACCTGCACCTCTTGCCGGCGCGACGGCGAGGCAAGGACGAGGACGGCGAGGCCGAAGGCGCACAGGTTGTCGGGGGAGAGCTCGACGCGCTGGCCGCCTACGCGGCCAAGCCGTGCGACTCGGCTTGCGTCGTCGTGACCGCGGAGCAGCTCGACGGTCGATCGAAGCTCGCGGCTGGCGCCAAGAAACGCGGACAGCTCTACGAGGCGCGCCCGCTCTACGAGCGCGAGGTGGGTGCGTGGGCCGCTCGCGAAGCCAAGAGCCGCGGCCACGCGATGAGCGACGACGCGGCCGCGACGGTGGTGGCGATGCTGGGCGCCGACCTGTCGGCGATCGACGACGCCATCGAGCGCGTGTCGTTGCGGGTCGGACCGGGCAAGCCCATCGACGTGGCCGCCGTGGAGCAGAGCGTCGCGCGCCTGCGGGTCTCGACCATCTGGGAGCTGGTCGACGCGATCTCGGCACGCGACGCCAGGGCGGCGACGACCGCGCTGGGATCGATCATCGCGAGCCGCGAGCCCGGGCTTCGCGTGCTGGCGATGATCACGCGGCAGATCCGCATCGTCGCCAAGATGCGCGACAAGCTCGCGGAGGGCCTCGGCCCTCAAGACGCCGCGATCGCCGCCGGCGCCCCGCCGTTCAAGGGTCGCGACCTCGCCGTCAGCGCCAAGCGATTCACGCGCGACGACCTGTCGAACGCGTTCGGCGCGCTCGCGAACGCCGACCGCGCGCTCAAAGGCTCGAAGGTGCCCGAGGGCGTCGCGCTGTCGGACCTCGTCCTCGCGCTCTGCCCCCCGAGGTGAGCACGCGAGACGCGCGACCGCGACGCCGATCCGAGGCGTCGCCGCGGAGCAGAGCGAGGCTTCGAGCGGAGCGCAGCGCGGGCGGGGGTGGGGCCCCGAGGAACTTGCTTACGGGGGGCTGACCGCCAGCCCCCGTGCTCTAGAGGCCGGCGACGCCCTGGGCGAGCCGCGAGATGTATCGGCTGCCGGTGCGGCGGTGATAGACGCCCTTCGAGACGGCCTTGTCGATCGCCTCCGACGCGACGCGAAGTGCCTTCTCCGCGGCGCCTTTGTCACCCGCTGCGATCGCGGCGCGCGCGCGCTTGACGCAGCTACGCACGGTGGTGCGCACGTGACGGTTGCGCTCGGTCTGCTTGAGGATCTGTCGCTGCCGCTTCTCGGCTGACGCGTGATTGGCCACGAAAGCTGCTCCTTCGACACGCCCGTCCCTGTTCAGGCTCCGGACGAGGGAGCGGAGGCTACCCGCGACGCATCGGGTGTCAAGCGACGCAGCGCGATCGCGTGCGCGACCGTCGCGACCACGTAGGCCCCGGCCCCTGCTGCGAGCACCGACGAGAAGCCGCCCCCCATCGCGATGGGGACGGCGCCGAGCGATGCGACCACCGAGGCGAACGCGTTGACGCCGAGCGCCCACGCCACCGAGGACGGGCCGCGCGACGACGCGGCTCCGAGCGCCGCCGGGAAAGGCACGCCCATCAGCGCTCCGAGCGGAACGACGGCGAGCACGAGGATCGCCACGCGCGCACCGAGCGGCAGGACGAGCGCTGCGCGCAACGTCGGCACGACGAGCGGCTCGAACGCGACGAGCATCGCGACCAGCGGGATCACGGTGAGCCACGTCGCGCGCAAAGGATCCCTGCGCGCGAACGGACCGAGCACCACGGCGCCGAGCCCGCTCGAAGCCAGCAACGTCGCGATCGTCAACGTCGCACCGTGCGCCGGGTGACCGAGCAGGAGCCCGGTCTTCGCGAGCAACGCGATCTCGATCAGCAGGTATCCGGCGCCGAGCGCCCCGAAGACCACCGCGATCCCCCATCGATGCGAGGGACCTCCGGACGGATCGCGCCGCCCGAGCGCGGGCGCGACGACGAGCACGAGCGCGATGACGAGCGCTCCCGCGAGAAACGCGAGGTGCTGCCGCAACCCGCGCACGTAGTGCGGGTCCGCGCCTTCCTCGAAGAGCAGACCGAGCCTGCGGGCGTCGAGGTGATGGAAGAAGAACGGGCGGTCGTCGACGATGGGCGCGAAGTCGAGGGCGAGCGCGGCGAGCGCGCGTCCTTCCTCGCCGCGCCGTACCGCACGCATCAGATCCGCGTACGCGTTCTGCGTCGCGAGGCTCGGCACCCAGTCGACCACGAGCGGGTCGCGCAGCCCGAAGCCGAGCGCTTCGTAGAGCGGCATCACGATCGGCGAAGGCCGTGCGCGCGAGGTCAGCGACGCGAGCACGACTCGCTCGCGCGCCGCGGGCTCGATCGGGGAGCGCGACACGACGACCGCTACCCAGATGCCCTGACGCACGATCACGATGTGCCGATCGGGTCGCTCGACTCCGGCGCGCCGCAGCGCAGCCACGGCGGTCGAGACGATCCGGAAGGGCTCGAAGCCGAAGCGGATGATCGAGAGCACGCCTCGGTCCGAGAGCCTGGAGAGCGCGCGATCGAACGCTTCCGCGGTGTAGAGGTAGCTCTCGCTGAAGACGAACGCGCCCGAGGCGGCGGCGCTGTACGTGTCGGTCCCGCTCATCTGCACGAGATCGAACCGTTCGCCCGACCGCTCGAGAAACGCGCGGCCGTCCTCGTGCACCGCCGTGACGCGCGGGTCGCCGAGCGGATCGCCGAGGAATCGCGCCTGCGATCCACGGAGCGCTCCGAGCACGGCGCCCGAGAGCTCCACGGCCGTGACGGCGCGCGCCTCGTGGTGCAGCGCGCATACGACGTCGGGTGCGCCACCGAGCCCGATGACGAGCACGCGCGAGGGTCGAGGACGCACCAGGTAGCCGGCGCCGTACACCGTCGTCTCGCAGATGGCGCGTCGCAGCGCCTGCGCGCGCCGAAGCGGCATCAGCATGGAGCCCGCACCCGCGTCCTGGACGAAGAGGCGAAACGGTTGCCCGTCGACGCGACCGAAGCGGCCCGGAAGCTCCCAGACCTCCACCCTTCCGACGGGATCCCACGCGTCGTGGACGCGCCTCGCGGTGCCCGACGTCGCAGCTCCCGAGGAGCGCGACGCCTCGAGCGCGCGTGCGAGCAAGTCGTTCGGGTCCGGTGGGAACACGACCGCGCCGCCGCCGGTCGCGAGACCTGCCATAGTCCAGACCAGCACGGCGACCGCTCCGGCGACCAGCCCGCGCGACGCGCGCGACGACGGCGAGCCGACCACGAGCGCGAGCGTCGCGACCGCCGCGACGAAGGCGATCACCGCCACCGCACGCTCTGCACCAAACGAAGAAAGCAGAAACTGCGGCGCCACCGCTCCGAACGCAGAGCCGAGCACCATCGCCGCGTAGGCGCCGTGCGGACGGTGCGCGTGGCGCGTGAGGACGACCGAGGAGGTGACTCCGGATGCCACGTAACACAGAGCAAATCCGCAAAGAAGCGGCAGCGCTGCCCAGACCCGCCCGGCGGTGCCCGCGACCAAGAGCGCGAAGACGAGGTGCGTCGCGGGGACGAGCAACGCGAAGGCACCGAGCGACGTCACGACGCCGATGTGCGCGCGCCTCGGGTCGTCCACGGCGCCGCCGAGACCGACGAGCGCCGGCCGCATCGCCACGACCAGCGCACCGCCGCCCGTGCCGAGCAACGCGACACCGATCGCGGAGAAGACGAGCACGGGGTCGACGCAGTACGAGAGGATCCGCAGCTGCAGCAGCTCGAGGGCGAGCGTGCAGGCCGAGGCGACGAACAGCGCCAGCCAATCGATGAGCGCAACGCGGGCAGGTCTCCCGTCGAGGGGCGCCGGCGGCTGGCGACTCGAGTAGCCAGTCGCGCCGGATCGGTCCGCGAAATCGAGGTCGCGCTCAGCCATCGGCCGCAGTCCAGCGAACGGCGTCGTTCGTGCAGACGGGCTCCGGGGTGGGCGCGCCTACCAGAAGGGAACCTCTCCAGATGACTCGTCCGGCAGTGCTTGTTCGATGTGTGCTCGCTTGTGCATTCGCTCTGGCCCTCGTCGCGTGCGGCGACGACGACGGGGACTCGACGACCGACTCCGGCCCGCGGCCGGACTCGACGACGCCGACTCCGACTCCGACTCCCACGCCGACGCCGACTCCCACGCCCACGCCCACGCCGACACCGACGCCGACACCACCGCCGGGTGGCGGGATGTGCACCAACGCGGCCGACATGGCGCTGCTCGGGATGATGTTCGGCCCGATGATGGACAAGGAAGTGTCGGAGGTCGCGGGGGACTGCGCCCTCGAGTGTTTCGCCGACGGCACCGAAGCGTGCGTCACCAACTGCATGGTCCGCGAGACCATGATGTCGTCCGGCTGCGCGTCCTGCTTCACGATGAGCGTGGGCTGCGTGCGCGACAACTGCCTCGGTGCGTGCCTCGCCGACCCGAGCAGCGCCGGCTGTCTCGCCTGCCAGTGTGGCGACAACGACGGCATGGTGAACTGCCGCGACGTCTTCACGGCTTGCTCGGGCGTGCCGAGCGACGACTGCGGCTGATCCCGACGAGCACGACGACCGCGGCGGCGATCGCGTAGAACGCCGCCGCGGTCCACGTCACGACACGGAATCCGGTCACCATCGCGACGGGCACGGCGACGAGCGACGCCAGAGTCCCCGCGAACCCGTTGACGCCGAGCGCCCACGCGAGCCGCGACGGCGCGACCTCGCCCGCGCCCACGAGCACCCGCGTGCCCGCGGGAAACGGGACGCCGAGCGCGACACCCAGCGGTGCGACCGCGAGGACGACGACGAACGCACGCGCGGCGATCGGCAGCGCCAGGGCCCCATCGGCGAGGGCCGCGCGCGTCAGCTCGAGCGCGAGCATCCACGCGAGACCGAGCGCGATCGCGAGCACGACCGTTGCGACGGGACGCGCGCGCCCCGCGGGACGCCCGGAGAGCGCGGAGCCGATGCCCGAGCCCACCAGCAACGCGGCGAGCGTCGTCGCGACCGACGCCGTGGGGTGGCCGAGGAAGAGCACCGTCCGCTGCACGAGGACGATCTCGAGCAACATGAACCCGAGGCCGATGGCACTGTAATA
>JADZFZ010000498.1 GCA_020854145.1 Deltaproteobacteria bacterium | reverse complement strand
GGCGGATCGACCATCGCCACGCCGATGGATCTCGATCGACCCATGCGCCCAGTGCCGATGCGGCTCATCGCGGGGCGCGCGCACTACGAGACCGTCGTCGAGGCCGTGATGCGAGCTCGCCGGAGCGTCTGGATCGCGACGGCGAACGTGAAGGAGCTGATGGTGCGCGACGCGCGCGTGCGACCGGGTCGCGCTCGTGCGCGAGGCGCGAGCTATCGGTCGATCCTCGCCGTGCTCGACGAGCTCGCATCGCGGGGCGTCGAGCTGCGGTTGCTCCACGCGCGCGTGCCGTCGCTCGCGTTTCGCGAGGAGCTCGAGCGCCAACCTCGGCTCCTCGGGGGCGGCCTGGAGATGCGCCTGTGCCCGCGCGTGCACCTGAAGGCCGTGGTGGTCGACGCCGAGCTTCTGTACCTCGGCAGCGCCAACTGGACGGGTGCGGGTCTCGGCGTGAAAGGGTCGGGGCGTCGCAACTTCGAGATCGGGATCGTGACGACCGACGACGCCGTGATCGACGACGTGCAGGCGCTCTACGAGTCCATCTGGACCGGCGATCCGTGCGGGCGTTGCCGGTTGCGCCACGTGTGCCCCGCGCCGCTCGACGGGCGCGAGCCCGCGACGCACGTCGCAAGCGGGCTCAGATCGGGAAGCAGGTCAGCGTGAACGGGTTGCAGACGATGATGCAAGCCGCGCCCGTCGTCCCGCAGGAGCACGCGCCGGCCAGGCACTGAGTCGCGGTGCCCGTGTCGCACGCGCGACCGCAGCCGCCGCAGTGGCTCATGTTGGTGTTCGTGTCCACGCACGCGCCGTTGCAGCACTGCTGGGCCCCGGAGCAACGAACGCCGCAGCCGCCGCAGTTGTTGCGATCCGTGAGCACGTCGTTGCACGTGCCCGAGCAACACTGACGTCCGCCTCCGCAGCTCGGTCCCATCCCGCAGCCGCAGACGCCGTCTCTGCACGCTTCGCCCGGACCACACGCGCGGCCGCACATGCCGCAGTTGGCCGTGTCCGTCAGCGTGTTGACGCAGCGGGCCGCGGCGCCCGCGCCGCAACAGCTGCTCTCCGGAGTGCCCGAGCAACCAGGGGCGCCGCCGCACCGGCACATCCCCATCGCGCACGTCTCGCCGCGACCCATGCGGCAGTCGACCGCGCAGGACCCGCAGTGGGTGACGTCGCCCGCGAGCGAGTAGCACTCCATGCCGCAGCACGTGCTGCCCATCGCGCACGAGGGCACGCAGGCGGGCGTGACGCACATCCCGAGGTCGCAGACCTGGCCGTCCTCGCACGCGTTGCCGCACTCGCCGCAGTTCATCGCGTCGGATTGGACATCCACGCATCCGTTGCCGCAGCAGGCCTGTCCGGGCGGGCACGCGGGCGATTCCCCGCAACGACAGACGCCGGCCATGCACATCTCGCCCTCGGCGCACGCGGGCGAGCACGGCGGCAAACCGCAACTGCCCGCGTTGCAGCTCTCACCGTCCTCGCAACGCATCCCGCACGCACCGCAGCTCGACGAGTCGGTCTGCAGGTCGACGCACCGCCCCTCGCAGCACACCCCGCCGTCGGTGCACGCAGCGCCCGCGCCGCAGTAACACATCCCGCCACGGCACGCGTTCGCGGTCGTGCCGCAGGCGTTGCCGCACGTGCCGCAGTTGTCGATGTCGGCGGGGACGTTGCGGCACATGCCGCTGCAGCAGCTGAGACCCGTCGGGCATCCCGCCGAGTCGGTGCAGCCGGCCATGCACATCGAGCCCACGCAGATCTGGCCGACCGCGCAGGGTGGGTTGCAGCCGGTCGGCGTCCCCGTGTCGCCTGCACCGCCGTCGCCGCCGCCCAGGTCGCCCGCCGCGCCCATGTCGTCCTGTGGAGTCAGCTCGCCACCCGCACACGCGCCGAGCAGCAGCGCGAGGAGCAAGCAGACCCGAGGAGTGCCGTTTCCCGCGGACGAACGAGACAAGAAAGCTCCACCGCGAAGTCTACAGCGTGGCCCCCGGATCAGGCCAGTATCCCTTGCGCCCGCACGCGGACGGGGCTGCACCGGGGCCCTGCTAGTCTCTCGGGTCGATGGACCTGCGCTCGCAGACGTCGCTCGTCGGCGCGATCGTCGCCCTCGCGATCGCGGGCAGCGTGCTTCTGCGCAGCAACAAGCGACGCACCCACTGGCTGTTCGTCCTCTTCGCGCTGAACGTCACGCTCTGGTACCTGACGAACTTCTTGGACCGCATCGCGGGCGGGCCCATCTGGCCGCGCGCGAACGCGGTCGCGGTGGTGCTGCTGCCGCTCGGCGCGCTGCAGTTCTTCCGAGCGTTTCGCGCGACGACGCCCACGGCCGGCAAGAACATGGCGCGCGCGTCGTGGGTGCTGGGCGCCTTGATGCTGCCGCTCGCCCTCTCGCCTTGGCAGAAGAACGAGCTCGTCTCCGGCGTCATCTTCGCCTACGTCGTCGGGCTCATCGGCGCGGCGTTGTGGCTCCTCTGGACGAGCGCCGCCGGCAACGACTCGCGGGTGGACCGTGCGCGCACGCGGTACCTGGCGATCGTCGGCGCGCTCGCCGCGCTCTCGACCGTGGTCGACTTCCTCCCCCGCACGGGCCTCGACATCCCGCCGGTCGGCACGGTGCTGACGCTCGTGTTCCTGTTCGTCCTCTCGCAGTCGCTGCTGCGTTACCGACTGCTCGATCTCTACGAGCTCGCTGGGCGCCTCGCGGTGCTGACGGCGCTGGCGTTCGCGCTCGCGGGGATCTTCTGGATCCTCGTCTACGTGGCCGGGGGACGCTTCTTCTTGCACGCCGTCCTCGCCGGCCTGGTCGTGCTGCTCTTGTTCGATCCGCTCCGCACGAAGGTGGAGGAGCAGATCGCGCAGGTCTTCTTCCGCGAGCGATACGATCTCGAGCGGACCGCCGTGGATCTGCGCCGACGGCTGGCGCACGTGCTCGAGGTGGACGAGATGGCGCGGCTCGTCGTCGGGGATCTCGAGCGCTCGCGACGCATCACGCACGCAGCCGTGTACCTGATCGACGTGGAGAGACGCGGCTACGACCTCGTGTCGCACGCGGGCCCGCAGCCAGTCGCGCGTCTCGAGGCTGCGCCGCTGCGGCCGCTGCTCGAGCGCCTCGGCGCCGGAGGAGGCGCGCTCACACGAGAAGCGCTGGAGCGCGAGGTGCGCGAGCGACGCGATCAGGGCAGTGACCGCGACGTGGAGCCGCTCCTGAAGATCCTCGAGACGCTCGACTCGATGCAGGCCGCCGTGTGCCTGGGCATCCAGGAGAGCGTGGGCGCCGCAGCACCCGGCTCGATGCCGAACGGGCTCCTGTGCTTGGCGGACGAGCGACTGCGCGACGCCTACTCGCCCGAAGAGGTGGCGCTCCTGCAGGGCATCGCAGTGCAGGCCGCCATCGCCGTCGACAACAGCGAGCTCTATCAGCGCATGAAGCAGCGCGACCGTCTCGCGGCGCTCGGCGAGATGGCGACCGGTCTCGCGCACGAGATCCGCAACCCGCTCGGCGCGATCAAGGGCGCGGCGCAGTTCCTCGCGGACCCGGGCGATGGGCATACGGTGGACGCGAGCGCGCGCGAGTTCCTCGACATCATCGTGGAAGAGGTCGACCGCCTCAACGGCGTGGTCGGCTCGTTCCTCGAGTACGCGCGGCCGCCGCGGGGTAACCCATCGGTCATCGAGCTCAACTCGGTGGTCGAGCGGACGATGCGCGTGTTGTCGCTCGAGCGCGATCATCCCGAGTTGCGTGTGCGCGTGACGCTGGGGGCGGACCTTCCGCCCGTCCGCATCGACGCGGAGCAGCTCCGTCAGGTGTTGATGAACCTGGTCCAGAACGCGACGCAGGCGATGGAGGGGCGCGGTGAGCTCGCCATCGAGACGCGCGTGCGGACCGATCTCGCGTCGACCACCACGACGACGCGGGAGGAGCAGGCGCGCGCGCGGCCCGGTGCGTCGTGGGTGGAGGTGCGGGTGAGCGACACCGGACCCGGCATCGCGAAGACGGCGCTGACGAAGCTGTTCATCCCGTTCTTCACGACGAAGGAGAAGGGCACCGGGCTCGGCCTCGCCATCTCGCAGCGCATCGTGCAGGGCGCGGGAGGCAACATCCACGTGCGCACGGCGCAGGGAGTCGGAACGGTGTTCGTGGTGCGGCTGCCGGCTGCGGATCCGGCACGTGCGTCCGCGGGCGATACCGACCCCGGCGTGCTGCGAACGTCGTCGCCCAGTCACGCTGCGGCGCCGGCGCCGGCGCCGGCGCCGAGCACGCGCGCGCCGAGCACCGCGCCCAAGGAAGCCGCCGGCGGCGAGTAGCGTCGGCGCAGCCCGCGGAGCGCGTCGGCGCGAGCGGGCGATCAGGCCCAGAGCGTACGCGTCATCGCCCGCACCATCGCGGCCGCGACGGGAGGCGACGGCAGGCCCGCAGCGCGCGCGACCACGGGATCGACGGGCGCGAGGCAGTCGGACGCCAAGCGGCGGGCGGCGACGCGACGCGCCGACCGGACGTGCGCGCGCTCCGGGTCGTCGAGTCGCGTCGCGAGCCACGAGCCCACCTGCCAGGACAGCTCGGCGTGCCGAACCTCGTCGGCGGCGATGGAACGCATGGCGGCGCGAATGTCGGGATCGGCGGCGCGCTCGGCCTGATGCAGCCCGACGGCCGCTCC
>JADZFZ010000497.1 GCA_020854145.1 Deltaproteobacteria bacterium | reverse complement strand
CGCTGCGCTTGGGCCCGCCCAGCGGGGAGTGCGCGAAGAGGGGGACGCCGTGCTCGGTGCACCATGCGGCGACACCGTTGCGCAACGGCGCATCGTCGTGGGGCGACAGCGCGACCTCGACCGCGCCGACGTCGAGGTGATCGGCGGCCTCTCGGATCTGCGTCACGTTGACGTTCGAGAGCCCGACGCGGCGCGCGAGCCCTTCTTCGTGGAGGCGCGCGAGCGCACGCACGCTCGTCGCGAAGGGCACGCGCGGGTCGGGCGCGTGCAAGAGCAAGACGTCGAGCGCATCGACGCCGAGCGCGACGAGGCTCCCTTCGACGGATGCGCGCAGATCGGTCGCGCGCCCAGCGGGCTCCCATCGGCCGCCGGGTCGCGACATGCCGCACTTCGTGACGACCTCGATGCGCGGCCGGAGCGCCGGCACGTCGGCGAGCGCGCGGGCGACGAGCCGCTCGTTGTGGCCGAGGTCTCCGTCGTCGTGCCCGTACGCGTGCGCCGTGTCGAGGCTCAACGTCGGCGCGCTCGACGGCGTGCCCGACGGATCGAGCGCGGCGAACGCATCGAGCACGGCGCGCAAGGTGGCGAGCGCACGCGCGTCGTCGCGCCCGGGCTCGGTCGAGAGGCGCATGCAGCCGAAGCCGACGCGACGAACGGGCCGCCCGTTGGCCGTCACGAGCCGCGCCCCTCGGCCGTTCGCGTCGCTCCGGCCGCCACGCGACGTCGTCGCGCCGGACGGAGCCCGAGATGGCCTGAAGAGCAGGGCGAAACGACGGATTGGAACTGGTCGTCCAGGACCGCTGCGATCTCGAGGGGTTGACTACCTCGATCCTGTCCCCGGGCAGCGGGGCGAGAGGAGGGCGCGACGGATCGGGGAGAGCGACGCGAGCGACGCGCAGCCGGGATCGTGGGCCGGGCGGGTGACGGGGTCGGCGGTGCGCACCAGGAGCTCGAGCGCGGCGATCCAGCGGTCGGCTTCCTGGGCGTCGGGCGCGCCGGCGGCGGCACTCGCGCGGAGGGCTCGGTAGGAGGCGAGCGCCTCGGACCATCGGGCGGTGGCGCGCGCGAGCTCCGCGCGCTCGCGGTGCCCGCGCGGGTCGTCGGGGTGAACGAGGCGGAAGCGATCGAGGTGCTCGCGCGCTTCGCGGAGCAACGCGTCGCGCCTGACGGGGTCGCGGTAGCGCGCGGACAGACGCCGGAGCGACTCGGCGAGACCGAGCAGGAGCTGCGCGGCGTTCTGGGCGCGCTCGATCCCGGTGCGGAAGATCTCCACGGCGCGCAGAGGTCGGTCGCGCTCGAGCTCGAGTCGACCGAGCGCGGCGTACGGGCCCGGCGCACCAGGGTCGATGTCGATGGCCTGGCGCAGCAACGTGGACGCCGAGACCCGGTCGCCCGAGCGCAGCAGCGCCTCGGCGCGCTCGAGCTGCGTGCGCACGCGCGCGTCGCGCGCGTCCTGACGCGACTGCGCAGCCGCCGCGGGCGGGCGCACGGCGAGGGCGGCGATCCCGAGAGCCACGATCCAGCCAGCCGCACGCACCTCACGAGCGTATCGCACTTCTCGCGGCGTGTACTACGCTGCCGCCGCCCAACGGCAGCCCATGAACCTCGTCGCCTACCTCTGCTTCTTCCTGTCCGGCACCTCGAGCCTGATCTTCCAGGCCGAGTGGGCTCGGATGCTCCACCACGTCTTCGGCTCCACGAGCATCGCGATCAGCTCCGTGGTCAGCGTGTTCATGGGCGGCCTCGGGCTCGGCTCGTGGTTGTTCGGAAAGTACGCCGACCGCATCAAGCACCCGCTGATGACGTACGCGGCTGCCGAGGTCGGCGTCGCCGTCTGCGCCCTCGTCATCCCGTTCCTGGTCGCCAACGACGGCTTCCTGCTCGACGTCAACGCCTCGTTGCGCGAGTCCTTCGGCAACAACACGTACCTCTTCGCGTTCGTCCGCTTCCTCTGCATCGTGCCGATCCTGCTCGTGCCGACGACGCTGATGGGCTCGACCCTGCCGCTGCTCGCGCGCCACTTCGTCCAGCACGAGACCCGACGCGGCAACGTCGGCGCGGGCGTCGGCGCGCTCTACGCGATCAACACGACCGGCGCGCTCGCGGGCACGTTCCTCGGCGGCTTCGTGTACCTGCCGGGCGTCGGGCTCTCCGCGTCCAACGTCCTGGCCGCGTGCATCAACCTCGGTCTGGCCGCGCTCATCTGGATCTTCCGCAAGCAGCTGCTCGAGGGCTCGTGGAGGCCCGGCGAGCGCATCGAGATCCTCCCGGCCAAGGAGATCACCGATCGCACGGTGCCCGACGAGAAGGCGGTCGCCGCCGACAAGGCCGCCGACGAGAAGATCCTCGCGTCCTTCACGTCGGGAAGCCTGCCGACGATGGTGCGCGCCGCGATCCTCGTGCTCGTCGTGCAGGCCGTGCTCGGAGTGCTCGCGATCGCCTCGCTCGACAGCGGGATCGCGCAGGCGGCCGGCTACGCGACCGTCGTGATCGCCACGCTCGGCTCCGCCGGGCTCTTCCTCGGGTGGCCCATCG
>JADZFZ010000496.1 GCA_020854145.1 Deltaproteobacteria bacterium | reverse complement strand
CTGGACCCGAGCGGGACCACGACCGTCGAGATCCCGACCGCCGACGCGCTGACGACCTACCGCGTCGAGGCGATCCTCTGGACGCCGAGCGGCTGGACCTGGTCCACGCGGACGGAGATCCGCGTCGAGCAAGCGCTCGTCGTGGACGCGCCGGTGCCGCCGTTCGTCACGAGCGGCGATGTGCTGCGAATCCCCGTGCGCGCGTCCAACCGCACCGACGCCCCGATTCGCGCACGCCTCGAGCTCGCATCGGAGGGCGGCGTCGAGCTGCGCCTCGCCGCGCCCGTCGAGGTCGTGGTGCCTCCGCACGACGCCGTCGAAGCCGTTCTCGAAGCGCGCGCCGGCGCTCCGGGTGAAGGCAGCGTGCTCATCC
Organism: Deltaproteobacteria bacterium; assembly: GCA_020854145.1. Classification (GTDB taxonomy): domain Bacteria; phylum Myxococcota_A; class Polyangia; order Polyangiales; family JADZFZ01; genus JADZFZ01. Next base: position 3,201 of record JADZFZ010000496.1, on the reverse strand, counting down.
GTGCGTCTCGCGCCGACGACGCGGCCGAGGTGCTCGATGCCGCGCGGCGCCCGCTCGGCGTGCTCGCCGAGGCACGCGCCGTCCGAGACCGACACGACGCGCTCGTCATCGGCGCGGACGACATCCCGTTCGCGTTGCCGCGGGAGGCGAGCGCACGGGGAACGAGCTCGGTGTCGGTCCTCGTCGGCGGCGCGTTGTTCGGCGATCCCGCCGCGTGGTGGGAGTCGTCGGAGGACGCGTCGTGGGCCGGATGGGCCCTGCGCACGGGCCACGTGCCCCTGCCCGAGCCCTTGCTCGCGAGCCTGCGCGTGGGTGTCGCGCGTTCGCCCGACGAGCGGCGCATCGCGCCGAGCGCACCCGTGCACTTCGATGCCGACTACGCCGCACGCGTGGTCTCGGCGCTCTGGGCGGACCACGCCGTCGCGGACGCGGATCTGGCACGCGTGCTCGCGCGCGTCGCGACGGTGATCCCGGAGCAGCCCTCGGGCCGGCCGTCGCCCCGCGTGCTCCGGTTCGACGAGATCGAGATCGAAGGCGAGGCCCACCAGATCGCCAGCGGCGCACCCCCGGCGGACGCGCTGCTCGGGCTCGCTCCGGCCGTGCGCGCCGCCTCGGCGCGGCCCCGGCTCGCACGCGAGCTGCGCACGGTGGTGGACCGGCTCCGACGCGCGATCGAGCGAGACGTCGCCCGTCTGTCCGACGCACCCGCCAGCTGGGCGCACGTCGCGGCCGCCCTCGCGGCGACGGCGACGAGCCCTCGCGAGCGACGACGCGCCAGCGAGCTCGTCCGACGCGCGCGACGATCCGTCGTGACGGTCGGCGATCGCGCGTGGCTCGAGCCCGACGGTGAGCTGGAGTCGTCGACGGGGCACGTCGAGCCGACGGCGCTCCTCGCCATCGCGCGGCGCGAGCTGGGCGACCCCGCGAACGCCTTCCCCCATCTGCGAGCGCTCGCGTCCATCGCGCGCTCGTCCCCGCGATGGTCACCTCGCGCGCGCGCGCTCGCCGCCGCCGCGGCCACGACGTTGACCGCGCGACGGCTGACGGGGCCGGTGCAGATCGTGCTCGACGGCCGAACGCAGCGGGCGCCGCTCCGACACGGCACCGCCACCGTCGAGCTCGGTGTGCTCCGCGCCGGCGATCACGTCCTTCGCGTCTCGCTGCCGGACGGCACCATGGCGCGCGCCGAGATCGTCGTGCGTTACGGGATGCCGTGGTCGGCGCGGCCGGAGCGCCCGGCCTTCGACGCGCGCATCGAAGGCGACGTGGGATCTCGTGACACGCGCGCAGCGTTCGTGCTGACCGTGCAGAACCGCAGCGCCCGCGTCGCGCGACGACCCGTCGTCGAGATCGACCTGCCGGCGGGCGCAGAGCTCGACGAAGGTGCGCGCGCCCTGCTGGGCGCCGAGCTCGGGACGCGCCCCTTGCTGGAGGGCCGCACGCTGCGGCTGCGCCTGCGGCCCCTGTCTCCGGCGGGTCGCGTCCGCGTCGCTCTGCCGGTTCGCTGGTCGGTCGGAGGCGCGCTCCGCGGGCTGGGCGTCTCCGCGTTCGAGGAGAACGAGCCCGCCGCCGCGGGCGTGCTCGCGCCGCGTACCGTCATCGTGGCCGACGCCGGGCGAGAGCCCGATCGCCCGCGGATGCCGCGTCCCCGCGAGTGACGGCGCCTGCGACCTCTCCCACGGGGTGAAAGCAATCGCACGTGTGCTCCGTTCGGCAACGAATGACACCGAACCGATCCACGCCGTGGAGGCGCATGCGACATCTCTCCGTCTTCCTCGTGGTCTCGCTGGCGGCGTGCGGCTGTGGCTCGACCACGGGAGGCACCGGCGGGGGCTCGCGCGGCGGGGGCGGCCCCGGTCGTGCCGCGACGTGCACACCGGGCGGGCTCGAGACCGCACGCTCGGTCGCCTTGCGCCTGCCGCAGGGCTGCCGGCTCGAGACCTCGGGTGGGATGCCCGAGCGCACGGTGATCGGCACGGCCGAGTCGCTCGCGTCGGTGCTCACGTGCGACGGCAACGCGCGTCCGTCGCTCGACCTCACGACACACGACCTCGTGCTCGTGCCGTTCTCGATGTCGCCTGCGTACGGCGGAAGCGACGTGCTCGACGACGGGACGACGGTGACGATCGTGTCGCGTTTCCGCCCGCCGTGCGAGGGCGACCCCATGCCGATGCCCATGCAGAGCGTGCACGCGTTCGTGCTCCCGAAGGGCGCTTCCCGCGTCTATCGCGAGGCATCGTGCTCGTTGCCCGAGGACTGCGACTGACGGGGTCTCGCTCACACGCCGCGCGCGAGCACGTAGACGGCCGCCCCGGCCGCCGCGCCGACGAGGCACGGGAGCACGAGACGCACGGCCAACGTGCGCGGCTGAGCGCGCACCAAGCTCGACCCGAAGAGCAACACGGCCGCCACCGGTGACGTCGTCCGGCCTGCCTCGGCGGCCACCAGGATCACGCCCCCGAGCGTGAGCGGCGAGACGCCGAGCTCCGCGGCGTGCGGTCCGATCGCGGTGACGAGGGCGACGCTCGACGCGGTGCCCGAGCCGCTGAGGATCGCGAGCCCGAACGCCAGCGAGAACGCCGCGACGAGCGTCACGATGGGATTACCCGCGACCAGCGTCACGAACGCGGACAACACGCCCGCCACCTCGAGCGCCTTGGCCGCGCCCGCGCTCACCGCGATGATCGTGATGACGTGTGTCAGCGCGTAGCCCGCGCCCTCGAACAACGAGCGCGTCGCCTTGGCGCGCTCGCGCGTGGCGAACGCGATGACGACCGCGGAGCCTGCCAGCATGGCGGTGAAGACCTCGAGTCGCGGCAACATCAGGCCCGCGAGATAGGCGTGCGTCGGCAGCGACGGGTGATCGAGCAGCAGCCACAGGACGGGCAGCGGAGGCAGGAGCGCCTTCACGATCGAGGGCGGAGCCTCCGGCCTCGCGGTCCCTTCGGCGGCGGCGTCGGGGCTCGGAACGGGCTCGTCCGTCGCGAGCTCCGCATCACCGCGACCGACCCCGAAGCGCGCGGCCACGAGCAACGCTGCGATGCCGATCGCGAACGCGACGAGCACCGCGGGAGCGAGCGTGACGACCACCTCGGGCGCCGGCATCCGCGTCATCTGCGCGACGGCCGCGACCTCCGCGAGGCCCGGGTTGAGGAGCGCGCCCGAGATGGATGCGCCCAGCACGAGCGCAGCGCCCGCCTG
>JADZFZ010000495.1 GCA_020854145.1 Deltaproteobacteria bacterium | reverse complement strand
GCACCCCCGTACCCGCCGCCGGGGTCCGCAAAGCACCAAAGCGGCGCGAAAGGGCGGTGCCCGGTGCCTCTGGCCGTCCCTTGCCGCCGCCGCCCGCGCACGCCGCGAACACCAACCTCGGTGCGGGCCTTGGGGCCCCTTGGGGCCTTGGGTGGCGCACGCCGCGAACACCAACCTCGGTGCGGGCCTTGGGTGCGGGCCTTGGGCGGTTGACGGGGCCTTCATGCCGTGCCCGACGCAATCTCGCCGCGTGCGATCGAGCGCGCGTGCTGGGCCAAGCCGTCGACTACCGAGTGGAAGCTCTTGAAGTCGCGGACGCTCTCTCGACCGAACCGGCTCCGCAGCGCGCCGCCGATGCGCGGCAGCTTCGCGGTGCCTCCCGTCGAGACCACGACGTCGATACGATCGTCGGCGACGCCGGCGCGCTTCATCGTGTCGTCGAGCGCAGCCAGGATGAGCTCGGTCGCGCGCTCGCTCACCTCGTCGAAGGCGGGGCGCGTGATCTCCTCGCGAATCTCGATGGGCTCGTACGCGATCTCGATCACCGCGCTGAGCTCGCTCGACAACGTCCGCTTCGCGCGCTCGATGGCCTCGAAGACCTGGAAACCGAGGGCGTCGTCCACGAGCGCGAAGAGCTGCTCCATGCGACGGCTGTCCTCCGAGCCGAGCGACCAGCTCTGTACGTTGCGTAGGAAGGTGGCGATGTCCTGGCGCCGCAGGATCGTCAGGTCGAACGGCGAGCAGAGCCGCTCCACGATCGCGGGCGGCATCCGCATGACGTTGGCGCCGAGCGGCACGCGGTAGGTGACCTCGCTGCCGAAGTGCTTGGCGACGCGGTGACGCATGATGCTCGCGTCGTAGGCGTCGCCCGCCACCGGCACGCCGCCCATCGCGAGCACGTCGGCGCGGCGGAACGTCCGCGGCCCGAGCCGGATCACGGTGAAGTCCGACGTGCCGCCGCCGAAGTCGCAGATGAGCGCCACGCGCTCGGCATCGAGGCTCGATCCGAAGTCGCGCGCCGCGGCGACCGGCTCCTCGAGGAAGCTCACCTCCTCGAAGCCTGCGATGCGCGCGGCCTCCGCGAGACGCTCTCGTGCGAGCGCGTCGTCGGCGTCGTCGAGCGAGAAGCGCGCGGGCCGCCCGAGCACGGCGCGACGCACGTCCGCCCCGAAGTGCGCGTTGGCGCGGGCGCGCATCTCGCGGAGCACGACGGAGACGAGCTCGGCCGGCGTCACGTGCCTGCCGCCCAGCATCGTGCCCGTGAAGTGTCGCGAAGAGAGGTGCCGCTTCATGGAGCGCAGAACGCGCCCCTCCATCCCGTTGTCCACGTAGCGGCGGAGGGCCTCCTGGCCGCAGTGGCTGGTGCCGTCCCCCGGGAAGTAGAGGACGCTGCGAAGGATGCTCGGGTCGTGGCCGACGCCGACCTCGAGCGGGATGGGCGCGGTCACCCCATCGGCCGATGCAGCGGCGAGAAGCGAGTTGCTCGTGCCGAAGTCGATGGCGTAGAGGGCCGGTACGAAAGGCGTTGCCATGCCGGAAGCGTGGGGGCAGGAGAAAGCGATTGACTATCTCGTTTCTTCTCGAGCATCCTGAGGAGGCTATCGGGATGCGAGAGAAACAGGCGCCGCGGGGATCGACCCGAGCGCTCCTTCTTCTCGCGACGCTCGCGGTCGTTGCGTGCGGTGGCGATCCGCCGCCGCCGCCCGCCGCAGAGGTGAAGATCTGCGCCGAGGTGACCGACGACTTCCGGTGCCGGATGCCGGCGCGCACCATCGCGCCCAACCTCCCGTACGCGTTCCTCGTCGAGGGCCCGCCGTTCCCGAGCCGCGACATCGTCGTGCAGCTCGTGCGGCTCGACACGGGCAGGCCGAGCACCATCGCGCGCCAGCGCGACCGCGTCGAAGCCGACGCCAACGTCTACTCGAGCACCATCTCGGTCGCGCAACCGGGCATCTACCGGCTCGAGATCTGGAGCGGACGCGACGTGTTCGCCGCCGTGCAGTTCGAAGCCACGCGTCGGCCCACGACGGCTCCCACGAAGGTCGCCGACGGTCCGGGAGGCGCACCGTCCACCGATCCCAACCGAGAGCGCATCGTCGTGTCGTGCGGCGCCGACTGCGAGCGCCTCGTCGCCGAGGCCAACCGCCTTCACGCCCATTGCGTCGGCGACCCGATGGGCGAGGTCCGACAGGTCATGACCGGCCGCATGGTCGTGCTCGGTTGTTGCGGCTGGGCCGGCGGCGTCTACGAGCGGAGCTGCTCGCTGGCCGGACCGATGCGCGAGTGCCTCGACCAGTGGACGACCGCCTGCACCGAAGCCTCGCGCACCGCCCGCGCGCCCTAGCTCCTGCCCATCACGACAGATGGGTCGCGACGCGGCGGAGCGCGTCGAGGTCGTGGACGTCGGCCTGGAACGCGGGCACGCGAGCGAGCGGCACCTCGCCGCCGATGCTGCCGCCCAGCCTCTCGACCTGTGCCGCGTCCTGCACCGCGGCGGTGCGGAAGTCGTCGAGCGCGCGCGACATCTTGCCGAGCAACGCTGCGGCATCCACGCCATCGCGCGTACGGCCAGCGACGATCTCTCGAAGCCGCGACTCGCTCGGCTCCGGCATCGGCAGCTCGCCGTGCACGCGATTGACGACCAGCGCCTGACGGTTCATCCCCGCGGCCGATAGCTGCTCGTCGAAGAAGAGCGCCTCGGTCACGGCCATCGGGTCGGGTGAGGTCACGATCACGAAGGCCACGTCGCGGCTCCTCAACGACTCGTACACCCGCCGCGCGCGCTCGCGGAAGCCGCCGAAGAGGTCGTTCAGGTCGGTCACGAAGTGCGCGACCTGCTCGAGGAACCCCGCCCCGGTGAACTTCGACAAGCCCTTGAGCACGAACGCCGCGCCCCTGCCCACCAGGCCGAAGCTGAACTTCCCGGCGCCCTCCCACGCCTGCACGAACCAGCGCATCGCCTGGCTGTCGAGCGCGCCGACGAGCCGTTCGGGCGCGTGCAGGAAGTCGAGCGCGTTGCTCGTCGGCGGCGTGTCGAGACAGACGAGATCGAAGCGCTCGTCGTCGCGCACCGCGTAGAGCTTCTCCATCGCCATGTACTCCTGCGTGCCCGCGAGCGACGTGGAGATGTACTGGTAGAGCTTGTTGCCCAGGATCCGGTCGCGCCGCTCGGGGCTCGATGCGTACTTCGTCACGAGGTCGTCGAAGGTCCGCTTCGTGTCGAGCATCATGACCGCGAGCGAGCCTCTGCCGTCGCCGCCGACCGACGCGAGCAACGCCGGATCGATGGACTGCATCTCGGTCGTCATGGCGCGCAGGCCGAGCGAGTTCGCCAGCCGCTTGGCCGGATCGATCGTCAGACAGAGCACGCGACGCCCGCGCACCGCCGCGTCGAGCGCGATCGCGGCCGTCATGGTCGTCTTGCCCACGCCGCCCGAGCCGACGCAGACGACCACGCGGTGCCGGTCGACCACGTCGCGAATCGAGCCCTGCGCCATGCGAGGCGCCACCATAGCAGCGGTGTCTCGCGCGGAAAACTGGACCCAAGAACGCGCCGGACCGTAGCGTTGCCGCATGCGCTCGGACCGTCGCGTGAAGGATCGCCGTGTGAGACGCAGCGTTCGCCTCGCGGACGCGCTCCGGCTCCAGCTCGAGGCCGTGCGCGACGATGCCGGCCTGCGCGCCGTCGTCATCGCGGACGACGACGGCTTCGAGGTCGCCGCCGTGGGCGACGCGACCCAGTGCGCGGAGCTCGCCGCGGTCGCTCCCATCGTCGCCCGCGGGCACATCGGCGACGACGCGCGCGAGCGCCTCGCCCGCGAGGACGTCGTCGTGCGCGCGATCCCCGCTTCCGTCAGGCTCTACGTCTGCGCCGCGGGCGGCACCGGCAGCCGCGGCGACGCGCTGCAGCGCGCCGGCGAAGGCACCAAGCGCATCCTCGGCTTGTGAGTCAGCCGATCACGTAGGCGAAGCCGACGAACACCGCGGCCGTCGCGATCGTCAGCGCGGCCAGCCCTCGCATCGCCCACGTCACCTCGTCCGGCGGAGAAGCCATCCCGCGCTCGGTGCGGAACGACAACCGAGGCTTGCCGTCGGCGTCGGTGACCGGAGCCAGCGTCTCGGTCCCTTCGCGATAGGGCCCCCCGCACGCGGTCCGTGCGAACGTCGCCACGAGCTCGACCTCCTCGCCGTCGCGGATGCGCCGCTCGGTCGTGAAGCCGCCGTCCTCGAGCAACACGGCCGCCTCCAGATCGAGGTCCGCCGGATCGACCCGCAGCACGCCGCTGCCGTCGTCGATCGCGAACGGGTAGCTCACGCGCGACGCCTCCACCTTACGGGCCATCGGCACCGCGCCGCCGAGCGATCGGTACTCGGTCGCCTCCAAGAACGGGCACGCCGCACCGTCGATCGTGCTGAGCACGCTCTCGGACGCACGGACGAACCCGACCACGCGGAAACGCCCCGGTCCCAGATCCGCGATCGCGCAACGCGGCACGTCGTCTTCGTGGGCATCCACCGGGCCCACGCGCCGCAGCCGCGCCCGAACCTCGCCCCACGCGAGCAGACCGCCCGCCATCGTCGAGGCCACCAGAGGAAACCACCACCCCGACATGCCCTTCATGCTGGCTGCCGCTCGCGATTTCCGCAAGCCCGCACGATCCGGCCAGGCTTGCGCCCGGCGCCCCGGTCGGGTTTCATGCGCCCCCGCCATGGTCTCGGTTCGCACTTATCGGGTTCGCACGTCCTTGCCGGAGCGCATCGAGCCGCTGCGTCGGCTCGCGCACAACCTCTGGTGGACGTGGAACGCGGACGCCGTCGAGCTGTTCCGCAGCATCGACCCCGACGCATGGGAACGCCATCGCTCCAACCCCGTGGCGGTGCTCGGGCACGTCTCCCAGCGAGATCTCGTCGAGCTCGCGAAGGACGAGGCGTTCCTCGATCACATGGACACCGTGACGCAGGACCTCGACGAGTACATGGCCGACCGCGGTTGGTTCGGCCGCGTGCACCCGACGAGCGGGCTCCGCGTCGGCTACTTCTCGCTGGAGTTCGGCCTCAACGAGTGCCTCTCCGTCTACTCGGGCGGCCTCGGCATCCTCGCCGGCGACCACCTCAAGAGCGCGAGCGATCTCGGCATCCCGCTGGTCGCCGTCGGTCTCGCCTACGGTCAGGCGTGGCGGCAGTACCTCAACGCCGACGGCTGGCAGCAGGACGCGTTCCCCGCGAACGACTTCTTCAACCTCCCGGCGACGCTGGTGCGCGACGCGGCGGGTGCGGAGCTGCGCGTCAACGTCGAGCTGCCCGACGGCCCCGTCTTCGCGCGCGCCTGGAAGGTGCAGGTCGGCCGCGTGCCGCTCTATCTCCTCGACACGGCGATCGAGCCGAACCGCCGCGAGGATTGGGCGATCACCGCGCAGATCTACGGCGGCGACCTCGAGATGCGCATCCGGCAGGAGATCGTCCTCGGCATCGGGGGCCTGCGAATCCTCCACGCCCTCGGCGTGCGGCCGAACGTGTGCCACATGAACGAAGGCCACTCGGCCTTTCTCTCGCTCGAGCGCGCGCGCGTCGCACGCACGGAGCACGGCATCGGCTTCGAGGAGGCCCGCGAAGGCTGCAGCGTCGGCAACGTCTTCACGACGCACACGCCCGTGCCCGCCGGCAACGACGAGTTCCCGTGCGACCTCGTGGCGCGATTCCTCGCGCCGTTTCGCGAGCGCGCCGGCATCGGCGAAGCGGAGCTGCTCGCGCTCGGTCAGGTCGAGCCCGGCAAGAGCCCGATGTTCTCGATGCCCGTGCTCGCGATCAAGACGTCGGAGCGATACAACGGCGTCTCGCAGCTTCACGGCCACGTCTCGCGCGCGATGTGGAAGGCGCTCTGGCCCGACCTGCCGCGCGACGAGGTCCCCATCACCTCGATCACCAACGGCGTGCACGCGAGCTCGTGGATCGGCCCCGAGATGTCCTCGCTCTACCGGCGGCACCTCGGGCCGCGCTGGCGCTTCGAGCCCAGCGACGCCATCGCGTGGGACCGCATCGTCGAGGTGCCGGAGGGCGAGCTCTGGCGCGCTCACGGAAAGCAGCGCGAGCATCTCGTCTCGTTCGCGCGCGCGCACATGGCGAACACGCTCCGGGCGCGGCACGCCCCGCCCCTGGACATCGACCTGGCGGAAGCCGCACTCGATCCCGACGCGCTCACCATCGGTTTCGCGCGCCGCTTCGCGACCTACAAGCGGGCGCACCTGCTCTTCAGCGACCTCGACCGTCTCGCGCGCATCTGCACCGATGCCCACCGGCCGGTGCAGATCCTCCTCGCCGGCAAGGCCCATCCGCGCGACGACGGCGGCAAGCGCATCCTGTCGCAGATCGTCCACGCCACGCGCTCCAGCGCCCTCAAAGGGCGAGTCGTGTACCTCGAGGACTACGACATCCGCGTCGCACGCATGCTCGTGTCCGGTGTGGACGTCTGGCTCAACACCCCGCGCCGTCCCCTCGAGGCGAGCGGCACGAGCGGGATGAAAGCCGCCGCCAACGGGGCGCTCAACGTCAGCGTGCTCGATGGCTGGTGGTGCGAAGCGTTCACCCCCGAGACCGGCTGGGGCATCGGACGCGGCGAGGAGCTCGCCGACACCATCCTGCAGGACCAGGTCGAGGCGCGCGCGCTCTACGACGTCCTCGAGAACGAGGTCGTGCCGCTCTTCTATCACCGGGATCGCCATGGGCTGCCGCGCGGCTGGATCAGCATGATGAAGAGGGCGATTGCCCAGATTGCGCCCTTCTTCAACACGCACCGCATGGTGCGCGAGTACACCGAGCGCTTCTATCTGCCTGCCTCCGAGCGTGCCGAGCTGCTCGGCAGCAATGGCATGGAGAACGCCCGCGCACTGTCGGCGTGGAAGAACCGCATTCGCGCCGCCTGGCCCCACGTCCGCGTCCTCGACACCCGAGAGATGGGCCCTCTCGACCTCGAGGTCGGCCAATCGCTCCCCATCGAGGTCGACGTCGACCTCGGGATCCTCGAGCCCTCGGAGGTCGCCGTGCAGGCCATTCACGGCAAGCTCGGCTCAGGCGGCCACCTCGAGTCCCGCAACCTCCTCGTCCTCGACCACCACCAATCCCTCGGCGACCGCCACCACCGATTCGTCGGCGCCCTCCCCGGCTCCCGCTCCGGCGAGCACGGCTACACCATTCGCCTCCTCCCCACCCACCCTCTCCTCGGGGACAGGATCTACCCTCCCAACCTCTCGATATCCCAGCACTTCTAGGCGAGCACTTCCAATCCGATCGCCGCACCCCGTCTCACCCTGCCGGAGCCCTCGTGCAGACCAACATCCTCTATCGCCCCGCGCACACGATCGCCCAGGTGGCGCTCTCGCCCGGCGAGAGCATCGTCGCCGAATCGGGCGCGATGATCGGCATGTCCAGCAACGTGCAGATCGCCACGCAATCCGGCGGCATCATGAAGGGCCTCAAGAGAATGCTCCTCGGCGGCGAGAGCTTCTTTCGCAACACCTTCACCGCGCACGGAGGCCCGGGAGAGGTCCTGCTCGCTCATGCCCTCTGTGGCGACATCGTTCCTCTCGAGATGACGCAAGCCGGCTACTACGTCACGTCCAGCTCCTTCATCGCGTCCAGCCCGTCCATCGAGATCGACACGAAATCCCAGGGGCTCCGAGGCCTGTTCTCCGGAGAAGGCCTGTTCTCGCTCAAGGCCACCGGCGGTCCGGGCACGCTCATCGTTGGAGCGTTCGGCGGGATCCAAGAGCTCGTCTGCGACGGATCTCTCGTCATCGACACCGGGCATCTCGTCTGCTGGGACACGACGCTCCAGTACAAGGTCGGCAAGAGCGGCTCCGGCTGGATCGCATCCATGTTGTCCGGGGAAGGGCTCGTCTGCCATTTCCAGGGACAAGGCCGCATCTGGATTCAATCGCGCAATCCGCAGGCCTACGGCCAAGCCGTCGCCAAGGTCCTGCCGCCTCGTCAGGGCTGAACCGGGAAGCATCATGCGACACGAGCTCAAGCAGAAACCCGATTTCGCAGCGCTCCTCATCACGTTCGACGCAGCGGGCGAAGCCATTCGCACCGAGACCAGCGCCATGCTCGCCCGGCATCCGAACATCAAGATGGAGACCAATCTCTCGGGTGGCATCTTCGCGGCCGCGAAACGGAAGCTCCTCGGCGGCGAGAGCCTCTTCATGAACACGTTCACCGCGACGGCTCCTGGCCAGACGCTCTGGCTGGCTCCGGGTCCCGAAGGCGACATCGAGACGATGCACGTGCAGCCCGGCTGGGGCATCTACATGGCATCCGGCGCGTTCCTCGCCGCCGGAACCGGGGTGAACCTCGACACCAAGTGGGGCGGAGCCAAAGGCTTCTTCTCGGGAGCAGGCCTCTTCCTGCTCAAGTGCGAAGGCGACGGTCCCGTGTTCTTCTCGTGTTATGGCGGCATCCACGCCGTCGACATCGGTCCACAGGGCTACGTCTGCGACACGGGCCACATCCTCGCGTTCACGGCCGGCCTCAACTATCAGGTCAAGGGCGTCGGCGGGCTCAAGTCCCTTCTCGCATCCGGAGAAGGTCTCGTCGCACAGTTCAACGGCCAGGGGCGACTCTGGATGTCCACGCGCAAGGCCAACGGTCTCGCGGCATTCGTCCACCCTTTCCGCGCGGTCCAGCGTAGCAATTGACGCATTCTCGTCCTTCGACGGGCTCGGGACGAACGCGCTCGTCCACCGGGACTCGTCCTGCCGGGGGGTCGCAAAGGGGCGGTCGCGCGCGTAGCGCGACTCCCCTTTGCCCGCAGGGGGCCGCGGGGGCCGCGCAGGCCCTCGCCAGCCACACAGTGAAGTGAGCCGAGCGGCCGCGCTCGCGCTGCTGTCGGCGGCGGTGCTCGGTCTGCAGGTCGCGTTCACCCGCGTCCTCTCGCTCGTCGTCTGGTACCACTTCGCATTCCTCGTCGTCGCCGGAGCGCTGCTCGGCTTCACCAGCGGCGGCGCCATCGTCTCCGCGTTCCCCACCGCGCTCGGCACCCATCCGCCCCGCCGTCTCGCACAGGGCGCGCTCGGGTTCGCCGGCTCGACCGCGCTCGCGATGCTCGTCCTTCCGCGATTGCCGCTCGGCGACTCCGTCACCGGGACACCCGGGCAGATTGCCCTGTTCGCGCTCCTCCTCGCTCTGGTCGTCGTGCCGTTCGTGTTCGCCGGGTTCGTCGTCGCCGGGACCTTCGTCGCCGGACGCGATCGAATCCCGGCGCTCTATCTCGCGAGCCTCGTCGGCTCCGGGCTCGGCGCCGGGCTCGCCACTGTCGCGCTCGACCACCTCGGAGGCGGCCCCGCCGGCGTGTTGTTCGCCGCGGTCCTCGGCGTGCTCGCCGCAGCCACGTTCTCCATCGACGCCGGCCGGCTCGCCGAGCGCATCCTCTCGGCCCTCGTCCTGCTCGCGACGCTGGCGCTCCTCGTCGTCGCCACCGAGCCTCTGCGCGATCCGTTCTATCTCCCCAACGCGAAGGTGTACCCCCGCGTGCCCCGCTCCGACGTGATCGAGCGCCGCTGGAGCGCGCTCTCGTGCGTCGACTTGTTCCGCAATCCGCTGCACCACGGCTTGTGGGGAGTCGCTCCCGTCTACACGGGTCCGTTACCCGATTCGATCGGCGTCGTCATCGACGCCTGGGCCATCACCAGCATCCTTCGTGGGGAGCCGATCTCTCCCGCCGAGCTCTCGCGAGCCGTCGCGAATCCGGGACCAGGCCCCCTCTCCCCGAATGGGGAGAGGGTCGGGGTGAGGGGCGAGCACTCGACGAATCCGGCGCGAGCGCGCGCCGTCGATTCGTGGCCCTATCGCCTCACACACCCCGTCTTCGGCTGGCTCCCCGGGAGCTACCCTCATCTCTTCCGGGCCGCGACACGCACCAGGGCGCGCCGCGGTGACCGCGCGCTCGTCATCGGCGCGGGCGGCGGGATCGACGTCCGCACCGCGCTGGTGTTCGGCGCGTCCCACGTCGAAGCCGTCGAGATCAACCCGCTCATCGTCGACGCCGTGCGCGGCCGGTTCGCCGCTTACTCCGGCAATCTCTACGCACATCCCCGCGTGCGCGTCGTCGTCTCGGAAGGACGCCATCACCTCGAGCGATCGCCGGACCGATTCGACTTCATCCATCTCTCGGGCGTGGACACCTACGCTGCCACGCAAGCCGGCGCATTCGCCCTCTCGGAGAATCACCTCTACACGGTCGAGGCGTTCTCGGCCTACCTCGATCATCTCCGTCCAGGCGGGATGGTCGCCCTCACGCGCTGGCTCTACGAGCCGCCGCGCCAGACGTTGCGCCTGGCGACCGTCGCCGAGCGGGCGCTGCGCAACCGCGGGATCACGCGTCCGTGGGAGCACATTCTCGTCCTCGGCATCCACATCGACAGCCCGATTCACTATTCGGTCGTGATGGTGCGCCTCACGCCATTCACCCCTGGCGAGATTGCCATTGCGAGGAACCTCGCGCGAGAGCGGACCTGGTACCTCGCCTACGCGCCCGGAGACGAGCGCACGGCGCACGAGGTCGCGGCCGACCAGCCTTTCACGCGACGTCCCCGCGCGGGGCACCCCAATGCATTCGCCAGGTATTTCGCCGCACGCGACGCCGACGCATTCATTCGCGATTACCCCTATCGAATCGAACCGACCACCGACGACCAGCCGTTCTTCTTCGAGCACCATCGATTGTCGGGCCTGATTCGCAGCGGAGACGCCATCCTGCGCGACGGCAGCGGCCAGCTCGTCCTCGCCATCACGTTGCTCTTCGCGCTCGCCGGCACGGCTCTTCTCGTCGGTGTCCCGTACCTGCGGGCACGACGGCGTCTCGTCGGACCGCCGCTCTCGCTCGATCGCCTCGCCACGTTCGCTCTACTCGGGCTCGGCTACGTGCTGGTCGAGATCGTCCTCGTCCAGAGATTCGTGCTGTTCCTGGGCGATCCGGGCGCCGCGCTCTCGGTGGTTCTCTCGGCGCTCCTCGTCTCGTCCGGGCTCGGCAGCCTCGTCGCGCGACGCCTGGCGCGCTCCGGCACCTCGGACCGGGCGGTGGTGCTCGTGCTGCTCCTCGTCGCGCTCGTCCTCGGAGTCTCCGCGCTCGGGCTCGCACCGCTCCTGCGCGCGGCGCTGCCTCTGTCCGGTCCTCTGCGAATCGCGCTCGCGGTGGCCTCGATCTCCGCGATCGGCTTTCTCCTCGGAATCCCGTTCCCGACGTTGCTCGCGCGGCTCGGCTCGGGCGACGACGGCGCGCGCGCGGTGGCGAGCGGCTGGGTCGCCAACGGCGCGGCTTCGGTCGTCGGCAGCGTGCTCGCGACCTTCGTCGCCATCAACGCCGGCTTCGACGCCGTGCTCCTGTCGGGCGGCGTGGCCTATCTGGCTGCCGCGCTCGCGAGCACGTGGGGACGACGACGTCGTCGGGCTCCCTCTCCAGCGGGCGAAGGGCTGGGGTGAGGGGCGCGAGCTGTCGGAGGCGCCGACCGGATTCGAACCGGTGAATAAAGGTTTTGCAGACCTCTGCCTTACCACTTGGCTACGGCGCCGACGGGACCGACTTCTTGCCAGATCACAGCGGAGGCTGCAACCGCTGCCGCGCCGGCTCGCGGGGGCCTGCGCGAGACGTGTCGCGAGGGGCGAAGGGTCAGTTCAGGAGCGTGGGCCGCCGGTGCGACAGGCCAGCGAGCACGGCGCGCGCCTCGGCTGCGTGCTCGACGTCGTTCGCGTTGGCCAGGTACGTCTCGAGATCGTCGCGCGCGGCTCTCGCCGCACCGGCTTGCGCGAGCAGCAATCCGCGCTCGCGCCGCTCCTCGAGCGCACCCGGAGCGAGCGAGAGGATCCGATCGAGCACGCTCAGCGTGCGCAGCGTGTCGCCGGCCTTCGCGTACACGCCCTTCAGGTTCCGCAACATCCGCGCGAGCAACGCCTTGCGTGACACGGGACGCAACACGTCCGGGGGCAACGTGGCGTCGCTCCCCACGTACCGCGCGTAGAGGTCGGCCACCGCCCGCGGTCGCATCAAGCGTCCCCCGTCGAACGGATCGAGCATCACCACGCCGGTGCGCGTCGAGCCGTCCGCGCCCGGCACCGGTCCCGAGAGTCCCGTCAGGAAGTGCCCGGGTAACCCCACGCCGTGCGCCGCGACGTTGCAGCGTCTCGCGACCTCCATGTACACGAGCGACAGCGTGATCGGGATCCCGAGCCGCCGCTCGAGCACGGCGTGCAAGAAGCTGTTGGCCGGATCGTCGTACTGCTCGACGTTGCCGCGGAAACGTTCCCTCGCGCCGAGGTGCGCGGCCAGCGTGAGCGCCGCTTCGAGCACCGGCGTCTCGGCGCGCAGCACGCCACGAAGCGGGTCGGCCAGGCGATCCAGCCGCGCGAGGCCTTCGTCCACGTCGCAACGCGGATCGTGATCGCGCGCCACGAGCAACGCTGCGCGACCGAGATCGATCGACTCCTCGGGTTGCGCCAGGAGATGCGCCAGCTCGTCGCGTCGTGGGGCAGCGATGCCCATCCCGTCAGTCGTAGCGCGAAGCCTCCGCGCGCGCCCGCTTGCGGCCCGCGCCCGACGCAACTATCAACGCCCTCGTGCGCACGCGCCCGCTCGGCCGCACCGGGATCGAGGTGTCCGAGATCGCGCTCGGAACGTGGGGGCTCGCGCCCGGCTCGTACGGCCCCATCGACGGGACGCGTCGGGGCAACACCATTCGCCGCGCGCTCGAGCAAGGCGTCACGACCTTCGACACCTCGCCCACGTGGGGCCTCGGCGCGTGCGAGTCCGCGCTCGGCGAGGCGCTCGAAGGCAAAGGCGAGACGGTCCAGGTCGTCACGCGCGTCGGCGTGGATCTCTCGGGGGATCGGCCCACGCGCAACTTCTCGGTGGGCGCGATCCGCAAGTCCGTCGAGGCGTCGCTCACGCGCCTGCGCCGGAGCAAGCTCGACGTCGTGCTGCTCCACGGCGCGGACGAAGAGACGCTCGCCGGACGCGCGTGGGTCAAGGCCATGGAGTCGCTCGTGGACTCCTCGCTCACGCGCACCTGGGGCGCCACGGTCGGCTCGGCGGAGATGGCGCTCGCAGCAATCGACGCCGGCGCCCCGGTCATCTGCATGCCGTACAACCTGCTCTTCGCCGACGACGTGCACGACATCGCCGAAGACCTCGTCGAGAGCGGAGTCGGCCTGCTCGCGCGCTCGCCACTGTCGTACGGATTGCT
>JADZFZ010000494.1 GCA_020854145.1 Deltaproteobacteria bacterium | reverse complement strand
TTCGTCACCGCCTGTGTGGCTGTCGAGGTGTGTTGCCGCCGATCACTTCCCGCGTGAGCCGGGAGCGGTGCGAACGGGCAGGCCGTGCTTGGCCGCTGCCAGGCGGGCGAGCCGCGCCGTCTCGGCATCCAGCCCGACGATCACGAGCCGAGCGATCGCGTTGGCAGCGGCGGGCTCCTCGCGCATCGCTGCCTTCACACCAGCCATCAACGCATCGAGACCGGCCACCAATCCGAGCCCGCCGTGGCCGGCGCCCAGGACCGGGAGCCCGACCACGAGCTGTCCTTCGAGCGCAGTCTCTCGGGCGACGCGCGCCGCCTCGCGGATCACGCTGTGCGCGCACGCGATGACGCGCTCGGCGCTGGTGGGCAGACCGGTCCGCCGGTCGGGACGTCGGTAGTCCACCGACGGAACGTGGAGAACGTGGCGGAACGCAGTGGCGATCCCTGCTCCGGTCACCAGGCAGTCGCCCGGCTCGAGGGGCGCGCCGAAGTCCTCTTCGAGCCGCTCGCGCACCTCTGCCTGGAAGCTCGGTCCGCACACCTCGCGGATGGCGCCGCTGACGCCGCTTCCGAGCGCGACCTCGGGATTGCCGGCGTTGACGATCACGTGCGCGCCGAGCGCCGAATCGGTGATGGATCCAACGAACGTATCGATCTCCATCGTTGCCCCCATCGCGGTGGCGTCGCGGACGTGCGCGACCACCCGAGCCGTCGGCCGTGCGAGACCCCAATCGTGGATGCCCGCCTCCGCGAGCGACCGTCGCGCGACACGCTCGGCTACGAGCGCGTCCGCCCCCTTGCATCCCCCCACGGTACCGAGCCCCGCTTCACCATCGGGATTCTGATCGACCCAATGAGTGCCGTCACCTGCGCGAGTCGACGGTGCGCACGCCCTTTCGTCCTGCGGCGTCGAGCAAGTCGTCGTCCCGTGTGACCAACACGAGCCCGCCCGCGATCGACGCTCCGAGCAACCCGCGGTCGACGGGGTCGCCGTTGACGTCGACGAGCGATCCGGCTTCCTCCGCAGCCTCCCAGGTGAACGGCAGCTCCGTCACGTGCATCGTGCGAACGGCTCGCTGCAGCCACGAGCGTGGCGTGGGCCGCAGATCGAGACGGCCCTTCTCGGCAAGACGCATCGTCTCCTGTACCGAAAGCGGAGAGAGGTACAGACGGCCGTCGTGAGCCGCAGCCTCGATTCGGCGCAGAGCCGTCTTGCCGACCCGGGCGCCGAGCGACCAATCGATGAACGCGCACGTGTCGAGCAACAACGGGTCGTTCGCGCTCGAGGTCAATCGTCGGTGCTCCACGCGTCGTCGGCCGACAGCAACGTTGCCGGGCCGGCCAAGACGCGTCCCGTATCGCGCATCGCGCCGTGAAGCGGGCCCGGCCGGGCAGCGTCGTCCACCGCACGCACCGTCAGGAGCAGCTCACCGAGCCTGAGTGGCGTTCCCTCGCGGGCGGCCCGGCGCAGGTACTTCGAAGGAGCCGCACGGAAGTCGCGCATCGTGACCACACGCGCCGCCCGAGGTGCCTTCGCTCCGCTCATGCGTGCACACGCTAGCGTGTACATCTGCGTCGGCAACTGCGGCGACCGCAACGTAGCCGCCACGCCAGCAACAGGACGGCGAGCGAGAGCCACGGACGCACGTCGTGGGTCGGTGCCCCGGCGCCCGGAGCCGCGCGACAAGAGCATCCGCCGTCGTCCCCAGATCCGCCGCCGCCGCCCGAGGACGCAGCATCGCCACGGGCGCCAGCTTCCGCGCCCGGTGGCGTCGGGGCACCGTCACGATCGCTCGAAGCATCGGGCGCGCTGCTCGCGTCGCGATCGGTCCCCGCGTCGGGCGCGATCGGTGACCCGGCGTCGTCGCGCGGGCTACCGGCGTCGGGCGGCTCGCCGAAGAGCTCGAAGGTCAGCTCCAGAACGAGCGCACCGACGTCCGCGTCGTACGCATCGGCGACGAGCACGTAGGTGCCCGGCTCGAGCTCGACGTCGAAGCTCGATCCACGGTCGTCCTCGCTCACGTCGTCGTTGCACGCGAGCTCGGCGCCGTCACAGCCCGAGCGCAGGTAGAGCACCGTGTCGAAGCCGCTCGCGCGCGCCACGAGTCGGCCGCGCACGGGCAACGTGAACGTGAACGCGCGGTCGGGCCCTTGCCCGCCGCACGACCCTTCGACGTCCGGCGCGTAGCCCACGAGCGTGGCGCGCACCGTCTGCGAGACGGGCTCGATGCGCTCGGCCTCCGGGCAACGATCGCCCGCGGGCCCTTCCACGCACGGGCCGTCGCACCCGCACACGGGCGACTCGAGCCCGGGCGTCGCGCAGAACGCGTCGAGCGCGGGGCGTACGTACGTGAGACCTTCCCCGTCGTCGGTGGGCGGCGGATCGATCACGTGGACCACGTTGCAGTCGCCGCGCGCGACGTAGTCGGTCTCGCCGGAGTCGAGGATCGCGACGAGCGCTCCGTCGGTGTCGAACACGCCCGAGCCGGAGTTGGCGTTGAACGCGTCGAGCGTCGCCTCGAGCCAGTCGGTGCCGCTGCGGGTGACGAATCCGCCGGATGCGATCTTCATCGGGATACCGTTCGGATGCCCGATCAGCACGAGCTCGGTGCCCGCCGCGAGCGACGTCACCGGACGCACCTCGGCGGGCGTGTGGCCGACGACCGCGCGATCGAGCTCGACCACGGCGTGATCGGCGTCCGCGTCGTCGCGCGCGGCGAGCACGCGGCGGCAGCGGTACACGTCGTCGGCGTCGAGCGGCGCGAGCCGTCCGGCGGATGCGTACCGAAACCCGAAGAGCCACACGCGCGAGCCGTCGCAGTCGCGCGCTTCGTCCACGCAGTGCGCCGCAGTCAGCACGTGCTGCGCGTCGATCAACGTGCCCGAGCACGTCCCCGGCTCGATCTGCTCGGCGAACCGCTCGCCCGGGCAGAGCATCTTCGCCTCGCCGAGCGTGCGCGAGTAGGTGACGCGCACGTCGCTCGGGTCGCTCTCGTCGATCGCGCTCGCGCTCATCTCGACCGCGATGGCGCTCTCCGCGATGGCGCGATGGACGGCGCTCGGGTGCGCATAGACCTCCGTGCGATCGTCGGTGCCGTACACGACGTGCGCTCTCGATGCGGAGGAGTCGCCGCGCAGATCCGACGCGCACGCGCCGAGCGCGACCAGCGGGATCGAGAGCGCGGAGGCGAGGGCGTCGCGGCGCACGGGCCTGAAGCCTAGCGCGGGCGCGACGCGAAACCTCGCTGCGCCTTCTTCGCGCACGGCGCCGCGGCGCGAGCCACGTCGCCGTTCGTTGCGACGTTCGCCTCCTCCGTGTTACGCGTCGTGCATGTCCGATCGTCGCGAAGCGCACGGCCTCACGCTGCCGGGAAAGCTCGCCTGGACGGTGCTGCAGGTCGCCGCGGCGCTCGCGGGCGGCTCGTGCGGCGACGACGACGGAGCGCCGGCCGATACGGGTCCGGTCGTCGACATGGCGACGGCCGATCTCGGTGAGCACGACGCCGCGGCCGACGCGCGCATCGAGGACGCTCGGATCGAAGACGCCGTAGCGATGGACACGGGGCCCACCGACGCCGAGCCGGACTTCGGGTTCCCGGACTTCGGCCCCCCCGAGCTCTTCTGCATCTACGACTCCAGCCTCGATGCCGGCATCGACGCCAACGTCTGCGGCACGACCGTCTCGAACCCCGACGACTGCCCGCCCGGATGTCGAGCGGTCGGTTGATGAGTCCACGGCGGCCCGGTCGGGGCCGCGAGGCGAGACGGTGACGACGAAGACGGAGCAGCCACTGTGGGTGCGCGCGGACGTCGTGCGCGTCGTCGATCGTCGCGACACGACGACCGTGCTCGGCACCGACGGCGTCGCGCGTCGATTCACCGGCGACTCGGCCGAGCTCGTACGGAACCTGCTCGATCTCGCGGTCGATCCCGCCGCGCGCGAGGTGCTCGTCCGGCGCGTGGCCGAGCGCGCCGGCGTGAACGTCGACGCGCACACGACGCGTGTCGTCGAGGACGCCCTCGAGGCGCTTCGCGACGCGGGCGTGATCGTCGCCGCGCGCGAGCCGTCGCCCGTCGCCGCACTCGGGCCGGCGCGCGCCCGCATCGTGCTCGGCGTCGCGGGCGCGATCGCGGCCATCGACACCCCCGTGCTCGTCCGGTTGCTCGCCGCGCGCCGTTTCGAGACCGAGATCGCGCTCACCCGCGTCGCGCGTCGTTTCGTCGGCGTCGCCGGGCTCGAGTCGCTCACGCACCGTCCCGTCTACACGCGCATCGGGCAGCGCGACGACCGACATCCGGTCCCTCACGTGAACCTCGCCGAGTGGGCCGACCTCGTGCTCGTGTGCCCCGCGACCGCGACGACGCTCGCGCGGATCGCCGGCGGCGACTGCTCCGATCTCGTGGCAGCCATCGCCGTCGCGACGCGCGCGCCCGTCGTGCTCGTGCCCTCGATGAACGACGCCATGCTCGCGTCTGCGGCAGTGCAGAGGAACCTGCGTCGCCTGCGCGACGACGGCATGCACGTGGTGGCCTCGGCGATCGGCCACGAGGTCGCGCACGCGCCGGGCGCACGTCGCCCGATGCTCGGCCCTGCACCACCCGCACGTGCGGTGCTCGACGTGGTGGAGCTCGTGCTCCGCACCGATCCGCGGGCGAGCGGGCGCGTCGAGATCCCGCGATCGGCCAGCGCGTGGGACGAGCTCTACGCGCACGTGCCGCCGGAGCGGATGCCCTGGCACGCAGCGGCGCTCGATCCGGATCTGCGCGAGTTGCTCGAGGCGCTTCGGCCTCCTGCGCACCGCTCGCTGGCCGCCGATCCCTGCTCGAGCCCGCCGGGCAGGCGATTTCTCGATCTCGGTACCGGCACCGGCACGGCCGCGATCGCGGCGGCCGACGCGGGCTTCGACGTCACGGCGACCGACGTCTCGGCCGTCGCGCTCGGGATCTCGCGACGCCGCGCAGGGTCGCGTCGCGTCGCATGGATGCTCGACGACGTCTGCGACAGCGCGCTCTCGGGCCCGTTCGACGTCGTGATCGATCGCGGCTGCTTTCACTGTCTCGCGCGGGATGCGTG
>JADZFZ010000493.1 GCA_020854145.1 Deltaproteobacteria bacterium | reverse complement strand
GTGCCGGGCCGGTCGAGCGACCCGCTCGAGCGCTGCCACATCGCGAGGACCCCACCGCTGCCGAACGCCGCGGTGAAACGAGGCGCGTCCTCGCCCTCTTCGAAGGTCGCGACGGTCGCCACGTCGCCTCGTCCGGGCTCGCGCGGAGCGACCACGGCGCGGATGCTGACCCGCCGCTCGGCATCGGCAGCCTTGCCGAGAAAGGCGAACCGTTCTCGATCGGCGTCGAGGGGACCGAAGAACGACGGGTCCTCGTTGCGCTCGAGCGTGGGTCGATCGAAGACGCGCGCGGCGGTCGCCGTGACCGCGCAGGCAGGGGGCGGGCCCGGATCGATCGGCCCGCCGTCGTCGCGAGCCGCACCGTCGCGGCGCGCCCCGCCGTCCTCGGTCTGCGCCGCGTCGCGCGTGCCCGGGTCGGTCCCCGCGCTGCCGCTACCTCCGCAAGCCGTCGCGAGCAACGCGACGATCCCCAAGCCCCCCGTATACCCACCACGCATATCGAGCTTGCCTACCGGATCGCCGCCGAACATGCACGCCCCCGCGGGCTCGCTCGCCGGCGGCGACGACGCGACGTCGCAAGGAGGTGTGGCGGCTTGGACCGGCGACTGATATGTGGCGGCCGTGCGCGTCGTCGCCTTGAGACAGGCCGTGCTTGCCGCGCTCGCGACCACGTTGATCGCGTGCGCCGCATCGTGCGGAGGGCGGACCTCCTCCGGGTCGCGTCAGGCGAGCGCCAGCCCGTGCATGAGCGACCGCGAGTGTCGCGCCGGGCGCATCTGCCACGAGGGTCGCTGTCGCTTCCTCGAGGAGGTTCGTCCCGCACGTGGCGGCGGCGGCGCCTCGGAGGCGGATGCGGGCCCTTCGGCTCCGGCGCCGACGCGTCCGCCCGAGGACCAGCCGATGTTCGGCGGCGGCCCGCGGCATCACGGGCGCAGCTCCGTGCGCGGGCCATCGCAGGAGCCGGGCGTTCGATGGGTCGTGCGCACCGGGGCACGCGTGTTCGCCTCCCCGGTCGTCGGAGGCGACGGCACGGTGTACGTGGGATCGCTCGACCGGACCTTCAGCGCCATCGCGCCCGACGGGACGCTGCGCTGGCGCTACACGGCACCGGACCGCATCTACTCGACCGCCGCCATTGCTCCCGACGGCACCCTCTACGTCGGCTGCGACGACGACTCGTTGCTCGCCCTGACGCCCGGTGGACAGGTGCGCTGGCGCGTGGCGCTCGGGCACGATGTCGACTCCTCGCCCGTGATCGGCCCGGACGGCACCGTGTACGTGGGAGCCGACGGGCTCTACGCCATCGACCCTCAGGGGCGCGTTCGGTGGCACGCGACGCTCGCCGCGCACGTGTTCTCGCCGCCGGCGGTGCATCCCGCCGGGCTGATCGTCGTGGGCGCTCAGGACGCACGCCTGCGCGCGTACCGTCTCGACGGGACCGAAGCGTGGTCGCACGACATGGGCGGCAGCGTCGACGGCGGCGCGACCATCCTGGCCGACGGCACCATCGTGGCGGGCGCGGACGGCGGGCGCATCGTGGCGCTCGGCCCCGACGGCACCGAACGCTGGTCGTACCGGGCGGGCGGCGACGTCCGCGCGACGCCCGCGGTCACGCCCGACGGAACGATCGTCGTCGGCGCGTACGACGGTGTGCTCTACGGCCTCGCGCCCGACGGCACGCTGCGATTTCGCGTGGAGACCTCGGGCCGGATCCGTGCGTCCGCGCGCGTGGATCTCGAGGGACGCATCTACGTCGGCTCGCAGGACGACGTGCTCTACGCGATCGCGCCCGACGGCCGCATCCTCTGGCGCAAGAACCTCGGGATGGACATCGACTCGAGCGGCGCCTTCGGGCCCGACGGCACGTACTACACCGGCTGCGACGATGGTGGCATCTACGCGTTGGGCGGTGTCGCGACCGCGACCACGCCGGTCGCGCCCGCGCCCGCACCCACGCCTGCGCGCGCCGACGGCGGTGCGCCACCTGCCGAAAGACGACCGTGAGACGCGTCAGCCGCGACGAGGTGCTCGCTGCGCTGACGTCGCTCGGCGGAGCGCACGCGGATCACCCGCGCGTGCCTGGGAAGAGGGCGCTCCACGTCGCCGAGCTGTGCGCCTTGCTCGACCTCGACACCAGCCGGATGGGCGACGTCGAGCGTGTGCTCGACGAGCTGGGTGATCTCGGTCTGGCGCGTGCGATGCCCGGACGGCGATGGAGACCCACCGCCGCCGCGCTCACGCCCGAGG
Organism: Deltaproteobacteria bacterium; assembly: GCA_020854145.1. Lineage (GTDB taxonomy): Bacteria > Myxococcota_A > Polyangia > Polyangiales > JADZFZ01 > JADZFZ01. The sequence continues at coordinate 14,174 of JADZFZ010000493.1, read as the reverse complement.
AGAAGACGGCGGGAGTCATCACCGTGAACCCGCGCGGCTTCGGTTTCGTGACCGCCGAAGACGGCGAAGGCGACGTGTTCGTCGGCGCTGCCTCGCTGGCCGGGGCGATCCACGGCGACCGCGTGGAGATCCGCGTCCGGCCGTCGGATCGCGGACGCGAAGGCACGGTGACCTCCGTCCTGGCGCGAGGCATCACGCGCGTGCCCGGGGTCCTGCGGCGCAAGACGAAGTCCGCGTGGGTCGAGCCCGACGACGCGCGCGTGCGTGCGCCGCTCGTCGTACGCGGCGAGATGCCCCCCGGAGCGCGAGACGGCGTCGCGGTCGTCGCGAAGATCGAACGTTACCCGCGCCATCCCGACGAGCTCTGCGAGGTCGTCGTGCTCGAGGCGCTCGGGACGCCGGGCGATCCGGACGTCGAGGTCCGCAAGATCCTGCTCCGCGAGAACGTCGAGGAGACGTTCCCGGCGGACTGCGACGAAGAGGCGCGCGAGCGTTCGGCGCCCGTCGACGCGCGCGACCGCGCGGGGCGCGTCGACTGGCGCGCGCTGCCCATCGCGACGATCGACCCGTTCGATGCGCGCGACCACGACGACGCCGTCTACGCGGAGCCCATCGCGACGGGCGGCTGGCGCGTGATCGTCGCGATCGCAGACGTCTCGCACTACGTGCCCGAAGGAAGCGCGATCGACCGCGAGGCGCTCCTGCGCGGGACGAGCATCTACCTGCCCGACCGCGCGATCCCGATGTTGCCGCGCGCGCTCTCGAGCGGGATCTGCTCGCTGGTCGACGGCGAGGATCGGCTCGTCCTCGGGCTCGAGGTGGAGCTCGCGCCCGACGGGACCGCTGGCAAGCACCGATTCGTGGAGGCCGTGATCCGCAGCGCCGCGAGCCTGACGTACGAGCAGATCGCCGGCTTGCTGCATCCGGCGAGCGGCTTCGATCCCGGACCTGCGCGCGCGATGTCCGACAGCCTGCGCCACGTCATCGACGCCTCGCACGCGCGCCGCCGTCTCCGCATGCGGCGCGGCTCGCTGGACTTCGATCTCCCCGAGGCCAAGGTCGTGCTCGGCGACGACGGCAAGACCGCGCGCGACATCGTCAAGACGAAGAAGCACCCCGCCGTGCGCGAGGCGTACGGAGTCGTCGAGGACCTGATGCTCCTCGCCAACGAGGTCGTGGGCGCGCACCTCGCGTCGCTCGGCGTGCCTGCCGTGTTCCGCGTGCACCCCCCGCCCGACGAGGACCGCATCACCGCGTTCGCCGACATCGCCCACGCGTTCGGCCACGAGCTCGACGTGGCCGAGGCCCAGTCACCGGCGACGCTCGCGCGTTTCCTCCATCGGATCGAAGGCAGCCCTCAGGGACGCACGCTCGGGTATCTCCTGCTGCGCGCGATGAAGCAGGCGTCGTACGACACGGTGAACATCGGGCACTTCGGGCTCGCCGCCGGGACGTACCTGCACTTCACGTCGCCCATCCGCCGCTACCCGGACCTCACGGTCCACAGGACCCTCCGCGCCGCGATCCGCGGCGACGCGATCGACGTGCCCGCGACGACGGCGAAGCTGCGCCTCGCGGCCGCCGAGTCGAGCCGTCTCGAGCGACGCGCCACGGATCTCGAGCGCGAGGTCGTCGCGCTGCACCGCGCGCTGCTGATGCGCGGGCGAATCGGGGACACGTTCGCGGCGCGCGTCGTGGGCCTCGGGCCGATGGGCGCGTTCGTCGAGATCGAAGAGCCGTTCGTGGAGGCGCTCGTCCGCACCGAGAACCTCGGCGGCGACGTGTTCGAGCTCGACGAGCTCGGCGTGCGTTTGTGCGGCAAGCGGACCGGCAGGACCGTGACGCTCGGGGACCCGATGCGCGTGCGCGTGATCGACGTCAGCGTCGAGCGTCGCCAGATCGAGGCGGTGCCCGACGTCTCCGCGGACGTGGACGACGACGCGCATCCCGCTCGGCGGCCCCGCTCCGCGGCGGGCTCGGACGCGCCCCGGCGGCGTCCGAAGACGAGCACGCACGGGACCAAAGCGCGTCCGAAGGAACCTCCGCACCGAGGCGGTCGCACCGCCACCCGCACGAAGAAGCAGAAGAAGAAGGGGCGATGAGCCTCGCGAGGTCGATGGGGCGGGCGCTGGCAGCCTCCGCGCTCGTGGTCGTGTCCGGGTGCGGCGACGACGACGGCGGGCCCGCGTTCGTCGAGCCCGGCGCGTGGATCACGTCGGACCGAGCGCGACTGCGCGACGAGGCCGGTCGGGTCGTCGTGCTCCGTGGGGTCAACGCGCGCGTCGAAGGCGTCTTCGACGTGTCGTTCGACGACGGCCGGCTCCCCCTCGAGGAGATCCCGGGCTTCTCGGCCGAGGATGCGCGGCGCATGCGCGAGCTCGGGCTCGGCGTGTTGCGGCTTCCGATCAACTGGTCGGGGGTCGAGCCGGAGGAAGGGCGCTACGACGACGCCTACCTGGACCGCGTGGCCGAGGTCGTCGCGACGTGCGCTGCCGCCGGCGTGCACGTGCTCATCGACTTCCATCAAGACGCGTACTCGAAGGAGATCGGCGAGGACGGCGCACCGCTCTGGGCGATCCACCCGCCGCCTACGCAGCTCCTCGGCGGACCGCTCGGCGACTCGCTCACCGCGCGGCGCGCGTCGATGCAGGTGCTCGAGGCCTTCGACTCCTTCTTCATCGACGACGACGACGATCCGACCGATCGACGGCTGCAGGCGGCCTTCGCGGCGATGGCGGCGCACGTCGCGGAGCGGTTCGCCGACGAGCCGTTCGTGGTCGGCTACGACCTCTTCAACGAGCCCGTCGCGGCCGACTACTACCTGCCGCAGTTCCACGCGCGCGTGACCGACGCGATCCGCGCGGTCGACACGCGGCACCTGATCTTCTTCGAGCCCGACGTCTCCCGGCAGTTCCTGGAGCGTGCGCCGCTCGCCGAGGCGCCCTTCCCCGACCCTCTCGGCGTCTACGCGCCGCACGTCTACACGCTCTCGTTCGGCGACCCCGGCAACGAGCTCGCGCGCGTCGACCGCGCGCGCCTCGCGCCCAACGTGGAGGCCGCCTCCGCGGAAGCGGCGAGCTTCGGATCTCCCCTTTTCGTGGGCGAATGGGGCATCGGACCGACGGCGACACGAATGGGCGACTACGCAGCGCTGACGTACGACCTCTTCGACGAGCACCTCGCGAGCGCCGCGGCGTGGCTCTGGAAAGAGGATTCCCAGGGCAGCTGGGGCTTCTTCGATCACGACGGCCAGACGTGGATCGAGCGGGACGCCGTGCGACGCGCGCACGCACGCGTGTACGCGGAGCGCATCGCCGGTGATCCCGTGTCCATGCGGTTCGACGCGAGCTCGGGGACCTTCGAGCTGCGCGTGCGAGGGCGGGCGGAAGGCGTCCCGCACGTCGTGTACGTGCCGGCGCCGCCAGACTACGCCGGGACGTTCGTCGTGTCGTGCGACGGCGCGCCGATCTCTCCCGCGCCTCGGCGCGATGCGGCGACCGGTCGCATCGCCGTCGTGTGCAACGGCGAAGGCGAGCACGCGCTCGTCGTCACACCCGACTGATCGCGCGCACGGGGGGCCCGACGAGCGGGCGGCTACTCGCCGGTCGCGCGCGTCAGGCGCAGATGGGCGCGCAAGAGCGCCACGCGCGACGTGAGGATCTCGAGACGGGCGCGCGTCACGTCGCCCTGCGAGTCGATGAGGTCGCGCGCGACCGCCGCGCCTGCGCGAAACTGCTCGGCCCGCACGCGCATGCCTTCCTCCGCGGCGGCGAGCCCTTCCGTCGCAGACACCAGGGTCGCGCGGGCGTCCTGCAGCGCGGCCCACGCGGACCAGACCTCGAGACGGATCCCATCGCGGAGGGCCGCGAGGTCGGCCTGGGTCTGCGCAATCTCGGCATCGGCGACGTCGAGATCGCGCCCTGCGGTGATGGTCGAGTTCGGCGTCCACGTCACGATCAGGCTCGCGTCCCAGGTGACGTCGAACCGCTCCTGCTGCGGAAAGACGCGCTGATTCGGATTGGCGACGTCGACGCCCGCGGCCGCGACGAGGTGCGGGTACCCAGCGGCGCGCCGCGCGCTGCGTCCGCGGCGTTGCGCGCGCAGGGCGGTCTGCACGGCGCGCACCTCCGTGCGCCGGCGCAACGCGCGCCGGACGAGCGCTTCGGGTTGCTCGGTGACGACCGGCACGTCGGCCTCGAGGTTGACGTCGAGGACCATCTCGCGGTCGAGCGGCATGTGGAGCAGCGTCCGCAACGCCATCTGCGCCAGGCGTACCGCCGTGCGCGTGCGAGAGCGTCCCGTACGCGCGATCGCGAGCTGCGCCTCGAGCCGCACGAGGTCGATGCGCGGCGCCGTGCCCACCTCGACGAACGCACGCAGGTCGTTGCGCGCGGCCTCGAGCTGCTCGACGGCCTGCTGCGCGACGACGAGCCCACCCCGCGCGAGCAGGACGTCGAGGACCGCTTCGCGCGCCTGCAACGCGACCGACGACGCACGCACTCGTTGCTGCAGCCGAGCGGCTTCGGCCGCCTCGAGCGACGCTTCGTAACCCGGCGCGATCGCGAAGAAGTAGTCGCTGATGGGAACCTGGAGCTCGCCACGCAGCGCGAACTGGTTGAGCGGCGTGTCGCCGATGGAGCCGAGGCCGGAGAACGCGGAGGACAGCGACTGCAGGAACTCGCCGTTGATCACGAAGAGCCGCTGCGCTTCGGCGTCGTCCACGCCGAGGATCAGCCTGCCCACCTCCGCGGGATCGATCGCCGGCGTGGTGCCGGTCGCGAACCCGGAGTCGACCGCGGACAGGCGCGTATAGCGCGCCGTGGCCGTGAGCGTCGGGAGGAACGCCGCCCACGCGCGGCGAGCCTCGGCGGCGGCGCGCTGAGCATCGGCACGCGAGCGCTCGATGACGGGCGACACGCGCACCGCGCGCACACCGACCTGCTCGAGCGTCATCCCGCCTTGGCGCGGCAGGATGAGCTCCCGGAGGCGACGCACCTCGACGGATTCCCGATCCGTCGTCACCGTCGGGTCGACCGGGGCGACGGGTGGCGTCGCGGGCGGCGTCGTGGCCACCGGGGGCGTCGCGCGGACGGGCTGCGGCTGCGCGTGCGCTGCAACCGCGCCCGAGACGAGGGTTCCGACCAGCGTCATCGCAGCGGTCGGCATGATCACGAACGACCTCATGGGGTCTCTCCTCGGTTTCCGTCGGTCACTTCGTCTCCCCCGAGCTCCGCGGAAGGCAGCGCGCGCCTCGCGAGCGACACGACCACCGCGAGCGCATCCTCGAAGCGCGCTCGATCCTCGGGCACGAGCGCACGCAGCAGCTCGTCGCATGCGGGCGGGTTCCCGCGTGCGCAGTCGTCCAGCAGCCGCTGACCACGCGGCCTCAGGGCGACGCGAGTGGCGCGCGCGTCGAAGGGATCCACCTCGCGACGTACGAGCCCGCGCTTCTCGAGACGCGCGACGAGCTCGCTCGTCGTGCTCTGCGCCCCCGGGACGAAACGACGGAGCTCACCGACGCGCATGGGCCCCGACGACGCCAGCGCCCGGAGCGCCTCCACCTCGCCGCGCGAGAGCCCAGACGTCACGGCGCCGTCGTCGAGCGCCACGCTCATCGCGTCGCGAAGCTCGGCCAGCAGCGCGGCGACGCGCTCGGCCCGATCGGCCGACACGACGGCCCCGCTCGACGACGTGCGCGCGACCGATGCCGGCGCGATGCTCGAGAGCTTCGGTCCCATGGGGAGCCGGAGCATGTCACGTGCGACGCATGGGACAACGGCACAGCTCGTAGGTCCGCGTCGGCCGCCGAACACCCCCTTCGAACGCTCTCGCGCGCGCGGTCCGAAGGGATCCAGCGGCACGGAAACGGGCTCGCCATGGGCATGTGGTTTGCTCGACGGGCCGAGCACGACGGAGCCGACCACGCTCGGCTTCGCGAAGGAGACGAGCATGCGTACCAAGACCAACGTTCGCGCCGCACAAACCCTCTACAACTGGTTCTTCGGCGTCGCGACGAACTCCCACCCCAACGCGAAGTAGCGGGGCGCCGCGCGGGATGGGCGTCCGCTCGCCCGTCCCGCGACCGAGCTCGACACACGCATGTGTTGCCGAGCAACGACGAGACCGAGGTCGGCGCTTCCCGCATCGGGACATCGCTCGTAGGCACGCCGCTCGTGGGCACGCCGTCGAGCTCGATCGCTGTGGGGCGCGCGCCGTTGACACGTCGAGGATCGGCGCGCCAACATCGCGCGCGATGCAGCTCGCGCGGGTCATCGGAACGGTCGTCGCGACGCGAAAGGCCGATGGCCTCGACGGCACGAAGCTGCTCCTCGTGCAGCCGCTGACGCCCGCGCACGTTCCGAAGGGCGAGCCGTACGTCGCGGCGGACACGGTGCGCGCCGGCCCGGGCGACGTCGTCTACACGGTCCACAACCGTGAGGCGGCGCTGGCGCTCGAGCCGTGGTTCGTGCCGGTCGACGCTGCCATCGTCGGCATCGTCGACGAGGTGCACGTACCGTGAAGGTCGCGCGCGTCATCGGAACGGTCGTCGCCACGACGAAGCACCCGGCCCTCGCAGGCCACAAGACGCTCCTCTGCCAGCCGCTCGACGAGCACGGCAAGGACGCGGGCGACGCAGTCATCGCGCTCGATCGCGCGCAAGCCGGCATCGGCGATCGCGTGCTCCTGCACGACGAAGGCAACGGCGCCCGGCAGCTGCTCGGCCGCGCCACGGCGGACATCGTCCCGATCCGGACCCTGGTGGTCGGGATCGTCGACGCGGTCGACCTCGCATGACCGCAGCGCGCCTCCTGACGGAGCACACGCTGCGTCGCGAGGTCGTGGACGTCGCGCGCTCGCTCCACGAGCGCGGCTGGGTCGCCAACCACGACGGCAACGTGACGGCGAAGGCCGCGCCCGGACGCATCGTCGCGACCAGCACTGCGCTCTCGAAGCGCCTGGTCGACTCGATCAACCTCATCGTCGTCGACGAGCGCGGCCGCGTCGTCGGCGGGCGGCACCGACCCTTCGGCGAGCTCGCGATGCACCTGGCCGTGTACGCGGCGCGCGACGACGTCCGCGCCGTGGTCCACGCGCACCCTCCGCACGCGACTGCGCTCGCCACGACGGGCGGATCGCTCGAGTGCTTCCTGCCCGAGGCCGTCGTGTCGCTCGGCGCGAACGTGCCGCTCGTCCCGCTCGCCCCGCCCGGCCCGAAGGCCGTGGATGCGCTCGCTCCCTTCCTCGAGGCACACGACGTCGTGCTGCTCGAGTCTCATGGCGTCCTGGCGTGGGGCCCCGATCCCGAGACGGCGTTCCTCCGGCTCGAGCTGGTCGAGCACCTCGCGCGCATCCGCGCGCTGGCCCTTCCCGAAGGCGGACCCCGCCGACTGTCGCGCGAGCTGATCGCGGAGCTGCTCGTCGCGCGCACCCGCGCCGGGCTCGGTCCGGAAGCGCGGCGCGCGACGAAGCCCTGACGGTCAGAATCGCGCGGCCGCGGTGATGCCGAGGCCCATCTGGTCGGGGCTCTGGAAGCTGCGCGTGCGCGTCCCGTCCGCGCCCGTCTCGAGGCGCGTGCCGTTGTTGTCCCGGACGTACTGCACCCAGGCTTGCACGAACATCATGTTCGACAGGTCCAGGCGTGCGGCGAGCCTCGCCTGGATGATCGGCACGCTGCCCTCGCCGGGCGGGAGGATCGAGAAGGAGCCTTCGCGGCGGATGACCTGCACGCGCGACGATTCGGCGAAGTCGCTCGTGAACGGGATCGTCACGGTCGCCGGCAGCTGCAGGCCGCCTCCGAGACGCAGCGTCAGGTGCGCATCCGGCAGGTGATAGCTGCCCTCGAGCGCGAAGAACGTCTCCGGCGTCACGTCGGCGACGTCGGGCACGCTCAGGAACGGCACGAGCGACGGAACGTTCTTGAGGATGAACGGCAGCGTACGGACGAGCACCGTCGCATCGAGGCGGAGGAAGCCGTACTTGAGGGTCGCGCCGAACGCGCCCGCGAAGCCGGTCTGCAACGACGTCGAGCCGACCGCGTCGGTGTCGGCGACGTGTTGGGCGATGGCGGCGCCTTCGAGCGACGCCGACCACGCCAACCGACCGGCCTCGTACGTCTCGAGCCTGAACGGGACGAACGGGCTCTCCGGATCGTTGGTGTACAAACGAAAGTCGACGCTGTTGCCGACCGAGATGCCGTCGTGCAGCACGAGGCGCATCGAGCCGCCGAAGCTGTAGACCTTGTCCTGCGGGTAGCCGGTGAGGTCGAACCGGCCCTGCTGGAAGTAGCCGCCGCCGATGTCGAGGCGGACCGTCTCGGTGAAGTCCCAGCCCGCGCCCGCGAGAAAGGCGTATTGCGTCTCGTCGATGCGGACGGTCTCGATCTCGGTGCCGCCGCCACCTTCGATCTCGATGTCGAGCGCCTCCTGCGCGAGGATCGTCTTGAAGCCGAGGTAGTAGTACCCGATGCCTCGATCGAGCTGGAGCTTCAGGCCCGGCGAGCGCAGGAAGCGACGTCGCGGGATGAAGTCGCTGCCGCCATACGAGAGCTCGTACAGATACCCGAGGCGGAACCGCTCCGTGTCGAATGGGAAGAGAACGAAGGACACGCCGTCTTCCGGCGCCTCGGCCCACGGGCGGTACTGCACGCGCAGGAAGGATCCCGAGTCGCCGAGGATGCGGTTGGTCCGCGGATCGATCGAGTTGAGCTCTTCGAGGTTCACGCGAAGGACGAAGGACGCGTCGGTCGACCAGTTCGGCCAGAAGCCGTTCATGCGGCGGTACAGCACCAGGTGCGCGAGGTTCTCGCGCGAGGAGAACGCGCTGTTCAGGTTGTCGAAGAACAGCGAGTAGCCGGGCCGGTCTCCGATGCCCGCCATCGGCGACACGGGCACGACCTCGCCAGTGCCCGCGAGGATGTCGTCGTCGCCGAAGGTCCACGACAGACGGACGTCGACGGCGTCGCTGTGGGGCCCGTCGCCTTCGGTCGCCGCGCGCGCGACCTGCTCCTCGGGCGCCACCTCCACCGGGGCACGTGGCTCGACCTCCTCCGGCGCGACGTCCTCCGGAGCCTCGTCGGGCACCTCCGCCGGCGCGTTCGGATCGGTTCCTTCGCCGGTGCCATCGGTGCCATCGGGAGTCGGCGGCACGGTCTCCGGAGGGGTCGTCGGTTGCCCCGCCGGCGGCGTGGGCTGCGCGCCGCCCCCCGCGTTCGGCTGGGCCTGCGCCTCGACGCGCATCGGTACGACGACGGCCAGCGCGAGCGCCACGACCAGCGCGACCGTCTTCTCATTCGGGCTCATCAGGGCCTCCGGTGCGGGGCTCGACGCACGCGACGTTGCTCGGTGCGGGCTCCCCATCGACGACGATGTCGGCCGCGCATCGCGGCTCGATGATCCAAGCGGGGTCGAGGAACTCGACGTGACGAAGGGTCCCGCTCACTGCGCGCATCGGCTGTCCGCGCATGCGGTACGGATCGAAGTCCGGGACGTCGTCGCGCGAGACGACGTAGATCTTCGGCCCACCCGGTGCGAGCAGCACCGACCACTGGCCGAACTCGACGAACTGGTTCCACTCGCTGCACTCGGAATCGAGGGCGCACGCATCGGAGCAGTCGCCTTCCGGACCGTCGAACGACACTCCGCCATCGCCGTTGAGGTCGCAGTTCGAGCCTGCCGGAGCGAGCTCCGGGCTGAAGCGGCTCGCGATGGTGCCGTCGTCCACGCGCACCAGGCCGGCCTCGAGCGACTCCATCCCCGCCGCGCTCATCAGACGTTCGGCGGTGATGCTCGTCGGCGTCGGCACTCGGCACGGCGTGAGCGTCTCGTCCTCGTAGCGGATGCGCGACCACGACGGGAACCCGAGCTCCGTGTAGCCGAAGAACTCGGTCACGATGCCCTGGATGTCGAGGACCTCGTCGCACACTCGCAGGAACTGCGGCGTCGAGAAGTTGAACGCGAAGAGGTGGTTGTAGCCGCGCGCGACCGAGCTCGAGTCGATGTCGGTCAGCATGAACCCGTCGGTCGTCACGCGCGTCACGACCATCACGCCGCGATCGACCGTCACGCTCTCGTTCGTGAGCGGTGAGATGCTGCGATAGCCCTGGACGTCGCCGAGCGTCGGGTTCGCGAAGAACAGCGTGTCCGACACTCCCGCGGCGCCGCTGCCCTCCCCTTCGTCGCCGTCGTTGGCGAACGCGCATCCGAAGTCGTCGGGGTGATCCGAATGCCCATCGCCGTCGTCGTCGATGCCGTTCGCGCACGCAGCGCTCGCGGGATCCACGGGCACGAACCCGACGTCCTCGAACCAGACCCGCGCACGGCCGAAGGCGCGCGTGACGTCCACGACGACGCCGCTGGCGCGCCCGCCGACCATCGGCACGTTGCGCTGCACGATGCCGTCGACGCCGCTCACGTCGGCCACGCCGCCGGGCCTCGTCGAGACGCGAAGCGAGCCGTTCCACCCGTCGAGCACGCGACCGTCGCGCGCGAGGACCTCGACGTCGAACACGAATCGCACCGGCGCGTCGCCGTACACGAGCGGCGCCTCCGCCGAGCCCGGGTCGCCTTCGACGCGCGTCACGCGCACGCTCGACGGCGCGTTCGGATCGAAGCCCGCGACCTCTTCGACGCAGCCCGCGAGCGCCAGCGCGCCCACCAGCACGGCCGCGACACGGACGAGGCTCGCTCTCCCCTCGCGGGAGAGACGGCCGCCGCCCACCGGGACGAGGCTCCCTCTCCCCTCGCAGGGGAGAGGGTCGGGGAGAGGGGTGGCTCTCTTCAAGGCGGCACCATCCGGATCCGACCATCGCTCCGCACGCCGAGCGACTCGTCGATGCACGCGAGCAGCTTGCACGCCTCGCCCGCGTTGACGAGCGCGTCGCACTCGCAGCGCGCGGCAGCCACGGGATCGGCCGCGTTCGCGCATTCGCGTCGCACCGCGAAGTCGCGCACCTGATCGCGGCACGACGTCAGCACGCAGCGGCCCTCGGATGGACAGCTCCCGGCGTCGGTGCACATCGCGAGCGCGTCGTCGTAGCGCTGCCGCGTGGGGCACTGACACGAGAACGACTCGCCCACGACCGCGTGGCAATCGGCGTCGGCCGTGCAGGCCGGCAGCTCGCCGGTCGCGGGATCCGCGCCGCAAGGCGGGCCGTTGCGGATGAAGTCCGAGAGCGCGTCGCGCTGCGGGATGTACGTGTTGCGCTGCGTCGTGTTGCGCTGGAGCACGAGGAAGCCCGAGCCGCCTCGCGCGATGTAATCGCTCGCGGCGAGCTCGTAGCTCGCGTCGTCCACGATGGGCAGCAGGCAGCGGCGCGCGATCGGGTCGCACAGCCCGTCGTCGTTCGGATCGTCGGCCGCGCCGGCGCAGTCGGTGTCGGTGTCGCACGGCGCCTCGCTCTGGCCGATCGCGATGATCTCGGCGCACGGGCCGTCCACGTCGGGCTGCCCGTCGCGGTTCGCGTCGCGCTGGCACCGCCCGCAGTTGAGCACGACGCGCGCGCCCGCCGTCTGCGCCTGCGTGGAGCAGCCGCGACCGCTGCTTCGACGCGCGATGAAGTCGTAGACCTCGCGCACCTCTCTGCCCGAGAGGAACATCGTCGCGATGGTGTTCTCGAACGGGAACACGTTGAAGAGCTCCTCGACCGGAACGGGCCCCTGCACCAGGTCGGCGCGAATCCCGAGGCTGTTGGTCAAGGCGAAGTCGGTCTGGATGCCGAGCCGCAGCCACATCGCATCCGCGATCAGGTTGCCGAGCGGCGAGTCTCCACCCACCGAGCCGAAGCGACGCACGACGTTGGGCGCGTAGCCGACGAGCAGGTCGAGGTCCGTCAGACGCACGAGCTGGTTGGCGTAGGGCTCGAGCAGCTCGGCCACCTGTCGATCCTCGGGGATCGTCGCATCGACCGGGAAGAGCGTGTATCGGTGCGAGAGAACCTCGAACCCGTTGACGTCGTCGTAGCCGTCGCCGACCCGCGTCGGGTCGTCGCTCATCACCAGGTCGAGCCGACCCAGGTACTTCATGAACGCGCCCGAGTGGGCGAGCACGACCGAGCGCGGACGGCAGAATCGACGCTCGACGATCGGATCGTCGAAGCCGGTGCGCACCTCGACGTAGTTGCGTCCCATCTCGTCGACGCGCGCGCAGTCCCGCACGACGCGGGGCGGGTTGAGCACCACGTGCAGATGGCCGCCGAGGACGATGTCGGCCCCTTCCGTCCGCTCGATCATCTCTTCGTCGTCCGTGAGGCCGAGGTGCGTCAGCAGCACGACCAGGTCCACCTGGGGACGCAGCCAGTCGATGTAGAACTGCGCGACGTCCACGGTGTTGAGCGGCGCGACACCGAGGCGGTTCGGCGACTCGAAGATGGTGTTGAGGCTCGAGAGGTTGCCCATCCCGATGACCCCGACCCGCAGGCCGTCCGCGTGGATGATCGTGTACGGCTGCGCGACCGCGCCCACCTGGGGCGCCCCCGGGACGTCGGGCGGATCGTAGAGGTAGTTGGCCGCCAGCACGGGGAACGTCGACCATCGCTGCGCCTGGCGCGCGAAGTTCTCCGCACCCAGGTCGAACTCGTGGTTGGCGATGACCATCGCGTCGGTCCCGACCGCGGACATCGTCCGCATCTCGGCCTCGCCCTTGAAGAAGTTGAAGACGGGCGCGCCCTGGAAGCAGTCGCCGCCGTCGAGGTGGATCACGCGGCCGGCGTTGGCGCGCTCGCGATGGAGCAGGTGCGCCATGCGCGCCGCGCCTCCGAAGGGTGCGTTCTGCTGAAGCAGCCCGAGCTGCTCGTCCACGCGACCGACGGTGAACGTGTAGGGGAAGAGCCGCGAGTGCCAATCGGACGTGTGGAGGATCGTGAGGTGGACGTCTTGGCCGGACAGCGGCGAGCTCGACGATTCCGTCGTGCAACCGCCCACCGTGGCTGCGGCCGCACTGAGCGCCGCGATGTGCAGCAGAAACCGGGACGACACGGACCCTCGAATCTCGTTGGCGATCAGGGGCTGACGCCGAGCCGGGCTGGCGCAGCGTAGGGCACGGCTTCGATGCTCGATCCGGGCCGCGGACCGAACGCGAAGAGGAACGCGTCGAGCACGTAGTGGATGAGGAGCGGTGAGAGGATCATCCCGTAGTAGTACTGGTCGGGCGTGAGCCCGAGCGGGTCGGTCCACTTCAGGAGCAGGATGACGCCGAAGAGCGCGACCGTCGTGGCCAGCACGAGGCCGTAGAACTTGAACGCGGAGCCTCGTCCGCTCACGCGACGCGTGATCGACGACTGCACGTGGCCGTGCTCGAGGCGCATCCGGTTGATGAGCCACACGAGCGCGAGGTACTGGAACGAGTGCCACGCGTTGGCAGCCTGGAACGCGAGCTCGAGGCGCTCGCCGCCGGCGGCCGCCGGGATGAGGAACGCCGTCACCGCCGTCACCGCGATGAGCAGCGTCTTCGGCCTGTTCAGCGTCCCGTTGCGCCACTCGAGGAAGGTCTTTCCCACCCACAGCACGAGCGCGGTCGCGAAGAAGATCGAGATCACCCAGTAGGTCGCCGGCCGCATGAAGACCTGCGGGACGATGATCTGGACGTCGCCGAGATAGAAGTCGTCGTGGACGACCTTGTAGGCCGCCACGGGATAGAACCCGGCCATGAGCAACGCGAGGTCGATCCACCGCGACCATCGCGGCTCGCGGATCCCCGCGCGGCGTCGGTAGATGTCCGTGATGTACGCGTTCTGTTGGAGCAGGTGCAGGCTCGCGACGAAGATGAAGAACGACAGCAGAAGCTGGAAGTTGGTGATCGCGAAGTAGAAGACGAACGTGGGCACCACGAGCGTCGCGGCGACCAGGAGCGCCATGTTGCGCTTGCGAAAGCCGCGATCGAGATACGTCGCCGTGTAGGTCGAGAAGAGGTGCGGCCCACCGATCACGCCCGCGACCCCGAGGTTGATCACGTCGGCCGGAACGCGCAGGTGCACGAGCACGAGCACGATCGGGACGATCACGACGCTGAGGATCAGGAACGCGAGATCCCAGGTGCGGCCGTTGATCCACGGGCCGGTCGTGCTCGCCGCAGCCGCGCCGGGCGAGCTGTCGGACATCGACACGTTGGCGGTGGCGGTCGCGGCGGTCATCTTCTCGGGGGGCCGCGGGGGCGAGCGCAGCCCCCGCCGGAAAAAGGCG
>JADZFZ010000492.1 GCA_020854145.1 Deltaproteobacteria bacterium | reverse complement strand
TGGTCTTCCTTGCAGCGGATGCAGAGGTTCGCCTCGGGGCGAGCCTCGAGGCGCTTGACGCTGATCTCTTCTTCGCAGGACTCGCAGATGCCGTACGTCGAGGTGGGCGAGGCAATCTTCGCGAGGGCCTTGTCGATCTTCTCGATCAACACCTTCTCGCGGCCGCGCAGGCGAAACGTGAAGGACTGGAGGTACTCGCTCGACGCCAGGTCCATCTCGTCGGGCAGGTCGTTCGTGTCGAGCGCCATCTCCTCGTTGAGCGTCGCGAGCGCGTTCTTGATGAGCGCCTCTCGCTTGTCTTCGAGGATTTTCTTGAACCGCTTCAGGTCCTTCTTCTGCATCGATGATCCTCGCGTCCTGGCCCCCTCAGGGGGGCGCGGGAGGGCTGACTGCGAAGTTTTCCGCCGAAATGAGGCGGGCGAATCTAATGGCCTGCCGTCCGAGGGTCAAGGGGTGGCGCGCGCATCGGGTCGCGAAGGACGTGCGGCGCCTGCGTCGCGCGACGGCGAGGCGGCCCCGTCGTCGCGAGGCGGCGTGGCGGCGCCGGCATCGGCACCGGCGGGCGGGTTCGCAGCCGTCGGCTCCGGGGCCGGCGCTGCATCGGGAAGCTCCATCGACTCCGACTCGCGCGTTCGATGGCGCTCCTTGTCGGACTCGCCTGCGGCGTCGGTGATGGGTGCCTCTTCGAGGGAAGGCTCGGGGAGGCTCGCCACGTCGGGAGACGAGCTCGTCTGCTCCACGCGCGTGAGGCGGGCCTCGACGAAGCGTCGCATGTAGCGGAGCGCCTGGTCGGAGTTGGCCTCCGCGTCGTGGGCGCGCGCGAGGAAGTAGTAGACCTCCGGGTGATCGCGGACGTACGCCTCGTCGACGCGCAAGAGCTCCTCGAGCTGATCGATGGCGGCGCGGATGGCGGACGTGTCGCCTGCAGCCGCTTTGTAGAGCAGGTAGCCGTAGAGGAACCGCATGCCGGCCCCGCTGTTGAGGCGTAGCGGCGCAGGGATCTCCTCCATCGCGCTCAGCGCCTGCGCCCATGCGCCGGCATCGACGGACCGCTGCACGCGCTCGAAGCCCGCGAGGAGCTGATTGGCCATCTCGGCCTCGAGGTGTGGCCCCGGGACGGGCGGCTCGATGCGCGCGGCCGGCTCGTTCTCGGTCGTGAGCAGCAGGCGCAGCACCTCGAGCGCGACGGCCGTCTCGCGCGCGCGTCCTTCGCGCGACGAGCGCTCGACGAACCGTGCGGCCTCGAGCTTGCGCCCGTGCGCGATGAGCGACATCGCGAGCTCGGCGTACTCGCGCGCCGCGTCGTCGCCGGTGCCCACCCCGCGCAGCACGCCGTCGAGCCGGCCGTAGGGCCAGTCGGGCGAGTAGATCTGCACGAGGTACCCCTCGTAGCGCTGGAACCCGATGAGGTCGCGCGGCGCGGCGAACTCGATGTGCGCGTTGTCGTCGGTGTTGAGCGTCGCGCCCCACCGGATGCAGTCCTGCGCCTCGCACTCCTCGGAGCCGTTCTCCGTGTAGATCTCCTCCCACGGACCGCTGCGCTCGCGCCGCGCGACGTACGTCGAGTAGCGCATCACCTCTTGTCGGCTCGTCAGCAGCACGCGCGCGAAGACGTCGTGCGGCGTGAACACCGACGCGGCTTCCATGATCTGGCGCACGGCCGGCGGCTGCATCGCGCGACGAACGCGCGCGAGGTCGAGCTCGATGGGCGAGTCGCTGCCGAGCAGCACCGTGTCGCTCGAGTAGTCCTCGGCCGCGAAGACCACGACGTACCGGAAAGACGACGCGAACGTCCGGTAGATGGTCTTGATGTTCTCGGGCGACATCTCGTAGAGCTGCACCCACTGGGCGAAGATGCCGCCCTGGCGCAGACGCCGCTTCGCGATGTTGAAGTGGTCCGTCGTGAAGAGGTCGGACACGCCCGTGATCCACGGGTTCGACGGCTCGCTGATGATGATGTCGTAGGTGTTGCGCGTGGACGCGAGGAAGTTGCGGCCGTCGTCCGCGATCACGTTCAGCCGCGGCGTGTTGACGTACGGGTAGCCGGACAGGCCGTAGGTCAGGTGGTTGACGTCGCGGAAGAACTGGCTCGCCTCCATGATCGACGGCTCGAGCTCGATGACGTCGACCTTGCGCACCGGGAACTGCAGCGCGGCGCCCAGGGTCACGCCCGAGCCGAAGCCGATGACGGCGATGTCGGCGTTGCGACCGCCCGACGGATGGAGCGAGATCGGGAAGCCCGCGACCATGATCTGCGTCGGCATGTCGTCGCCGTTGGAGGCGTCGACCTTGCCGTTGTTCTTGAGCGCGTAGTGACGTCCCCAGCGCTCGACCGTGACCGTCGTGGAGAGACCGTCGTGGTAGTAGACGAGATCGGGCGCGCCCCAACGCTCCGGGTCCAGCACGTCGCTCGCGAGCGACACGCGAAAGACGCCGAGCGTCATCTTCGAGAGGTCCCAGTTGAGACCCCAGCTCGGACGCGTCGTGCCGTAGTAGAGCGCCGCGGCGATGGCCGGGATCAGAGGCGCGAGCACGTACACGGTGCCCGCTTGGACGCTGAGCACGCGTGACAGCGACCAGCTGCCGTCGGTTGGCTTGCGCTTGTCGTCGGGCTTGGCGCCGGCGGCCTGCTTCTCTTCTTCCTCGTCCGTCGCGCTCGCGATGAGCAGCGCGAGGGCTACCAACAGGTTGAGCGCCACCGACAGATGGAGCGTCTTCTCCATCCCGATGGTCGGCATGAGCACGAAGCCCGGGAGCCATGCGCCGACGATCGAGCCGAGCGTGTTGCCGGCGTAGAGCGTGCCGATGTCGCGTCCGACGGTCTGCCCCGTGCCGGAGCTCCAGACGCGTACGCAGAGCGGGAACATCACGCCCATGCCGAGCGTCGCCGGCAACGTGCAGAGCACGGCCGTCAGGAACATGAAGAACTGCACGGTCCCGATGTGCTCGGGCAGGTGGTCCACCGTCTGGACCATGCG
>JADZFZ010000491.1 GCA_020854145.1 Deltaproteobacteria bacterium | reverse complement strand
GTCTCGGTGTGCGCCGCGGCGACCGCATCCTGGTCGCGCTCGACAACTCGCTCGACTCCGTCGTCGCCTTCTACGGAACGCTCCGCGCCGATTGCGTCCCGTCGCTGATCGGCACCGGGATGAAGCCTCGGCGCCTCGCGCAGCTCGTCGACCAAGCCGAGCCCAGCGTCCTCGTGGCCGCCCGCGCGCTCGACGAGCACATCGCCGCCGCCCGCGCCGCCGCGACGCCACCCGCACACGTCTTCGTCGCGGGCCCCGACGCGCGGGGCAAGCAGAGCGCCGAGCGTTCCCTCGACGACCTCCTCGCGTCGGCTCCGAAGACGCGCCCCCCGCGCGCCTCCATCGAGCTCGACCTCGCCACCATCTGCTGGACCAGCGGCAGCACCGGCGAGTCGAAGGGCGTGATGCTCACGCACCAGAACCTCCGCAACAGCTCGGCAGCCATCGCGGCCTATCTCGATCACGACGAGCGCGACGTCGTGCTCTGCGTGCTGCCCATCTCGCACACGTACGGGCTCTTCCAGATGCTCGTGACGCACTGGACCGGAGGCACGCTCGTGCTCGAGAAGGGCTTCTCCATGCCCTGGCCCATCGTGCAGAAGCTCGAGGCCCATCGCGTCACCGGTTTCGCCGGCGTTCCCACCATCTACGCCTCGATCCTCTCCCTCAAGAACCTGCCGAGCGCCGACCTCTCCGCGCTCCGCTACATGACCAACGCCGCCTACGGGCTCCCCGCGCCCCAGCTCCTGCGCCTGCGCGAGCTGCTGCCGAACGTCCGCTTCTACGCGATGTACGGGCAGACCGAGTGCACCCGTGTCTGCTACCTCCCACCCGATCTCGCGCTCGAGCGCCCCGCGTCCGTGGGCATCAGCTTCCCCAACCAGGAAGTCTGGATCTCCCGCGAGGACGGCACCGTCGCGCCCCGGGGCGAGACCGGCGAGCTCGTCGTGCGCGGCCCCAACGTCATGCGCGGCTATTGGCGAAACCCCACGGCCACCGCGCGCGCGCTTCGCCCCGGGCCCATCCCCGGCGAGGTCGTCCTGCACACCGGCGATCTCTTCCGCCTCGACGAAGACGGCTATCTCCATTTCGTCGCGCGCAAGGACGACGTCATCAAGACCCGCGGCGAGAAGGTGGCACCGCTCGAGGTCGAGGCCTGCATCTGCAAGCTTCCGGGCGTCGTCGAGGTCGCGGTGGTCGGCATGCCCGATCCCGTGCTCGGCGTCGCCGTCAAAGCCGTCGTCGTCAAGTCGCCCGAGTCCGCCCTCACGGCAGACGACGTGCGCAAGCACGTGCGCTCCGAGCTCGAGGAAGCCGCCATCCCGAAGGTCGTCGAGTTCGCGGACTCGCTCCCCAAGACCTCCAGCGGCAAAGTGAAGAAAGGCGAGCTCCTCTGATGTGTGGAATCGCGGGTCTCGTCAATCTCCGTTCCGATTCGCCTCCCCCCGACCGCGCGCTCGCCCTGCGCATGGCCTCCGCCCTGCGACACCGCGGCCCCGACGGATACGGCCTCTATCGCGACCGGCACGTCGCGCTCGCCCACGCCCGCCTCTCCATCATCGACCTCGATGGCGGCTGGCAGCCCATGGCCAGTCACGACGAGTCGCTCTGGGTCTGCTTCAACGGCGAGATCTTCAACTACCTCGAGCTCCGCGACGAGCTCGCCGCCAAAGGGCACCGCTTCCGCACGAAGAGCGACACCGAGACGCTCCTCTATGCCTATGCCGAATGGGGCGAGTCCATGATCGACCGCCTCAACGGACAATGGGCATTCGTGCTCTGGGACATTCGCGCTCGCCGCATCGTCATGTCCCGTGATCGCGTCGGCATCTGCCCGCTCTTCTACACCGTTCACGACGGCGTCCTTCGCTACGCGAGCGAGGTCAAGTCCCTCTTCCAGGATCCGGCCGTGCCCCGCGGCTGGTCGCGCGACGGGCTCGACGAAGCGCTCACCTTCTGGTGCGCCGTCGCTCCCGAGACGCCCTTCGCCGGCGTCCGACAATTGCCTCCCGGCAGCGTCGGGATCCTCGATCTCGATCGCGACTCGGCTCCGCGCGTCACCACGCGCTGGCGCGCCGAGTTCCCCACCACGCGTCCGACCGAAGGCCCGGAGGCTCGCAAGGTCGCCCACGTCCGTCGCGTGCTGTCCGACGCCTCCACGATCCGGCTCCGCGCCGACGTCCCCGTCGGCAGCTATCTCTCCGGCGGGCTCGACTCCACCATCGTCGCCGCGCTCATCGCCGGCAATCGCGACGTGCCGCTCCGCACCTTCTCCGTCGAGTTCGAAGATCGCGAGTTCGACGAGACCGAGCACCAGAAAGCGGCCGTCGCTCACCTCGGCACCTCGCACGCGTCCATCCGTTGCTCCGACGCGGACGTCGCACGCGTCTTCCCGGACGTCTGCTGGCATGCCGAAGCTCCCCTGCTCCGCACGGCACCTGCTCCGCTCTTCATCCTCGCGAGCCTGGTGCGCAAGAGCGGCTATCGCGTCGTGCTCACCGGCGAAGGCGCCGACGAGTTCTTCGCGGGATACGACATCTTCCGAGAGGACCGCGTCCGCCGCTTCTGGGCGCGTCACCCCGACAGCAAGCTCAGACCCAATCTGCTTCTCCGCCTCTATCCCTATCTGCAGCGGTCCCCGGTCACTCAGGTCGAGATGGCCAAGGCCTTCTTCGGCAAGAACCTCACGAAGACCGACGACCCGTTCTACTCCCACCGGCCGCGCTGGGACGCCACCTCGCGCATCAAGCTCATGCTCTCCGCCGGTTTCAAGGAAGGCATCGCCTCCGACGCCGCCACCAACCGGCTCCGCGCGTCGCTGCCTACCGACTACCTCGCCTGGACACCGCTCGCCCGCGCCCAGTACCTCGAGATCACCACCCTCCTGTCGGGATATCTCCTCTCGTCCCAGGGCGAGCGCATGATGATGGGCAACAGCGTCGAAGGCCGGTTCCCCTTCCTCGACCCCGACGTCATGGAGGCAGGCGACGCCTTGCCCGACGACCTGAAGCTGCGCGGTCTCGACGAGAAGCACGTCCTGAAGCGCGCGATGGGAGACCTGCTTCCCGAGAGCGTCAGAGCCCGGAAGAAGCAGCCCTATCGTGCTCCCGTGGTCGCTCCGTTCTTCCGCTCCGGAGTCCCCGACTACGTCGAAGAGTGCCTCTCGGAGACCGCCATCCGCGATGCCGGGATCTGGGAGTGGAAGCCCGTATCTTCGCTCGTCTCGAAATGCCGCAAGACCCTCGGAGAGGCGATGAGCAACACCGACGACATGGCCTTCTGCTCCATCCTGTCGACCCAGCTCGTGCACCGCGACCTCGTCCGCGGCGCGCGTCTCGACGCGGCCGGCGCGCAGCCGGGTCGGCTCGGCGTGGACGTGGACCGGGTGACGTGATGAGACCCCTCGCCGCCTGCGCAGTCGTCCTGGCGCCCGTCCTGACGTCGTGCGTCGCCGACACCTCCGAGGTCGAGAACGTCCCCATCGCCACGCACGTCGAGGACTGGCGAGACGAAGTCGTCTATCAAGTCCTCACCGACCGCTTCGCCAACGGCGACGCGAGCAACGACTTCCGCGTCGTGCCCGGCGTGCTCGGCCGCTATCAGGGCGGCGATTGGCGGGGGCTCATCGATCGGCTCGACTATCTGCTCGAGCTCGGCGTCACGACGCTCTGGATCTCGCCCATCGTGCGCAACGTCGATTACGACGCCGGCTTCGACGGCTATCACGGCTATTGGGCGCAGGACTTCACCGATCTCAACCCGCACATGGGTGACCTCGCGACGTTGCGCGAGCTCGTCCGCGAGGCGCACGACCGGGGCCTCAAGGTCGTGCTCGACATCGTCACCAACCACGTCGGCCAGCTCTTCTACTACGACATCAACGGCAACGGTCAGGCCGACGACACGCTCATCGGCAGCGGGCGCACCGCGGGTGACTCGCCGCTCATGCGCATCACCGAGTACGACCCCGATTTCGACCCACGGGGAATCCAGGGATTCACCTCCTTGGGCGAAAGCGGCCTCGCGCCGGTTCGCTGGATCAACGACCCCTACGCGAATCGGATGCCTCCCGTGCCCGACGTGCTCGCGACCTTCGACGTGTTCAATCGCCGCGGTCGGATCACCGACTACTCCATCATGGAGCAGACGGTCCTCGGCGACTTCCCGGGTGGGCTCAAGGACCTCAACACGCTCGACCCGCGCGTGCAGACCGCCATGATCGACGTCTACGTGCGGTGGGTGCGCATGCTCGACCTCGACGGCTTCCGCATCGACACGCTCAAGCACGTCGAGCACGATTTCTGGCGCGTCTTCTGCCCCGCCGTGCGCACGCAGGTGGCCGCCCTCGGCAAGCGCAACTTTCTCCAGTTCGGCGAGGCGTTCGACGGCGACGACGCGCTCGTCGGCAGCTTCACCATGCCTGGCGAGCTGGACAGCGCCTTCTACTTCGCGGCGAAGTTCCAGGTGTTCAACGACGTGTTCATGTTCGGGCAACGCACGAGCAAGATCCGCGAGCTCTTCGATCAGCGCGCGACCAACTGGGGCACCACGCCGCAGACCGACGGGATCGGCGTCTCGCCGGCCGAGATGCCGGTCAACTTCCTCGACAATCACGATCTCCCGCGATTCCTCTACCAGCAGCCCGATCGCAACGCGCTGCGGCTGGCGCTCACCTTCCTGATGACCGAGCAGGGGATCCCGTCCATCTACTACGGCACGGAGCAGGACTACGAAGGCGGCAACGATCCCGCCAACCGCGAGCCGCTCTGGTACTCGAACTACGAGACCGGCGGCGAGACGTTCCGCCACATCGCGCGCCTGAACGCCATTCGCCGCGCCCATGCGCCCCTGCGCCGCGGCTCCTTCGACGTCCGCTGGGACACCGACCGCACGGGCGACGAGGCAGACGCGGGCATCTTCGCCTTCGAGCGCACCTACGAAGACCGCACCGTGCTCGTCGTGCTCAACACGCATGCCGAGCATCCGAGCCAAACGGCGTTCGAGGGCACCACGATGACGACCAGCTTCGCGCCGGGCACCACGCTCGTGGACGTGCTCGGCGGCGCGATGACGGTCACCGTCGGCCCCGGAGGCGCCGTGCTGGTCGACCTCGCCGCGCGCTCGGGCGCTATCCTCGTGCCCGAGGCCGACGCCGTCGCGACACCCTGATAAGCTCGGGGCGTGGCACCGGGAATCCGCGAGCGTTCGCCCCTCACCCTGCCTCTCCCCGCGTTGCGGGGAGAGGGGACGCGCGTCCATGGGTCGCAGGTGCCTCTCCCCGCGTTGCGGGGAGAGGGGACGCGCGTCCATGGGTCGCAGGTGCTCGCGCTGCTGGTGCTCGCCGCCGTCTGTGGCTGCGGCGACGACGACGGCACCGGGTTCACGTTCACCGACGCGGGCGGCGACATGCTCGTCGTGCCGACTCCGCCGGTGCCGCCGCCTCCCACGCCCACCCCTCCGCCGCCAGACGGCGGCCCGATTCCCCCCGCGCCTCCTTGCTCCGAGCCGCTCGACGTCGTGTTCGTCCTCGACGTCAGCACCTCCATGGCCGACGAGGTCGGTGCCATCCGCAATGGCCTCCGCAGCATCTGGGACGCGGCGCACGCGCTCACCTCGAACACCC
>JADZFZ010000490.1 GCA_020854145.1 Deltaproteobacteria bacterium | reverse complement strand
GCCTTGCCGCCGCGCACGAAGATCCACAGGCCGATGCCGAGCACGACGATCGAGAAAGCGCCGCAGACGATCCCCCAAAACCAGTAAGGGAGGAACAGTGCGTCCGACATGAGCGACACGTCGGACGGCTGAGGTCCGCTCGCCAATCGCGCCACGTCCGTGAAGAGGTAGTCGCCGCGCGAGAACACCGACAGCGCCAGCTGAACCGACAAAAGCAACAGCACGAGCTGCGAGACCCAGGGCGGCGCGCGCAGCCCGGTTCCGAGGCACAACGCGGCGAGCACGGCGATGAAGAAGAGCCCGAACGCCGAACGGACGACCCAGATCTCGAGCCCCACGAGGAGCACGCCCGTCACGATCAGCGTGATGCGCGACGTGCGCTGGCGTCGACCGAGCACGAAGCCGAAGGCCGCCACGACGGCCGGCCCGCAGAGCCCCCCCGCAGCCATGAAGGCTCTGCCGAACCGGCCGGCGACACCCATCGAGGTGGCGACGCCCGAGCCGTCGGAGAAGACCTCGAGCTTCACGAAGGTGCCGCCGACGATTTGCGCGGCGATGCCGTGGCCGAGCTCGTGCGCCACGGTCGAGACGAGCACGAGCGGGTACCCGATGAGGTGGCCGTACGGGATGACGTAGAGGAGCGCGGTGACGACCACGCTCGCGAAGAGCGCGATCGTCGCCTTGCGGTGCGTGTCCTCGGTCCAGTCGGTCGGCGCCGCCGGCTTGCTCGGCGTCTTCTTCTTCTCGGGTTTGTCCGGCTTCGCGTCGTCGGCGGGCTGCGCGCCTTTCTCCGGCGCCTTCGGCTCGGCTGCGGGCTCGGCCGCGTCGCCCCCGAGGTGGCCGTCCTTCTCGAGACGCGCGAGCTTCTCTCTCAGCCGTTCTGCCGCGTTGGTCACCGTCGTGATCGTGCGCCAAGCTCCCCGTCGGCGCCACAGGCCGCGGTGTATCGTCGCGGCATGTTGCGCGACCGTTCGATCGTCGTGTTCTCCGACGACTGGGGCAGGCACCCGTCGTCGTGCCAGCACCTCTTCCGGAAGATCGCGCCCTTCAATCGCGTCTTGTGGGTGGAGACGATCGGCCTGCGGCGCCCACGTCTGACGGCGTACGACCTGCGGCGCGTCGGCGAGAAGCTCCGCGGCTGGATCGCGCCGAAGCTCGGTCGTGTCGCGGGCGCGGGCTTCGCGAAGGGAGGCGAGCGACCCTGGTGCGAGCAGCCGCCGACGCTCGTGCGCTACTCGCCGCCGATGCACCCGTTCTACGGGAATCGCCCTGGGGCTGCGGCCAACGACGTGCTCCTGCGCCGGCTCGTGCGACGGAAGATCGAATCGCTCCGCATGGACCGACCGCTCCTCGTGACGACCGTGCCGAACGCGGTGGGGCTCGTCGGCCACCTCGGCGAGCGTGCATCCGTGTACTACTGCGTGGACGACTTCGAGGCGTGGCCCGGCTACGAGGCCACGGCGATCCGCGCGATGGAGAACGAGCTCGTCGGAAAGGTGGACGCGCTCGTCGCCACGGCGGTCGAGCTCGAGCGGAAGCGCGCGCGCCCGGGGCTCCGCACGATGGTGCTGCCCCACGGCGTCGACGTCGCGATGTTCGCGAAGGGTGGGCCCGAGCCCTTCGAGCTCCGCGGGTTCGCGAGGCCGCGCGTGCTGTCGCTCGGGCTCTTCGACGAGCGGATCGACGCCGGGCTCGTCGCAGCGGTCGCTCGCCAGCGTCCGAGCTGGTCGTTCCTCTTCGTCGGACCGCGCACCGCGCCGCGCGGTCCGCTCGACGACCTGCCCAACGTCCACGTGTTGCCGAAGATCGGCTACCGCGAGGTGCCCGCATGGCTCGCCAACGTCGACGTGCTCGTCATCCCGTACGTGCGCAACGCGCAGACCGACACCATCAACCCGCTCAAGCTCCGCGAGCTGCTCGCGTCGGGCACTCCCGTGGCGGCGACCGCGTTGCCCGAGATCGTCCGTGCGGGAGGCGACCTCGTCCCGACCGGCGACGATCCCGAGAGCTTCGCGCGCGCCCTCGATCGCGCGCTCGCCGCCAGAGACGACGCCGCGGTGCGCCGAGCCCTCGTCGAGAAGGACGACTGGGCCGAGCGCGCCGAGGCGTTCTGCGCGTTCCTCGAGCCGCTCTTCGGCGACCCGCCCATCCTCCCGCGCTGAGGGACTTCGCCGGAGCGCTCAGCGGAAGGCGCCGGCGGACGGGGGTGCGGCGATCGCGTCGAGCAGCTCCACGCCTGCTTCGATCGCGCCGGCGTCGGGCCACTCGACCCAGAGGATCCTGATCTCGTCGCCGTCGCTCTCGAGCTCGGCGCGGCCTACGCGCTGGAGCACTCCTGCGGCGACGGGAGAGAGCAGCCCGCGCGGCAGCTCTCCACCGACGAGCGCGCCCGCCTCGATGTCGACCGAGAACGTCGTGCCCTCGCGCGCCCGCGTCCAGGCGACCAGGCTTCCGGCGGGAGCGTCGTCGCGCGGGCCGACGGTGACGCTCGCGTGGGGACCCGCGACCTCGACGCACGCGAAGCCGTGTTGCGCGCGTGCCCGGGCGATGGAGCGCGCGCCCGGGAGCCCGCGGAGTCGCTCGAGCCGCTCGCGCCCGAAGCCGGCGACGGCGGCCGCCATGTCGACGAGCGCTTCGACGAGCACCACCGTCGGCATGCTCTCCTCGACCTCGACGACCACGTTTCGACCGTCGGCGTGCGCCCACTTCTGCTGCGGGATGCGGACGAGGCGCGCCCGTGTGGCATCGCTCAGGGCACCGGCGACCGCGGGCGCGTCGTCGGTGTGCACGACGAACTGCTCCTCGAACGCGGCGTCGCCGAAGGTCACGTCCGTGACGCGCAGACCGACCGATCGGCCGAGCGCCGCGCCGAAGCCCTGCTCTGCGATCTCGAAGCTGGGCCCGCTGCCGCACACGTAGGCAGCGCGTGCGCGCACGTACCAACGGATGTCGGGCTGGCCCTTGACCACTGCCTGCAGCGTCACGTGGACGCGCACGTCGTCGACCTCGACCGCGAGCCCGTCTGCGCCCGCAGACCCGCCGCGCCGCGCCGCCACCGCGCGCCACACGGGATCCGCCTGGCGTCGCGAGTTGCTCCGCGCGCGCAGCACCATCGGCAACGCGAGCGCCGCGCCGATCGCCGCGATCAGGGCAACCGTCGTGACGGGATCCACACCTCGAGCATGACGGCCCGCGGCGAAGGGGGCACGTGGGCGCGCTACTTTTTGTTCTTAGACGACGGACGGAGCTCGCGCCGCCAGACGATCCGAAGGGCCGACCAGGTCTCGTCGACGGCGCAGACCTTGTTGTCCACCAGACCCCGGGGCAGCACGATTCGTCTTAGAATGTCTTCGGTCACGTCGGTCGGCACGCCGGACGACTTCTTGGGCCACGAGATCCAGAGCGAGCCGTCGGGGTGGAGCCCTTCGACCAGACCCCCGATGGAGGCCTCGAGCGATTTGCGGCTCTTTGTGAATACATGAATCACGTCGTAAGGGGGGTGCGTCGGGGCCGCCGCGACGGTGGCGCCCTCGGGCAACGGTCCCACGAGCGTGGCGAAGCCTTCGGGCGCGTCGAGCCAGGCGATGCGGTGGCCCGGCTTCAGGCCGAGCTTCTTCGCGAGCGGCGTCCCGGAGTAGCCGGCGCCGGGGCTCGGGCTCGCGCCGGGGCTCGGGCTCGCGCCGGGGCTCGGGCTCGCGCCGGGGCTCGGGCTCGCGCCGGGGCTCGGCTTCGCCGTCCGCCGCGAAGCAGTCGAGCGTGCGGGCCTGCGCGCTGCGCTCATCGCGTCGCGACGTTGGCACGACCGCGGGTCCTCCGTCGAGCGTGCGCCGGCCGCCGGACGTCGGACTCTTCGGTGGGCGGCGCGTCGTCGACGACGCCGCCGCGCGCCCGCCGGTCGGTCCGGAGCAGCCAGTCCGACACGGCGGCGCGCACCTCCTCGTGACGCTCCATGAAGACGAAGTGCCCGCCGTCGAGCTCGACGAGCGTGGCGCGCCGACCTGCGGCCGTCGCGTACGCGCGCACGGGGCCCGGCGTCATCATGCGATCCGAGCGACCGTGCACGAGCAGCACCGGCACGCGCGGC
>JADZFZ010000489.1 GCA_020854145.1 Deltaproteobacteria bacterium | reverse complement strand
TCCTCTGCACCCTTGATGGTGACCGTCTTGCTGGCCGTGGTGCCGAGCGTCGTGTTGGCCGTGACCGACACGGTCTGTGTGCCCGAGACCTCGACCGTCTCGTCTCCGACGACAGCGAGGTTGTCGTGGATCCCGATCTCGGCCTTGCGATTGACCTTCACGGTCCGACTCATGTCGTTGCCGGCCATGACCATCAGCTTCTTCGAAGCGTGCATGGCGAACGTCATGGCGCCGCCCGCGTCACCCATGATGATCGAGTTCGTGTTGCCTCCGCCGGGCGACGACGTCGACTCGAGCGCCGTCTTGGTCTTCTCCGCGGGAAGCGACAAGGGGGGTAGCGTCTCTCGGTTGTAGAGCTTCTGCATCACGACGGGCCGGTCGGGGTCACCCTCCTGGAACCCGACGCTGACCTCCCAGCCCAGGCGAGGGAGCACCATGCTGCCTCCCAGGTTGACCTGCTGCGTGCGAACCCAGCAGCTCGCCGTGTCGTCCACGGGATTCTCGCGATCGAAGTAGAAGTGCACCTTCACCCGACCCATCGAGTCGACGTGGATCTCCTCGCCGGCAGGGCCGGTGATCACCGCACTCTCCTTGCCGGCCACCCGCGGCTTGGGGGTGACCCTCGGAGGCGCGAAGGGATGGCTGCTCGGGATTGCCCGAACGTGCGCGGCGTAGACGGGGCCTCGGCCCGCGCCCTCGATGTGGGCGTACTCGTGACGCACGGACACGATCAGGTAATCGCCGTCGATCATCGAGGGCTGTGCACCGACGACTCCGAAGATCCGACCCGGCGACAATCGCCGGCACGCCGTCCTGCCGACGAGCTCCATCTCGCTCAGCGTCGACTCGCGCAATCGAGCGAGCGCGCGGCGTCCGCCGTCGTCGGCGGCCCGGAAGCCGCCCGGGTACTCGTAGCGCGTGAACCCGGCGGCCGTGGGGGTGGATTGCTCCGACTCCACGACGTCGTTGGGATTCTCCCAGCTCCAGTCCCGCGTGATGTGCGCGTCCGAGCAGAGATCGGTGCTCCACCGCACGTCGGTGATGTGCTCGGTGTCCGGGTCCTGCCGCTCGGTGAACGTCAGCACCGCGCTGCCGTCGATCAGCGCGATCCCGCTGCCGTCGTCCGTCAGGTGCATCCGATGGCCGGTCTCGTCGTGCTCGAACCAGTAGTAGATGCCCTCGTCCTCCAGGAGGCGAAGCACGAACGCGAGCTCCGCCTCCCTGTACTGCATGCAGAGCTCGCGAACCGGGTCTTGGCCCGACGTCGCCCAGACGAAGGCGTCGTCCGCCAGGCCCGCCTCCGAGAGCACCTGCTTGACGACGTCGACCGCGCACTTCTCCTGGAACAAGCGCGTCCGCACCCGGTAATCGAGCCCGTGCACGAGCGGGCGCAGCCGGAATCGGTAATAGGTGGCCAGGCGCGTCGAGCGGACCAGCCGCGCCTCTTCCACGATGCCGTGGAACCAGCGCGGGTCCTGCTCGGGCGCCTCGTCCATCGCGAGGACCACCGCCATCGTCGACCACGCGAACGACGCGAGGTCCAACGTCGCGTCCGTGCAGGCGACCTCGACGTCGACGATGAACAGCTCCGACATTGCCTCGCGCGCCGACAAGCGCATGACCACGGCATCCGGGGGCAACGCGTCGTGCAGCGCTTTCGCGACGAGCATCATCTCGCGGCTCGGGCTTAGGTCGCGACGCCCGTGAGCGCAAGGCACTCGCGCGCAGTCGAAACGGTCATTCCGGTGACGGTCGCAATCTCACGGCGTGGCGGAAATGGGCGACCTCGATCCCCTACGATCCGTCGCCGGGCCGCCAGGCCAAGAGCCCCTCGATCTGCCGGCGAATGGTCGGCCACCCGTCGATGCCGACCGAGTTGGTCTCCTCGTAGTGGTCGCCGGGCGCTTCCTCGATGTACGGCGCCGTCGCATCGAGCTCGTAGTCGAACTCCGGGACCATGTAGCCGAGCATGTCCTGGGTCAGGCCGAAGAGCAGGACCATCTCCGCGTCCTCGCGCGCGAGATCGCGCAGATACGGCGGCTCGGGCGCCATCGAGAGATCGGGGGGGTTCTCGAGCGTCGTGTCCACGACGGGGCGATCCTCCGGCGTGTACCCACCGTCGTAGCCGCCGACGAACAACGCGGGATCGAGCTCGCCGGGAATGGTGATGATCTGCGCCCGACCGATGTCGATGACGGAGACCTCGGTCAAGATGTCCGGCTCGTTGCGACCGGGGATGAGCGCGCGCTCGGGATCCCAATTGTAGGCCTCGCGCTGGAACAGGCCGGTGACGAACGCGATGTGGTAGCCGCGATTCTGCACGTCGACGAAGAAGCTCCGCGTGCGGAAGCCGAGCGCCGCCGTCTCGTCGCTGACGACACCGTCTCCGCGGAGCGCCGCGAGCGCGTGATAGGCGAGCTGGGTCCCTGCCGTCTCGGCGGCCTCGCGCTGATCCGTCTCGACGGGAGTCCCGTCGAATCGCTGCAGCCGGACGTCGGACGCCGGGCCGATCTGGGCTCCGAGCGCACCCTGGTAGAAGACCGCGATCCCGCCCACGCCCTCGACCGGCATGCCGTCGGGGCCGGCGACGCCATTCTCGATGCCCTCGCGCAGCCAATGGGGGTAATCGCTGGAAAGGAGCTGATTGCGGTCGCCGGTGTACTCCGGGTGGCTGGCCCAATTGAGGAGCGTCGCGATCGTCGTGTCCGTGCCGGCGGCGACGAATCGCATCATGCGGAACTCGTCGTCGATGATGTACGGATCGCGTGCGTCGCCGACGAATCGCCGCGTGCCTCCTTCGAGGTCCGCGACGCGGAATCGCGCGTATTGCACGTTCGCGGGCTCGAGCGCCGCGACCGCGTCGCGGACGGCACGGACGGTGCGCTCGCGCAGGAACACCATGTAGTCGGGGTCGATTCCGGTCTGACCGACGTCGACACCCCAGATTCCCAGGGTGTCGCGCGCTTCGTGGGTGTGCGTCGCGGTCACCGAGACGTAATCGATGTCTTCGTCCGCGAGCGCGTCGCGGATGAGGTCCATCTGGTCCTTGAAGTAGCCGACGCAATCGATCGACACGAGCACGAGGGTCGTGGCGCCGTTGCGCAACGCGATGGCGCGGGCCCACTGGTCGTCGTTGACGCCGCTCGCCGCGCGACCATTGCCGAATCCCGCGATCCAGACCCCGTCGAACGTCCCGTTGCCGTTGCGGTCGTCGAACTCGTCGCCGTCGGCGGGATTGAACTCGCCGTCGCCGTTCGTGTCCACCGTCTGCACGTCGGTGGTCGGGCCAATCGTCGGCGTGACCGTCAGAGCGGCCGCGCCCACGTAGAGCACGCCGTCGCCTTCGTCGGGGCAGCCTTCGCCGCCCGGACAATACCGGTCCGGCACTCCGGGCGGCGGCCCCGCATCGACGGGCCCGCTGTCGACCGGGCCCGAGTCCGTGCCCGAGTCGACGGGCCCCGAATCGGGCTCGGGCCCCGTGTCGGCCGGAGGCGGAGGAGGCGGCGGCGGGGTCGTCATCCCGTCGTCGTCCCCACACGCAGAGACCAGAGCGAGCAGCAGAACGAGCGTCGATACGAGGGATCGCACGTGAGCTGATTACTCCTCTCGCGCGGCCGAGTCGGTGAGCCCGGTCACCGCGACGGCGTCGCCGCGCCAGACGGCAGGCGGATCTGCCGAAACGTCAGGTTGATCCGCGGCCCCGTCGGCGCGCTCTCGCGCGGGACTCCGTGCTTGTACCGGTCCTGCGTCGCGCCGCCCAGCAGGAGCAGCATCCCGTCCTCGAGCCGCAGGGTCTCGACGAGCTCGCCGCGTCGCTCGCGCCGGTCGCGCGGACGAAGGACGAAGCGCCGCGTCGCACCGAGCGACACCGACGCGATGAGCGGCTCGGGTCCCAGCTCCGGCTCACGATCGGCGTGCATCCCCATCGCGTCCTCGCCGTTCCGATAGAGGTTCGCGAGCACCGAGTCGAATCGCACGCCGACCGTCTCGACGAGACGATCGCGGACCGCGGAGAGCGCGGCGTTCCACGGCTGCGGCTCGTTGCGTCGTCCCGAGTACGTGTAGACCGCGTGCGCGTCGCCGTACCAGGCGACGAGGCGTGGCTGCTTCACCTCGCGCCCCGCGATCACGATCGTGCGCTCCGACCACTCCACCTCTCGGTAGAGCGCGTCATAGGCCCGCGCGGCCTCCGTGGCGTCGAGCCATCGCTCCCAGCACGCGAGCCACCCGCCGAGCGGCAAGGCGCGCGTCCACGTGGGCACGGCGGCGAACGAGGGGACCGGATCGCCCATCGTGGTCAGCGCGGGGGCTTGGCGAACAGGAGGAAGCTGAAGTCGGTCGTCAGACCCGTGGTCTGGACTCGCCCTTTCGCCACCAGCCGACCCCCCGCGGGCACGCGCAGGAGACGGACACCGCGCGTGACGTCGAGCCCCGAGCGCATCAGCGGCCCGGCGTCGAGCGGCTCGCCGAGCGGGACCTCGCCGAACGGGCGCTGCGCTTGCCCGAGC
>JADZFZ010000488.1 GCA_020854145.1 Deltaproteobacteria bacterium | reverse complement strand
GGCGTGAAAACGACGAAGCCGGCTCGAGGCCGGCTCCGTCGTGTCGGTGTGTGCGGCTCGCGGTCCCGGTGCCGCTACTCGTTGCGTGCTTCCCAGTCGTCCATGGCGAGGATGCCGCCCTCGTTCCACGTCCACTCGATTCGCTGGTACGTGAAAGCGATCTCTTCGTACTCCACGAGCTTGACGAGCTCGGGGTGCTTGATGTTCGGCATCACGAAGTTGATCGAGGCGATGTTCGCGTTGACCAGCTTGATCGTGTAGTGCTGGACCTCCGCTCCCACTCCCGTCGTCGCCTTGATCTGAGGCGTCCAGTACTTGATCACCGCTTCCGTGATGTTCTCGTTGGTGCAGAGAGCGTTGTAGATGAGCGGGGACGCCTTATCGACCTGCTTGGTGATCGTGAATGGCGTGTGCATCCGCTGGCCCGTGGGCAAGCCGGATTGCGGGTCGCGCGGCGAGAGGATCTTCTCGCTCGACGCGATGACCATGATCGAGTCCTCGCGCCCCTTCTGGGTGACGCTTCCCTTGATCTGGCCCTGCCGTTGGCCCTTCATGTAGAGGTATGCGTTCAACGCCATTGGACAACCCCTGTCTCGTTGCTCGTCGCGTCCATGCCCATCGCCCGTGACGGATACTGGCGGGTCACTGCCTCTCGCTCCAGGAGTCCATCGCTACGATCCCACCTTCGGTCCACGTCCACTCGATCTTCTCGTAGGTCATTCCGAGCTCCTCGTACTCGGTGAACTTCGCCTGATCGGGGATCTTCACGTTCGGCTGCACGAACTGCAGCGTAGCGATGTTCGCGTTGGTCAGCTTGATCGTGTAGTGCTGGACCTCGATGCCCTGCCCCGTCTGTGCCTTGATCTGCGGCGTCCAGAACTTGATCGTCGCTTCGGTGATGTTCTCGTTGGTCACCATGATGTTGCGCAAGATGGGTGACGCCTTGTCGAGCTCCTTCGTGATCACGAAGGGCTTGTGCTGCCGGTGGCCCGTGGGCAACCCGCTCTGCGGATCACGGGGGCTGATGATCTCGTGCGAGACCGCGATGACGCCCATCGAGTCCTCGCGTCCCTTCTGGGTGATGCTGCCTTTTACGTCGCCGGACTTCTGGCCCTTCATATACAGGTACGCCAGCATGGACATGAGAACGACCTCCATCGCCGCGGGCCCCGATGACGGGGGCGCTGGGGTGCCCACGAGGGCTCCCCAGGGAGCGGCGCCGCGTTTCGCCTGAGCTCAGTCGGTAATCGGGAGCGCGACGATATCGCGGTGGTCGTCGTGCGCCAATCGCAATCTGCGGAGGGCGGCTGCGAGAACTCACCGGCGCGAGCGCGCCACGTCAAGACGTTTGGCGGTCCGACTCGGCGAACGACTCGATCAAGCTCGCGAGCATCGTCTCACCGTCGTGCCTCGACGAGAACGCGCCACGCAGCCGCTCGGCCCACTCGAGCGCCAGCACGAGCGGGATGGTGAAGTCCTCGACCGGAGCGAGCCGGCTCGACGTCAGCGACAGCACGCGCGCGCTGTCCACCGGGCGCGGCACGACGGTGCCACCTCCGAGCGTGCCGCAGAGCTCCGGCTCGCTCGTCACGAGATACTCGCGACACGTGAGCGGCCGATCCGCGTAGACGACGCACTGGTCGTCCTCCAGAAGCGGACAGCCGATCCGGAGGGTGAAGTACCGGAGGCTCGCATCGCGCCAGGCCTCGGCCCGGGATGATCCGCGTCCGTGCAGCAGGCGACGCGGCTTCTCTGCCTGCGCGTCGAGGATCCCCTCGGCTTCCAGCCGTGCGACGGCCTCGTCGAAGCGGGCGCGGACACGCACGCGTAGAGGCTCGGGCAGCGCTTCCACGAGCGAGACCAACGACGCCGCTTCGAGCAGCGAGACGGGCACGATGTGGTAGCAGCAGGACGAGCATCGCGGTCCGCACGAGATCCGTTCGCCACGCTCCTTCGCCCATTGGTGCCCCACGTCGGCCACGGCGTCGACGATCGCGCGCGCGGACGGCAGGAGCTCCGAGACGGGCGACGACCCCGGCGGCATCGGGAAGGTGACCTCGCGGTCGATCTCGAGCACGCGCAGCCGCACGCGATGCGGCGGATCGGGCGCCGTCACGATCCGGGCTCCACCTTTTGGTTGACTCGATCGGACGGCGCCTCCGGCTTCTCCGAGAGCGCGGCAACGAGCCCTTCGATCAGCAAGCGCGGCGGCCATCGCAGCGCGCCTTCCTCGCGATGTCGATCGGCCCAGTCGAGGGCCTGTACGAGCGGCACGACCTCCATCGGTCGATCGAGCAGCTTCGCCGCGAGCCGTGAGAGCCCCTCCGACAGGCGCACGCCCACCGAGATGCGGTCGACGGCGGGCTTGCCGATCTGGAACAGGTCCGCGCAACGCTCGGCGGGCGACGTGACGAGGTACTCGCGGCAGATCGACGGTCGCGTCGCATGGATCGAGCAGGACTCGTCGACGAGGAACGGGCACGCCTTGCCGGCCTGGAAGTAGAAGGCCGAAGCGAGCGTGACCTCCTCGGCCGTCGCCCGGCCGGCCGCGAACAGCTCGTCGAGACGCGCGGCCTCGATCGCGGCTCGCGCGTCCGCGAAACGGTCGAGCACCCCCGCCCGCTCCTCGGGACGCAGCGCCGCCACCACGTCGGCCACCATCCACGCTTCGGGTGGCGACAAGGGCACGAGCTGGCGGCAACACGCTCCGCATCCCGCCGCGCAGGTCACGCGTTTGCCCTGCTTCTCTTCCGCAGCCACCGCCAAGCGCACGATGTGATCGGAGAAACCCATGAAGCTCGCGGCGAGCTCGGCGAGGCGCATCGGGCGGGGCGGCAGGCGGAGTCGTGGGCGGAGCGTCCCGTGCGGCGTCACGATCTCGAGCGCGAGCACCTCGGCGACGGCGGCTTCTTCGCCCATCGCGCGAGCCGAGCATGGGGGCGCGCGCTACGCAAGGCCAGAGCTGCCCTGCTGCGACGTCCGAGATCTGTGTGGATTGCCCCGGGCCGTCGTGAAAAGATGCGCGCCTCGAGAGCGTCTCCAACGAGCCCGCATTGCCGCGAGGCGGAGGATCGAATGCAGAAGCTTTGGATCGGTTACAACGGCGTCGCGATGTGTCAGGCCTCGAGCGCCAAGGCCCTGCCGTACGTGGAGCAGTTGCTGACCACGACCGGGATGCCGGTGATGTGCGGTTCCTTGGAGGTGTGGATGATTCCTGGCACGCGGCACCAGCTGGAGCTCGCCGCGCTCGTGGCGCACTACTTCGGGAAGCTGATCGTGACGCGGAACCCGCCCTCCAACGAAGCCGAGATGCTGCGGACCGTCCACGACCCGTCGGACAAGTACCATCTGTTCAGAGGCATCGTCCCGGGTTGATGCCGCCGATCGGCGCTCGCCCTCGCGGGCGTCGCGCGCGCGAACGCTCTACTCGAGCACGACGAGCACGGTCTTGACCTCGACGGCGTCGCCGGCCGAGACGCGAACCTCGCGCACCCTCCCCGCGCCGCGCGAGCGGATCTCGTTCTCCATCTTCATCGCCTCGACCACGGCGACGGCCTGACCGGCGGCGACCGCGTCGCCGGAGGCGACGAGCAGCTTGACCACGCGGCCGTGCATCGGCGATGCGATCACCTTCGCGCCGTCGTCGCTCAGCCCGCGACGTCGCTCGCGAGCGCGCCGCTGCTTCTCGGTCTCGACGATCGCACGAGCGCGGCGCGAGCCGCGTGCGAGGAAGGGCGCGCTCGGGTCGTCGCCGCCGACCACGACGTCGAGGACGCGATCGCCGATGCACAGCAGCACGCCGCCGGGCACGATGCGCGGCTCGACGTCGACGTCACGTCCGTCGACGGTGACCGAATAGCGACCGGCACCCGTCGGCCGAACCTCGACCTCGAGCTTCGTGTCCCCGAACGCGACCTCGAGCACCATGGGGCCCGCTCCTAGCACGTCGGCGGCTGGCGCGGGGGGCCCTTCGAGCGCCCTGCCGAGGTGCCCGGCGCCCTCACGGTGGCGCTGTTGGCGGTTTTGCGAAGGACGCTGTTACCATCCGCTCTCGATGTTCAAGGTCGAGTGCGAGTCGTGCAAAGCGCCGTACCAGATCGACGAGCGGCGACTGCCGGCCGGCGGCCTGAAGATGCGGTGCCCGCAGTGCGGAGCGACGTTTCAGGTGCAGCCTCCGGGCGGCGTCGCGCTCGCCGCGCCGAAGCCGCCGGGGCCGCCGTCACCGCCGCGGAGTCCCGGACGGACGATGCTGGGCGCGGGCCCCAAGGACGGAGGCGCCGACCTGCCGGCTCCAGCGGCCGACCTTCCGGCGCCCGCAGCTTCGCGCAAGCTCTCGTTCGACCTGCCGTCGCCCGACCCCCGCAAGCTGTCGTTCGACATGCCCGGCCCGGGGATCCCCGAGCCCCCCGCGGCCTCGCGGAAGCTGTCCTTCGATCTGCCGGGGCAGGGAGGTCTCGACGACGACAATGCCACCACCTCGCTGCTGACCGGCGAGATGCAGCGACCCGACGAGCTCGCCTCCATCTCGATGACGGACGAGCTCGACCTGCCGGCTCCGGCGGCCGATCTTCCGGCGCGCTCGACGAGCGCGCGCGCGAAATCGCGCGACATCGCGGCCGAGGCGGACAAGGCGTTCGGCGACCTCGACCTTCCGGTCCCGCGCTCGCAGGCGGCGCAGTCCGCCGACGACGACCTGCTCGATCTGCCCGCGGCGGCGGCCGATCTGCCGGCGCCCCGGCGGGTGCCTCCGCCGCCTGGGCACGCGCTCGGTGGTGCCACGTTGCCTCGGGGCGTTCCCCCGCCGCCCGCGCCGACCAGCTCCGCGGGTGGTCGCCGAGGGCCGCCTCCGGGCGTGAAGGTCAAGCCGTCCGCGCGAGGTCCGACCGGAACCGAGTTCGATCGACCAATCGCGGGTGCCGGTGTCGCCGTCGGAGGTGCCGTCACCGCGGGCCTCGACGGAGGCCTCGATCTGCCGGCGCCGGCGGCCGAGCTGCCGACGGCCGCGCGTCGTGGTGCGTTCGGCGATCTCGATCTGCCGATGCCCGCAGCCGATCTCCCGATCGCGAAAGAGGGCACCTTCGGGGATCTGGATCTTCCCGCGCCCGCTGCCGACGTGCCGGCACCGAAGACCGGGGTCGGCTTCGGCGACCTCGATCTGCCCGCGCCCGCAGCGGATTTCCCACAGACGAAGGGCGCCGGCGGGTTCGGAGGGCTGGACCTTCCGGCGCCCGATCTGGGCCCGCCGCCGGGCGGCGCCGCCTCGTTCGGCGAGATCGATCTCGGTGCGCCACCCGCGCCGCCTCCACGAACGGGCGGCGGTCAATCGTTCGGCGAGGTCGACCTCGGCGGGCTCGGCGGGATGGGTGGAACCGACGGGCTCGAGTTCGGCGAGCTGCCGCAAGCCGACGCCACGGCCACGCACGGAGGACGCGGCGCGACGACGTTCGCGAAGCCGCCCGGAGGCATCGACACGGAGGCGGCCAGGCCGGTCGTGAAGCGCGGGCGCACGATGGCGCCCACCGAGTCCGAGCTCAAGGCGAAGAAGAAATCGAACCCGATCGTCATCGGGCTTCTCGTCATCGTGCTGGTGCTCGGCGCAGGCGCGGCCCTGGGTCTGACCGACCTCGGCTTCTTCGGCATCCGATTGATCGAGGCGTACCTGCCGGGCTCCGGCGATCCCGCGCAGATCGAGCAAGCGATGATGCAGGCGCGCCACCTGCTCGTGGTCGACACGTACGACAAGGCATCGCAGGCGCGGCAGCTGCTCCGCGGTCAGCGACAGCAGGCGCACCGCAACCGCGAGATCGCGGCCTACAGCGCGTACGTCGAGTCGATGTTCGAGATCCGATTCGGCCAGAACAGCGGCGCGCACACGACTGCGTCGTCGCTAATCGGCAGCTTCCAGGCGCGCGCGGACGACACTGCGCGCGCGACGCTCGCACAGGCGGCGTTCGCCGCGCGTGGCGGCGAGCTAGCCAAGGCGAGGCAGCTGGCGGCGACGGCGCGCAACCGCCTCGGCGCCACACCCGAGGTGCTCCTGC
The DNA here is from genome assembly GCA_020854145.1 of Deltaproteobacteria bacterium. Classification (GTDB taxonomy): domain Bacteria; phylum Myxococcota_A; class Polyangia; order Polyangiales; family JADZFZ01; genus JADZFZ01. Next base: position 4,702 of record JADZFZ010000488.1, on the reverse strand, counting down.
TCACCGCCGAGGTCGAGCTTCGCGCGCGGGAGCACGACGCCGCGCTGGCGACGTTCGAGCAGGCGAGCCGCGCGGGTGGCGGCGCCGCAGCGATGTACGGGATGGCTCGGGTGCAGCTGGCGAAAGGCCAGCGCGACGCGGCGGCGGCTCTGTTCCAGCAGGCGCTGACCGCGTCGGCGCGCCACGTCGGCGCGCGCATCGGACAGGCTCGGCTCGCTTGGACCGCACAGCCGCGCCGCGAAGAGATCGCGTTGCGATTGCTCGGCGAGGCGCTCGGCGAGACGCCCGTGGATGGTCAGCCGCTCGTCGCGGGCCCGGTCGAGAAGGTCGACGCGTACACGCTGCTCGGTCAGATCCGGCTCAAGCAGGGTCAGCTCCGCATCGCGCGGCAGTCGTTCGAGCGTGCGCTCGCCGTCGATCCGACCTTGCCGGTCGCGCTCGCGGGCGCCGGCGAGGTGCTGCTGCTCGAGCATCGGTTCCAGGAAGCGCGCGCACGATTCGACGCCGCGCTCTCGGCGGATCCCGACCTGGTCGACGCGGCGCTCGGCTCGGCGCGCGCGATGCTCGCGCTCGAAGACGCCGGCGAGGCGCGCTCGCTGATGGATCGCATCCGGCGCGAGCATCCGAACGACGCGCAAGCGGCCCTGCTCCAGGGCCGTGCGCTCGCGGCGCTCAACCTCCCGCGCGATGCGGAGGCGTCGTATCGCGACTCGATCCGCCTCGGGCCTCGCGAGTTCGAGCCCTATCTGGCGCTCGCACAGTTGTTCTTCGCGCAGGGCAGGCCGAACGACGCATCGGCGATCCTCACGGAGGCGACGTCGCAGGTCGAGGAGACGGCCGCGGTTCGCCGCCAGCTCGGCGAAACCGAGCTGCAGCGGGGCGACCTGGCGAAGGCCGAGCGCGAGTTCCGTCGCGCGATCGAGCTGGATCCGAACGACCTGCAGGCGGGCATGGGGCTCGCGGTCACGCTCCGAAGAGCTGGCCGGCTCCCCGAAGCCGCGCAGCTCCTCGACCGCATCGCGCGACGTAACGAGACGCTGCCGGGTCTCGCGGTCGAGCGCGGGATGCTGTTCGAGAGCATGGGCCGCGCAGAGGAAGCCGTCCGCCACTACCAGAGCGCGGTGCAGCAATCGCCCGACGACCTGGACCTCAAGCTCCGGCTCGGTGCCGCGCAGGTTGCGGCCAATCAGCTCGAAGCCGCGGAGCAGACGCTCCAGGCGGTCTCGCAGGCACGGCCCAACTCGGCCGAGGCCGAGTTCCTCTTCGGCCGCGTCCAGTTCGCGCGAAGGAACTTCACCCGCGCGCTCGAGTACTTCTCACGCGCCGTCCAGCTCGACGCCACGCGCGCCGAATACCGCCTCTACCTCGGCTGGGCGTCGCTCGAGCTGGGCAATCTCGGCCGCGCGCTGCAGGAGATCGACGCCGCGCTGATTCGCGATCCGAGCATGGGCGACGGCTTCTGGCTCCGCGGCGTCATTCGGCGTCGCACCGCGAATCTGACGGCCGCCCGCGCGGACCTCGAGGCCGCGATCCGCCTCAGGCCCAATCGATTCGACGCGCTCCACGAGCTCGGCAAAGTGTTCGAGGAGATGCGCAACCTGCCCGAGGCGGTCCGCTATTACGCCCTGGCCGTGCAGGCCAGCGACGCGAACGGCGAATGGCATTACGACCTCGGGCGCGTCCACCTCGACAGCGGCGATCGCGCCTCGGCGTCCGGCTCGCTCGCGCGCGCGACCCTTCTCGGCGAGGCGCTCGACCCTCGACCCGCGTGGGTCGCGGACGCTCACCGCCTCTACGGCGACACGCAACGCCTCGGTGGGCAGCGCGCATCCGCGATCGAGCACTATCGACGATATCTCGAGCTCGCTCCGGCCAACGCGATCGACCGCCAAGAGGTCATGCGCCAGCTGCGCGATCTCGACGCGTTGTGACCCCGGCCTGCTCCCGCTCCGCGGGATGAGTGCCGGTCCGAAGGCTACAGACCGGCCCGCTCGACCACGCGACGCATCTCGATTCGTGCGCGGTCGCGGAGCGCGCCGAGATCCACACCGAGCAGCTCGCGCTCGCGCACGCGCACGTGGCCGTCCACCACCACGTGCCGCACGTCCTGCGCCGTGCACGTGTAGACGACGCGCGCGATGGCGTCGCCGCCCGGCTCGGACCAGGGAGAGTCGATGCGTACGACCACGACGTCCGCACGTTTGCCGGGCTCGATGCTCCCGATGCTCGCGCCGAGGCCGAGCAACGTTGCGCCGTCGCGCGTCGCCATCGCGAGGGCGTCCTTCGCCGGCAGCGCCGACGCATCGAGGAGCTTGGCCTTCGCGAGCAGCGCCGCCTCGCGCACCTCGAGCAACGCGTCGAGCCGGTTGTTGCACGGCGCGCCGTCGGCGCCGATCCCCACCACGATCCCGGCGCGTCGCATCGCGACCACGGGCGCGAGCCCCGACGCGAGCTTCAGGTTCGCGCTCGGACAATGCACGACGCGGGTGCCCACCTGGGCGAGCCGCGCGATCTCGTCGTCGCGCAGCTGCACGCAATGCGCGAGCACGGCGCGCGGGCCCTCGATCCCACAATCGGCGAGCGCGCGGACGTCGTCCTTGCCGAGCGCGGAGTAGACGGCCTCGCGCTCCTCGGCGTGCTCCGCGGCGTGCGTGTGCACGAGCGCCCCCGAGCGCGCAGCCAGCGCCGCGACCTCGCGCAGGAGCCCTTCGCTGCAGGACAGGATGAACCGCGGCGCGTAGGCGTAACCGAGCCTGCCGTCGCCGGCCCCGCGCCAGCGCGCTTCCAGACGTTCGCTCTCGCGGAGGCTCTCGGCCGTGGTCTCGCGAAGACCCGCCGGGACGCCCTCGCCGACGTCCATCATCGTCTTGCCCGAGATGCCGCGGATCCCCGCGTCGCGCATCACCTCGAAGACGACGTCGTGGTGGTGCACCGTGCCCATGTCGAGCACGGTCGTCGTGCCGCCGAGCAGCAGCTCCGCCACGCCGAGCTCCGCGCTCGCCCGTAGGGACGAGGCGTCGTGCGCCCCTTCGAGCGGCCAGATCCGCTCGCGCAGCCACCGCAAGAGCGGCAAGTCGTCGGCGAGACCGCGGAAGAGCACCTGACAGAGGTGCACGTGCGATTGCACGAGCCCCGGCAGGACCACACACCCGGTTGCGTCGAGCTCGGTGACCGGCGACGCGGCGCTCTCGGCCGGCGACGATGCGGGAACCGGCGCGCCCGGCGCGAGCAACGCCGCGATCACGCCGTCGCGCACGAGCACGTCCGCGTCGAGCACCCTGTCGTCGGCGTCCATCGTGACGACGGCGCCGCGCCGGATCACGACGGTGCTCATCGTCGCGAGGACGCCTTCGATCGCGCGAGCGAATCCGGCCCGAACGCGAACGGCAAGAGCTCGTCCATCGTCGCCGAGCGCGTACGGCCCTTCGTGTCGCGCATCCACACGACGACGCTCCCGTCGCGCACGAGCTCGCGCAGCATCTGACGACACAACCCGCACGGCGCCGCAGGCTCGCGTGCGCCGCCCACGACCGCGATGGCCTCGACTCGCTTGGCTCCCGCGGCGACGAGCGCGCCGAGCGCCATTCGCTCGGCGCAGATGGTCCCGCCGAACGAGGCGTTCTCCACGTTGCACCCGACGTGGACCGCGCCGTCGTCGCCGAGAAGCGCCGCGCCGACGCGGAACCGAGAGTACGGCGCGTAGGCGCGCGCGCGCACCTCGGCCGCACGCGCGAGCAGCGCCTCGGGATCGGGCGGCTCGCGGCGGGGCTCGTCTCTCGCTCTCGGGGCCTTGCGCGTCACGCCGATCCGCCCGCGGATTGCACGATCGCGGCGAGCCACGGGACGAATCGATCCCGCACGCGTCGCGCCGTCTCCTCGACCTCCGCGTGCGTGAGCTCGGTCGGGCTCAGCCCCGCGGCGAGATTCGTGACACACGACAAGCCGACCACGCGCGCGCCCGCGTGCCGGAGCGCGATGGCCTCGAGCGCGGTGGACATCCCCACGGCGGAGGCGCCGAGGGTCGCGAGCATGCGGATCTCGGCCGGCGTCTCGTACGACGGGCCGAGCAACGCGGCGTAGACGCCTTCGTGCACGCGCAGACCGAGCGCTTCGCCTTGCGCTCTCGCGATGGCCGACAATCGCGCGTCGTACACGGCCGTCATGTCGGGGAATCGCGGGCCGAGCCCATCGAGGTTGGGACCGGTCAACGGGTTGCGACCCGTGAGATTGAGGTGATCGCGAATCACCATCACGTCGCCGGGCGACATCGCCGGCGACAATCCGCCTGCCGCGTTGGTGACCACTGCGACCTCCGCGCCGAGCAGGCGCATCAGGCGGACGCCGTGCACGACGACGTTCGCATCGTGCCCTTCGTAGAGGTGCACGCGGCCCTGCATCACGACGCAGGGGACGTCACCCGCGCGACCGATCACCAGTCGACCCGCGTGGCCGACGATGGTCGAGCGCGGCATGCCGGGCAGCTCCCCGTAGTCGATCGCCGCCGCGTCGCCGAGCGAGCCGGCGAACGCACCGAGGCCGCTGCCGAGCACGACGGCGACGCGCGGCACGATCGACGTGCGCGCGCGAACGGCATCCACCGCGCGCGACAAGAGCTCCATCCGAGGATCGGCTTGCTGCGTGCTGGCTTCCGTGCTCACGGGTCGAGGATGGTGGCAGACGCCGATCGCGTCGACAACCCGAG
>JADZFZ010000487.1 GCA_020854145.1 Deltaproteobacteria bacterium | reverse complement strand
GCCGAGATCGGGCCTTCGGTGATCGCGGCCGGCCACTGCACGGGCTGGCGCGCGATGGCGGCGATGGCCGCCGCGTTCGGCGACCAGACGCTGGTGCCGCTCGCCGTGGGCAAACGTCTCTGGCTGGGTCGGAAGTAGCCTCGGTCGGCTGGGTCGCCGGGCTCGAGGTCGAAACGGCGCGGCCGCTCGTCGCGAACCGAAGGCGGTGCGCTCGGAGGCGCACCGTTTTCGCGGCGTAGCGGGCGAGGGGCGCCCCCCTGCGCTCGTCCAGTCTCTCCGCCCCCGTCGTCCGTGGCGCGACGACGCTTCGAGACGACCTCCGAAGCGAGGCATGTCCGATGCGTCGCCCGTCGACATGCGCACCCGAATCGTGGCCCCGATCGTGTTCGGCTGTCTGCTGCTCGCTTGCGACGACGGTCGCCCGGCCGGCCCGTCGGCCGACCAGCAGAGCCGTTATGCCGAGTCGCGCGCCGAGCTCGACGCGTTGATGCGTGAGATCGGGATCCCGGGGCTGCAGGTCGCGTTGATCGTGGACGGTGAGGTGATGTTCCGCGACGCGCTCGGCGTGCGCTCGACGGCGACCGGCGCGCCCATGACGACGGAGACGACCTTCCTCACCGGCTCGATGATCGCGAAGATCCTTCTCGCCGAGGCGCTCCTGCAGATGGAGGCGGAGGGTCGCGTCGATCTGGGTGCGCCGGTCCTCGATCACCTCCCATGGCTGCCGCTCGAGCCGATCTCCGAAGGCGTCACGCTGCGTCAGCTGCTCTCCATGCGGAGCGGGATCTGGAGCCGACCCATTCGCGGGCAGTGTCCCGATCCGTCCTTGCGCGCGCAGCTCGAAGGCGACGGACCGCCCCACGCGAGCACACCGCCCGGGGAGGCGTGGCTCTACACCAACTACGGCTACGGAGTCGGCGCCGCCGTGCTCGAGGCCGTGGAGGGACGTCCGTGGACGGAGGTGGTCCGCGAGCGCGTCGAGAGCCCGCTCGGCCTGTCGGGCACGAACGACACGCGCATCGCGATGACGCGGGACCACAGCATGACGCACTCGATCGCGCCCGACGGCACGGTCACCGAGCACGAGATCGACGCGATGCCCCACTGCGCTCCCGGGTTCGATTGCTCGGTGTGCGAGGAGTTCCGCGCGGGCGCCGGATATCACGCATCCGCCGACGACATGGCGCGGATGGTCCTGGCGTTCATGCACCATCGGGCGCCTTTCGACGACGCTGCCGGCGCGCGCGCGACGGACCCGGTGACGAGCCCCGGTTATGGCGAGGGTTACGCCTACGGCTACGGCACGTCCTCGTTCGAAGCCCGCGGCGAGCACTGGATCCAGGCGGGCAGCGAGTTCGGCGGCGTGGCCGCCAACACGTTCTGGATCCCCGCGCGACGCTTCGGCGTGATCCTCATCGCCAACGCGATGGGCCCCTCCATCGCCGGCGAGCTCGCCGTGGCGGGCGACGCCATCGCCACGCGCTTCCTCGATCTCCCGGCGGAGCCGCCCGACCTCTCGACGCCGTCGAGCACCTGGAGCAGGTACGTCGGCCGCTACGCCTCGGCCACGAGCTTCCGCGACCTCTACGAAGTGACCCAAAGCCCGGACGGCTCGCTGCGCGTGACGAGCCCGTTCTGGGATCCCGGCAGCGCCGCCGACCTGCTCCAGGGCTCGGCGTGGCCCAGCTTCCCCGCGATCGGCGGCGACACGTTCCACTACGTCGATCCGGGCTCGGGCGAGGACACGGACGTGACCTTCTTCGCCGACTCGAGCGGCGTCGTCCGCCACATGGCCAGCTACGGCAAGTACCTCGCGACGCGCTCCGAGCCATGAGCCCGCGAGACCTCCGCGATTGCGACACCCACCTCGTCGATCGCGGTCGAGGGCACGAGTCGGGCGTGTTCCTCGGTCGCGTTCAATCCGCGCAGTCGGGCGAGCCCGATGCCGTGGCGAGCCAGGAGACGAGCGCCGCTTCCTCCTCCGGCGTGATCCTCGCGCCGTAGCCGCGCATCCGCTGCACCTCGCGCGCCCACGCGACCTCGCTCCGGGACTCGCCGCAGACCCAGCCGAGGCCGTGACATCCCGTGCAGCGCGTCTCGAGGACCTCGCGTGCGTCGGGGCCCGGCGGCGGCTCGGCCCACGCGACCTCGGAGGCGCATCCGAAGAGGGTCATCGACGCGAGCAACAGCGCGCCTGCGCGCATGCTCCATCGTGTGCCCCGGCGCGGTTGCCGGCGTTGCGCTGGCGCAACGCGAGATCCCGGCGCGTGCGTTCGTGCAACCGCGCTCGTCACGGAGCGTCGCGCACCAAGACGGTCGCGCGGCCGCGTACGCCGACCACGACCTGGCGTGCCGCGACGTCGTCGAGCCAGCAGCCGTCGCAATACGCTTCGACCTCGGCGCGGCTCGCGGCGGGGACTGCGACGCGGCCCGCCACCTCCACGTCGGCCCCCGTGGTGTCGACGATCAGGATCCAGCGGTCGATGCCGCTGTCGGCGGGATCGATCTCGATCTCGGCGCTCTCGGCGTCGCGGCTCCGCAGCCGGATGGTCGCGCCCTCCTCGAGGACGATCTCGCCGTCGGCGCCAGGCACCACCCGCACCCGCCGGTCCGTCGCGCGGTCCTCGAGGTCGACGATCGACGGGGCCTCCGTCGCGATCAGCGTCTCGACGTCGCTCGCGAGCATGGGCACGACCGCCCCCTCGCGAACGAGCAACACGGGCGTCCCGATGGGCGCTGCGAGCGTCTC
>JADZFZ010000486.1 GCA_020854145.1 Deltaproteobacteria bacterium | reverse complement strand
TGCGGAGCTCGACGATCGGCTGATCGCCACGGAGCACGGAGAGGAGCGAAGGATACCGATTGTCGAACGCCAGCCAGACGGCGAGCGACTCGGGCAGAACGCGACCATCGGGGAGCCGCAACGCCGCGAGCACGTCGCCCGGCACCGCCGCGCGCGGGCCGTACCGGGCATCGGCGGCGAGCGCGCGCACGAGCTTCTCGAGCGTCATCGACTCGTCCTCGAGCGCATCGCTATCGCACGTGACGAACCGGCGGTGCGCTTCCGTCGACGGTGAGCCTGCAGACGTCCCATGGATGGAACCTACCGCGTCGATGGTCGTCGCTCCCGTGGGCCCGCGCCGCGGATTTACGCGGCTTAACGGGCGGCCCTGGTCGGTTCGTGGCGTCCTCGTGACGCGTCCGGAGCGACGCGGAGGTTCCATGAAGCTCGTGGTGGTCTCGGTGGTTGGGCTCGTGCTCGGCGGCGGGTGCGCAGAGCCGGATGGCTCCGTGGGCCGCGCGGACTCCGCGTCGGTCGACGGGGCAGCGGCGCCCGACGCGGCGGCCGCGGACGTCTCTCGTGTGGAGGACGACGCATCGGAGGCGGGCGGCGATCGACGTGACGGTGGACCCGCGTGCGTCGGCGCGTGCGAACGGGCGACCGACTGCGGAGCCTCCGGCTGGCAGTGCGTGCACGTTGCGGTGGCCGAGTGCGCGGCTCCGGTCGGTCGCTGTCGTCACGATTGCCGGCGCTACCGGAGCGACCCCGCGACCGACGAGCTCTGCTGCGACGGCGCGACGCGCGTGGAGATGGAGTGTACCGAGGACCGAGGCTGGCACTGCCCCGAGGGCTCCACGCAGCACACGCCCGCGAGCACGGGCGCGTTCTCCGCGACGCTGTTCTCGTGCGGTCCGCTCGCCGCCGAGCCCGAGGTGGGCGTCGCGTGCGGCTCGTCGGGCGCGGATGCCTCCTGCGTTCTACCGCTCTCGTGCTGCTTCACGATCACGAACATCTGCGACGCGGGCGAGCGCGCTTGTTACGCGCGCCACGCGTGCGACGGCCCCGAGGACTGCGAGACGGGGGTGTGCTGCGGCGCGCCGAGCCGGAGCTACGAGGACCTCGGCTGGTCGGCCGCCAACCCGTTGAGCACGCGTTGCACGGACGCGTCGGAGTGCGCGGCCCCGAACGTGCGGCTGTGCAACGGCGACGAGGACTGCCCACCGCGCGAGAGGTGTTGTGCGGAGCGCCACGACGGCCGGATCGGCCTGTGCGCAGCCGATTGTCCCGGAGGCTGAGCCTCGCGAGAGGTCTCCGTCTTGTCGGCTCCCTGCGGACCGGGTGGGGGGCGCTGCTTGACGGGCCTGAGCTGCCGGCACATGCTCCGCGCCTCTTTTTACGGCCGGGCGACGTCGAGCACGGTCTTTCAGGAGCAACGCGATGGTGAAGGTCAGGCTCTCGAGAGCCGGTGCGAAGAAGAATCCGTTCTATCACGTGATCGTGACCGACTCGCGCAACCCGCGGGACGGCAAGCGCCTCGAGCGCATCGGTTCCTACGACCCGAAGCTCCCCGTCACGCAGGCCAAGATCGACTCCGATCGCCTGGCGTATTGGATGGGCGTGGGCGCGAAGCCGAGCCTGACGGTCGAGCACCTGCTCAAGCGGATGGCGGTCGAGGCCAAGGCCGCCGCGAAGACCGCGGCAAAGGCCTGAGCCGCGTGGCGACGAACGGGCCCTGGGCCGAGCTCGTCGGCTATCTCGCGAAAGAGCTCGTCGACGATCCCGAGGCCGTCACGGTCACCGAGACGATCGGCGAGGGCGACCCCGACCGCGTGCGCGTCGAGGTACGCGTGGACGCGAAGGACATCGGCAAGGTCGTCGGTCGCGATGGCCGGACCGCGCGCGCGTTGCGTCAGGTCGTCTGGGCGGCGGGCAACAAGGCGCGCAAGCGCGTCATCGTCGAGATCCTCGAGTAACTTGATCGCGCTCGGCCGCGTCGAGCGCTCCGTCGGGTTGCGCGGCGAGGTGCGCATCCGGCTCTACAACCCCGAGAGCCGTACCCTCGCGGACGCCACGCGCGTCTCGTTGCGGCGCGCGCCACGCGACGGCCCGGCGGGAGCCGATCCCAGCGAGCCCATGACCCGCGAGGCGCGGATCACGCGTGCGCGCTACGTGAGCGGCGCCGTGGTCGTCGCGTTCGAGGGCGTGGCGGATCGCGACGCCGCCGACGCCATGCGCGGCCTCGAGGTGTGCGTCGCGCGCGACGCGCTGCCGGCCCTCGAGGAGGGCGAGCACTACCACGTCGATCTCGTCGGGCTCGAGGCGCGGGACGAGACCGGCGAGCGGCTCGGCGTCGTGCTCGACGTCATCCCGTACCCGAGCGTCGACGCGCTCGTCGTGCGTGCCGACGACGGTCGCGTCGCCGAGCTGCCCATGGTGGCGGACCTGGTGATCTCGGTGTCCATGGAGGCGCGCGTCGTCACGCTCGAGGCGCGATCGGTCGCCGAGCTGATGGAACCACCGGCGCGACCGGGCCGCGCGAATCCGCCTCCGCACGCGCGCGGGGGTCGGGGCGGGGGAGGGCGACGTTGAAGATCGTCGTCGTCACGCTGTTTCCCGAGCTCGTCGCGCCGTTCGCGATCCACGGCGTGCTCGGTCGCGCCGTGAGCGCGGGCGTGCTCGCGCTCGAGACGATCAACCCGCGCGTCTTCACGCGCGACAGGCACCAGAGCACCGACGACGCGCCGTACGGCGGGGGAAGCGGCATGGTGATGTTGCCTGGCCCGCTCATCGCCGCGATCGAGCGGGCGTGCGAGGGTGCCGACCCGAGCGCGACGCGACGCGTGCTGCTGACGCCGCAAGGCGAGCCATTCGTCCAGGCGCGCGCCCGCCAGCTCGCGAAGGTCGATCGGCTCGTGCTCGTGTGCGGGCGCTACGAAGGCTTCGACGAGCGCGTGCGCAGCTTCGTCGACGAGGAGCTGTCGCTGGGAGACTTCGTGATGACCGGCGGCGAGGTGGCGGCGCTCGCCGTGCTCGACGCCGTCGGACGTCTCCTTCCGGGCGTCCTGGGTAACCCGGAGAGCGCAACGGTCGAGTCGCACGGCGACGGGCTGCTCGAGCATCCGCAGTACACGCGCCCCGCCGAGCTGCGCGGTCTTCGCGTGCCCGAGGTGCTCGTGTCCGGCGATCACGCGAAGGTCGCTCGATGGAGGCGCCAGCAGTCGCTCGTGCGGACGCGCGAGCGTCGCCCCGACCTGCTCGTGCGCGCGCGTCTCGACGCGAGCGACGTGGCGCTGCTGCGCGAAGCCAAGCCCGCGCGTTCCGATGGCGACGCCGAGTAGAGCCGCTCGCGCGTCGGCTGCGCCCCCGAGCGGAGCGAGCCCCGTCGTGAATGGTGCGGCGTTCACCCGGCAGACGATCACGAACGTCGCGGCCCGGCGGTCGCGGAGGTGATCGCCGGCCCGCTTGCGCGGCCGAGCCCGAGGGCTCGCGACGTGCGGGCGACGATCAGGGCGTGGGCTCGGCGACCGCGGCAACGGACGACGGGGAGCCCGAGCCGGATCGCGCCGTGGTGCAAGTGGCCGACGAGGAGGCGGAGCTCGTGTGCTCGCTTCAGGGGCCGTGGTGATAGATGACCGCCGACGAGCCTCCCTCGCCGAGCTGGTAGCCAACGGCCCAGACGTCGGTCGACGATGTGCCGTGCACGGCCACGAGCATGCGCAGGTAGGGTGAGCCGATCGTCTGGTGGGTGACCTCGGACCACGAGCGGCCGTCCCAATGGGCGATCGCTCCGGCGCTGCCGGCAGCCCAGAGATCGTCGGGGCTCGGGCCCCAGACCGCAGCGAGATCGCCGACGAAGCCGTCGGTCTCCACGCTCTGCCAGCTGGCGCCGTCGTAGTGCGCGAGGCTCGAAGAGTCGGTCATGACCCAGACGTCGGACGCGCGGGTCCCCCAGACCTGCCCGTCGCCCGCGCCGGAGTCGAGAGACACCTCGGTCCACGCGCTGCCGTCGTAGTGGACGAGATCGAACGTCCCGAGCACGTAGACGTCGTCTGGCCCGGAGCCCCACACCGAGCTGTTGAACGACGCGCCGATCGAGTGCCGGCTCCAGGTCGTTCCGTCGTAGTGCGCGGCGATCGCGTCGTCGCCGACCGCCCAGACGTCGTTGGCCGACGATGCCCAGACGTCGGTGATCGCGGACAGACCGGTCGGGGTCTCGACGTCGATCACCGTGAAGCTCGCGCCGTCGTAGCGGACGAGGCCGCCGCCGGCACAGAGATAGACCTCTTCGACCGAGATCGCGAAGATGCAGCTGACTCCTGCCGCGGGCGTCTCCAGCGTCGACCACGACGAGCCGTCGTAACGATGGACCACCGGCCCGCCATCGACGAACCAGACGTCCGTCTCGGAGAAAGCCCAGACGTCGGTGAGCGTCGTGCTCGACGGCGGCGCCGACACCCGTTCCCAGCCTTCATCGCCGCCGCCGCCGCAGCCCACGGCGAGCGCGAATGCGAGCGACGCCCACGAGAGCTCGCGTTGCACGAGACGAAGGTACCCGATCGGTCGCGAATCGCCCGGGCGTTTGCTTCACGGGCCGCTTCGAGCACGCGCACGGACCCAACGGTGCCGTCGAGGCCTCCATCTGCGCGAGGCACGCACGCGAGTCCACGCAGACGTCGCCTCTCCATCGCGCGGCTCGCGCAGGCGCGTCCGCACCTCCGTGGCGACGCCGCCACCGAAGACGCATGCGCTCCCCGTGGCGCGCGACGATGGAGCCGGCGCAATCCTCGCGCGGGCGGGAGCGAGGCGTCAGGCGTGCGGGATCAGCACTCGCCGCAGGCTTGGCGGCCATCGGGGCACGTCAGCGATGCGACGCCCCAGCAACGCGCAGCGAGCACGGATGGAGAGAGTGACTCGCGCCGTCATGGCCACGAGCGCGGGCCGGCGCCGGTTCCCAGGGCAACGAGTGGGGGTCGTTGCGATAGGCTGCGAACCGTGAAGGCGGTAGGCGGGTTGCTCGGATTGGCCGCCGTGCTCGGCTTCGCGGCCTGCTCGTGCGCGCGATCGCGGCCGCTTCGGGAGGCCATCGTCGGCGAGTGGGAGATCGTCTGT
>JADZFZ010000485.1 GCA_020854145.1 Deltaproteobacteria bacterium | reverse complement strand
GGTGCGGGCCCGGAGAGGGCTCGAAGAGTCGTGTGGATCAGTACTTGGCGAACTTTGCGTATTTGCCAGCCTCGGAGAGGCCGGCGCGCAGGTTCGTGCGGACGGCGAGCGCCTCCGTCTTCGGCTCTGCGGTCGCGGGTCGCGCACCGCGCTTCACGAGGTCGGCCAGCGTGATCTTCGAAGGCGCCTTCGGAGTCTTGTTTGCGTTCATGTCGTTTCCTCTTTCACCCTGCGGGGGCGCAGGATGCCGACTGCTTGGCAGTCGCCGTGCCAGGGGAGAGATCCGGCGAAAACCCAGGGCCATCCGGGCGATCCCGTGCTCGCGCCACGCATTCGAGCAAGCGTTGCGCGCGACCGCTCGGGGAGTCCGGACCCGAGCGCCCGGGCACCGCGGTTGCGGTCAGGCCGTGCCGGTCGTGTCTCGAGGCTGGGCTGACGGCGGCTCGAGGAGATCCTCGAGGAAGAACGCCGAGAGCTCGGCGCGCCCGGCCAAGCCGGCCTTGCGGTAGACGGACAGCGACTGCTGGCGAACCGTGCGCTCGCTCGTGCCGCGGACCTCGGCGATGTCCTTCAGGCTGAGGCCCTTGAGAAGGAGCATCGCGACCTCGCGCTCGGCGGCGGTCAGCTGCCACCGGACGAGCTGGGTGTCGATGGCGCTCGCGAGGCCGCGAACGACGGAGCGTGCTTCGGTGCGCCAACGCTCGGCGTCTTCGCGGGCGGCGGAGAGCTCGCCCCGCAAGGCGGCGGCACGACCTCGCGCGGCGCGCGCCTCGCGAAGGAGCGTCCAGCCCGCGAGCGCGGCGCCAAGCCACGCGATGAGCGCGACGGCGACCTCGGCGGCGACGTGACCGATGCTCGTGCCCGACAGCGAGTCGTCGATGACGTCGATCCCGACGAGGACCGCGATGAACGCGAACAGACCCATGCCGACCCAGACGAAGGGGCGGATCCCCGATGCGTCATCCGACGCATCGGCGTGCACGTTCGCCCGTGATTCCAGGTCGTTGGCGGGTCGTACGTCATCGGCTCCATGGCCGATCGTCACCGGCGCCGCATCGTGCGGCGCATGGACACTCCGCTGCATCCCGCGATCGTTCATCTCCCCCTCGGGCTCGCAATCATCGTGCCTCTGCTCGCCGTCGCGCTCACGGTGGCCATGTGGCGCGACTGGCTGCCCAAACGAGCCTGGCTGGCCGTCGTGGGCCTGCAGGTGCTCTTGGTCGCGACCGGCGTGATGGCGCTGCGGACCGGCGAGCAGGACGAGGAGCGCGTGGAGCGCATCGTCGCCGAGCAGGTTCTCGAGGCGCACGAAGAGGCTGCCGCCGTGTTCGTCTGGATGGCAGCCGCGACGCTCGCAGCGAGCGTCGTCGTGTTGCTCTTGAAGAGCGATGCCGCACGTCGATGGGTGTCGGTCGGCACGAGCCTCGCAACGCTCGTCGTCGCGGTGCTCGGGATCCGTGTCGGCCACGCGGGCGGCGAGCTCGTGTACCGCCATGGCGCAGCCGGGGTTTACGCGCCGGCGGGGCCGAACGCTCCGGCGGCGACCGGAGGCGCGGCGGCCGCCGAGGAGGAGGAGGAGCGATGAGGCACGTCGTCACGCGGATCGCCTTGGTCGTGGGGCTGGGTGCTTGCGCGAGCGCACCCGTCGCGGGCTCGTCGCCGCGCGTCACGCCTCGGGCTGGGCACGGCGATCACCACCACGGGACGCTCGACGCGCACGACGAGCGCGCGAGCGCCGCGTTTCGCGCCGAGCACGCGCACATCCTGCGCCGCATCGAGGAGACCGACCGCATCGCGAGGTCGCTCGTCGAGCGACCTGCCGAGGCCGATGCCCGGCTGCGCGCGGCCCTCGGGTTCTTCACGCGCGAGCTCGGCCCCCACGCGGACGCGGAGGAGCACGTCCTCTACGCGGTCGCCGATCGGACGGTCGCGAGCGCATCGCCGCACCGCTGGACGGACTCGCTCCGCTACGAGCACACGGTCGTGCACCGCGAGGTACGAGCGCTCGCCGCCGTCGTCGACGGAAGCGATCGCTCGGAGCCCACCGTGATCGCTGCGGGCTTCCGCGTGATCGCGCTGCTCGGTCTCGTGCGCGCGCACTTCGGAGCCGAGGAGCGGGTCGTGCTCGAAGCGTTGGACCGCACGATGACGCGCGCGCAGTTCGAGCGCGAGATCATCGCGCCGACCGAGGCCTACGTCCGCGGCCGCGGGCACACCGAGTGAACCGTCAGGCGCGGGCGGTGTCGTCCTCCGCCTCGGCGATGGCTGCCATGCAGGGCGCCCACATGTGACAGCACCCGTCGGTGGTGCCTTCGTCGTCGTTGACGTCGCCGTCCTCGAAGCCGTCGCAGTTGTTGTCGACTCCGTCGCAGCACGTCGCCGAGCCCCACGGCCCCTCGCCCTGCGCACCGCCTGCGCCCGGGAAGACGTCGGGTCGCGCGTCGTCGCAGTCCTCGCTCGCGGGCGAGCCGTCGCCGTCCGCGTCGTCGCCTGGGCTCGCGCACTCGCCCCACACGCAGCCCCACGTCATCGCGTCGATCATGGAGGCGTCGACGTCGCCGGATGCCGCCGCGTCCGCGTCGCGCACGTCACGATCCGCGTGCGCGTCGGGCGTCGAGCCGCCATCCGGCGTGCTCATCCCGAGCCCTTCCGGCGCGCCGCCGTCGTCGTCCTCGCAAGACGTCGCGCCGAGCAGCGCCCCCGCGCACAACACGAGCCCCACGTTTCTCATCGAGCCCATCGCAAGCCTCCCTCCTCAAGCAGCCTCGCGCAGCGCGCGATCGCACCAGGCGGCGCGCGCCGCGATCCCGTGTGCCTCGAGCCGGGGCAAGATCGTGTCGTGCAGCACCGCGTGAAAGACGTCCCTGCGCACGAGAGACGGTGGCGCGCCCATCGCGTCCCCGACGCAGGGGGCCTCGGCGCCGAGGGAACGATCGAGGCGCGCGAAGAGCCGCGCCAACATGCGCGCCACCTTCGGGCGCTCGTCGTCGCGCAGCTCGCCTTGCGGCGTCTCGAGCCACCACCAGCCGAAGCGGCTGTGGATCGACTCGTCCGCGAGGAGCCCCTCGAGCACGTCGGTCGTCACCTCGTCGTCGCAGTGATCGCGCGCCGCGCGCAGCAGAGACATCGACAACGTCTCGCCCACGCAGAGCAAGCTGACCACCGACACGACCACGCGATGGCGCAGCTCGAGGGTGCCGTGGTGCGGCATCTCGGGCGGCGTCGTGCGAAACGGTCGCGCGGGATCGAGCGCCCGAGCGACGCGCTCGCAGACGTCCACGTGGCGCGTCTCGTCGTGGATCACGGCGGCCCCTGCGCCGAGGACGTCGAGCGGAGCGCCGAGCCGTGCGAGGTCGGCGACGAGCTGGCTCATCGCCACGACCGCGCGCTGCTCGTCGCGCATCCGGGCGATCCAGAGGCTGCGCGCCCGATCACGCTCTGTCGCGTCGAGGCGCGCGCCGAGCTTGCTCCAATCGAAGTCGGCTTCGAGCGCGCGGACGAACCGACGACGCCTTGCCGCGTCGAAGGTGGTGTCCGCGCCGCCGACCCTCCTCACCCAGCGTCCGACGCTCCCCATGTCGAGAGCCTGAGGCGGCGCGGATCAATCGGCTCATGCCGCTTCGTTATGCGCGCGATAGCGGTCGGCTATGGTGTGGGTGGCCGCGTCGATCCTCGACACGCGACCGGGTCCGGGGCGTTGCGCGCCTCCCGCGGGTCCGTATAGCAGCCCTTCATGTCCCTCCTCACGTCGCGTCGTCCCACCGTCGGCTTCGGAATCGCCGGGGCAGTGCTCCTCTTGGCGTTCGCAGGCTCCGCGCGCGCCGCGGAGATCCGCGTGTCGCCTGGCCAGGACTTCGTGGACGCGATGCGCTCGGCGGCGCCGGGCGACGTCGTGCTGCTCGCGCCCGGCAGCTACGCGGGAGGCCGATGGATCGACGTGCAGGGGCGCGAAGGCGCGCCGATCACCGTGCGAGGCGAAGGCGCCCTCGGTGATGTGGTGATCGAAGGCGGCGGCGAGACCCTGCGCATCGGTGACGGCGGCAGCTACCTCGTCTTCGAGAACCTCGAGATCCGCAACGGCGGCGACAACCTCATCCACATCGACGGCGCCTCGCACGACATCGTGCTGCGCGACGTGCGGGCGCACGACGCGGGCCCGAACGGCGATGTCATGAAGATCAACCAGGCCTCGCGCATCACGCTGGAGCGCGTCGAGACGTGGGGCGCGGGGCGCCGCGACGCTGACGACATCCCGTTCCAGGAGTGCGTCGACTTCGTCGACGTGGACGACGTCATCGTGCGCGACAGCTACTTCCACGATTGCGGCGATCTCCTGATGTACGCGAAAGGCGGGTCGCGGCGGGTCGTCTTCGAGCGCAACGTCTTCGACTGCGGCGGCGCCTCCTTCACGCAGCCGGGCGTCGGGCTCGGCGGCGTCACCGATGCGGACCTCATCGACGGCGACTTCGAAGGCTACGAGATGGTCGCGCGCAACAACGTCTTCCTGCGCTGCGGCAGCGGCGGGCTCGCGATCTACGAAGTCCAGGGCGCGTGGATCGTCCACAACCTGTTCATCGACGTCTCCGGCCCGATCGTGCAGATCCGCGCGGGCAACGCACCCGCCGGACGCAGCGAGGACGTGCACGTCGCGAACAACCTGATCGTCTCGACGAGCGGCGGGCTCGACGACCTCTACCAGCAGCAGTCGTCCGAGGTGCGCGGCTTCGATGCACAGGGCAACGCGTACTGGAACGCGGGCGCGGGGCTCCCGACCGGTGGGCTCGCGGATCCGAGCTCGGAGCCCGGCGCGACCACGGGCGACCCCGCGATCGGCTCGTGCACGGGCTCGACGTGGACCGCGATCGTCGCGTCGTGCGCGCCCACGTCGATGGTCACGCTCGATCGCGGCGTGAGCCTCGCGGGCACCCCCGGCGAGGCGCGCGACGACATCCGCGGCAATTCGCGACCTCTCGGATCCGCCCCGGATCCCGGCCCCTACGAAGGTCCCGGCGACGCGCCGCCGCCCACGCCGACGCCCACTCCCACGCCGACGCCGACGCCACCTCCGGGTCCGGACGGAGCTGTCGTGCCTCCACCGGCAGCGGACGCGGGCCGCGATGGCGCGAGGGGCGGCGCCGGCGACGGCGACGGTGGGTGCGCGGTGGGAGCGGCGCCGAGCTCCTCGCGCTCGGCGGGGGCGGCGACTTGGATCGCGCTGGCGATCGCTGCGATCCTCGTCGAGCGACGCGCGCGCCGGGCACGTCGACCGAGACCTTCCGCAGACCACGCGGGCGACTGATCCCCCGGCCTTCGACGGCGCGCAGATCAGTCCGTTTGCGCGGCGAACGCTCGAGCGACGTCGTCCGGGACGCGCACGGTGACCTCGATCCCCTCGGGCGTCGTGTCGAGCCGGATGTCCTCGACCTCGAAAGTGCTCTTCCCGGCGGTGAGCTGATCTCGCCAGGGGATGCCACGGAGCTCGCAGAGGTCGCGCGCGAGCCGGACGAAGAGCGTGTGTGCATCTTCCGGGCGCCGCGTCCGGACGCGGCGGCGGACGCAGCCGTCGACCCGGTCGCTCGCGCCGCTCGCGCCGCCCAAGAGCAGCACGTGGAGCAGCTCGAGGCGCGCGCTGGGCGGAGCGGGCGCAGGTGCGGGCGCGCCCGGTGCGACGCGGCTCGGCAGGACGGGCTCGAGGCCCTCGCTGCGCAACCATCGCGTCGCCTCGCCGACGAGCCATTCGTCGCGGCGCGCGTACCACGCGTCGCGCAGCTCCGGGTGCTGCGAGATCAGATGCTTGAATCGCGAGAACGCGCCCTTTCCGCGAAGCGCGTCGAGGGCCCGATCGCGGATGCGTCGATCCGCCATCTCCTCGGCGAAGGAGTGCATCAGCTCGTACTCGTCCCGCGACGCCGTGGCCGGGATGAGGACGTAACGGTCCGGTTCGTCCTCGATGCTCTGCTGGACGGGGTCCGGCCGATCGAAGGACATGCGCTCGAGACAGACCAGCGCGACCTCGCCGGTCTGGAGGTCCAGGTAGTTCCGGAAGCGATGCTCGTCCGACATGTCCATCGCTTCGGCGATGGCGATCGTGTCGACGCGCAGCGTCCGTCGCGCATCCGAGGTCATGGCTCCCGTGTAGCGCAAGAGCCGGCGCGTGACGATGACGATGGGGAAAGACGCCGAGCGCGACGCGCCGCTACGAGGGGCGCGCCGGCTCCGGCCGACACGGCGGGGTGATCCCGCCCTCGGGGACGGCGGTCACGAATGCGCCGAAGCTGCGGGGCTCTTCGAGGCGACACGACCACACGAGCTTGCCTTCGTGCACGGTCATGTCGGGGCAGCCGTCGCACATGTTGGCGGTGCCGTCCTCGAGCAGATCGATGGGTTGGATGATGAGCACCGACTGCAGGTGGACCTTGTCGAGGGCGCGCCACGGCTGGAGCGCCAACGAGCGCAGGTACGAGACGGCCGTGCGTCGCACGCCGGCGTCCACGGGCCAGGCGGTCGCGAGCACGGAGCGTCCGACCGACAGCGTCCAAGGTGGCGCGTAGCTCAGGTAGCGACCCGTCACGACGTGATGGCTCGCCTGCGAGAGCTCCATGAATCGCGGCCCGAGGTAGCCGTGGACGCGTTTCGTGGTGCCGGCGCGGAAGGCGAGCAGCCACTTGAACGAGTCCGGCGAGTGGGTGCCGTTGAGATAGGCACACGGCGCGAACTCCGGGTCGCGCGCCTTGAGCGTCGCGGCGACCTCGCGTGCGCTGATGTCGACCCGGCGCTTCTCGTCCTCGCGCGTGTAGACGAGGTCGCGGATGGGGGCCTTCTCGCCGCCGACGTAGTACTCGAACCCCGCGACCGTCGCTGCGCGGTAGTTGATGAAGACGACCGTGTGGACGCGATCGATGTTGCGCGCGGCCCAGTCGGCGATGTCGGGCACCTCGTGCAGCGTGTCCTCGTAGACCGTCGAGTTGAACGCGCACGCGAGCCCGCCGACCTCGAACACCATGTCTGCGTATTGCTGGCGAAGGGCATTGGTCTCGGTCTCGGTCTTGTCGCGCCAGCCGGGTCTGCCCTGCTTCGAGTCGACGTGGAAGGTCAGACCGATCAGCCCGTCTCTCTTCAGCTCGCGCAGGAGCTCGGGGGTCATGGCGAGACCGTTGGTGTTGATGATCGCCTTGCGCCCCATGCGCGTCACGCGGCGCACGATCTCCGGCAGCTGCGGGTGCACGAGCGGATCGCCGCCCGCGATGGAGACACCGTCGAAGTTGCGGAGACGCGCGAAGACGTCGAGGTCGCTCTGCACCTCGTCGATGGACTTGTGCTCCTTCACGTTCTTCCGGTAGCAGCCGTCGCACGCGAGGTTGCAGGCCTGCGTGGGCTCGAGCCACGCGATGGGATTGTCGGTGAGGCTCCACGGCAGGCGGTAAAGCGATCGGTGATCGAGGGTCTCGGGCATCACGCGCTCCTCGGCGGCTCCACCGCCGGTGCGCGAGTCTCGGTCGGCCCGGACGGGTCGCGTTGATGGACGTCAAGCGACGCGGCGAGAGCGCACCCGTTATCATCGGCGCGTGGCGCGATGGCTCGCGGTGCTGTCCTTCGTGCTCGCGCTGCCGTCGATGGCGCGGGCCGAGCGCACGATCGCGAACGACACGGTGACGGCCGAGACGCCGGCGTCGGTGCTCTGCGGCTTCTGCACGGGCGAGCGTTTCGGCTCCGTGTTCGTGCCCGAGCGGAGCGACTACCCGTTCGACCTCGTCGACGTGCGCATCGCGATCGCGGCCGCGCGTCGCACCGGCGCGCGCTGCGAGGCGTCGATGGATCCGGGAGACGTGCGCACGTCGCGCATCGAGATCTGGGTGGGCGACGCGGCGGAGCCGGCGCTCGATCCGGGCGGCGACGGAGAGCGGCTCGTCTGGACGTTCGAGGAGGCGCCGCTCGTGGCGAGCGCGGCCGAGACCGGCGTCGCCGACATCGCGGTGACGTTCACGACGTTGCCCGTGGAGGCCACCGAGCGCATCGAGAGCGCCGGGTACGTGCGCGTCCTGGTCGACATCTCGCCTCCCGTCGTGCCGATGCCGGGCAGCTGCTCGAGCGCGATGACGGGAGAGGATCCCGACGCGTTCCCGATCGGCGATCGCGACGGCATCATGCCGCACCGAAACCTCGTCTACAGCACGAGCGGCGCAGGCAGCTGGCACTGGTCGGAAGACCTCGGCATCGAAGGGGATTGGGCCGTGAGGCTCACCATCCAGACGCGTACGTCGGGTCGCGACGCCGGCCCGTCGATCGACGCGGGGAGCCGCGACGCCGGAGCTGCCGAGGGTGGCGCCGGCGACGGTGCGTCCACCGACGCGGGAGACGGCGCGACGCGCGACGCGGGCGCTGGATCGGCCGACGGCGCCGCCGCGATGGACGCTGCGTCGCAGCCGCTCGACACGGCGGACGAGGGGTGCGGCTGCGTGGCGGCGGGGCGTGCGCGCACGAGCGATCGCGACGAGGTGGAGACGACGCGCTCCATCGCGAGGTGGAGCTGGCTCGTCCTTCTGATGGGTGTCGTCGCGATGCGCGGGCGCCGGCGTCGCTGATCGCTACTCTTCGAGGCCGAGCTCGCGGCGCACGAGGTCGCGCAGGTCGTCGTCGCTCCAGTCGCGCGCTCCGGCGAAGCGCACGCGCACGCGGCCGCGGGCATCCACGAGGAACGTCTGCGGGAGCGACGAGACGCCCAGCTCACGCCGGACGTCCTGCTCGTCGACGCGAAACACGTTGGGTGGGGCGCGACCGCCGAAGAGGGCGCGCACGCGCCCGAACGTCGGGTCGATGCTCAGCGCCACGACCGGGATGTGTGTGTCGGTCTCGAGCTGCATGAGCGCGGGAAGCTCCACGCGGCACGCAGCGCACCAGCTCGCGAACACGTGGAGGACGAGCGGGCTGCCCAGATGGTCGGCCAGCGCCTGGTCGTTGCCCTCATCGTCGAAGATCGTGAGCTCCGAGACCTCGCGGTTCGCGACGCGCTGCGGCTGGAAGTCGCGCGGGGCGCCGCCGCACCCGATCGACATGGAGAGGACGGCGCTGATCGCGAGAGGAAGGCCGCGCATCGCGGGCATCGTAGCGCGGGCGATCAGCGTCGGTACGGAGCGGCGTGGCCCTGCATCCGCGACCAGGCTGCCGAGGACGCGGGGCCTTCGGGCTCGACCACGCGCGAGAGCGCCTCGCGGCCGTGGTGCTGCTCGAGCCACGCGAGGCACTCGGTCATCGAGCGCTCGTCCGCGTTGGCCGCGTGTGCGTGGGCGAGCACGACCCGACGGCTGCGCTCGCCGTCGGGATCGGGGAAGGGTGTCGCGATGAGCGCGAGGGCCTGGTCCGGCTTGCCTTCGTAGACGAGCAGGAGCGCCTCGACGCGCGCGCGCGAAGCGGCGTGGATGCTGCCGGGCTCGAGCGGCGGGACGGCCGCGAGCGCGGCGCGGGCCGCCTCGAGGTCGCGCATGTAGACGCAGCACGCGAACAGCCCGAGGGCGCGGAGCTCGCGCTCGTGCGCGTCGAGCTCGGCGGTGCCGAGGGCTTCGAGGATCCGACGCGCATCGACGTGGAGCCGACCGTTCGAAAGCGCGGTGGCGACGGAGATGCGGATCGACTGGCCCACGGCGTCGGCGGGTGCGGTGGCGGCGATCGCGAGGAGCTCCTTGCGTGCGCTCTCGCGCGTGCGCTCGACCTCGAGCTGCTGGGCCAAGCGGTGAACGCGCTTGAGGGGAGCCGCCGCATTCACGCTCCAGACGGCGAGCGCGACGATGACGGCCGACGAGCCGGCTGCGGTCACCCACGGGATGCCCGACGCGGCCGCGATCAGGATCGCGACGACGCCACCGACCGCGCCGAAGAGGAGGCCCGTTCCCACCGCGGTACGAAGCACCCGTCGCACGGCCGTCGCGTCCAGATCGCGAAAGCGCCACGTCGCGCTCGCCATGAACGTGATCGGCACGACGATCCCCGCGAGCAACGTCGGGAGCACGACGGCGAGCACGAGATCGATCGACACGTGAGAAGCTCTAGCACCGAGTGATGGGCGGGGGACGATTCCCCCGTGAATGACGTGTCCCGATCTTCGGACAGACTTCGCACCGTGTCGCTGCGCTCAGCTGCGGTTGCGACTTCGCCGTCGCCCGCTGCGCGGGCGGAAGGCTCACTCGGAATTCAGCGATGAGTCGGCTGCCTTCACGACGGGACGCGGTGTGGGTGGCGCTCGCCGCAGCGGTCGCCTCCGCGTCGATCGCCGGCGCCCAGACGCAGACGGCGGACGCGCCCTTCGACGTGGACGAGCGACGTCGGATGGAGCGTGGCGAGCTCGTGGTGCGTCCCGAGGTGCGCGTGATCCGCGGGCAGCGGCACGTGGGAGGCGCCGCGTGGGTCGTGATCGACGCGACGCCCGACGCGGTGTGGCGCGCAGCGCTCGACTACCCGCGCTGGGTGCGCTTCATGCCGCGGCTCGTCGAGGTGCACGTCGCGCGACGCGGAGCGCGGGCCTCGTTGCGGCTGCGTCACGAGCTCGGGCCCGTGTCGGCGCGATACGCGCTCGATCTCCGCGTGGACGACGCGCAGCGCGACCTCGAGTTCGCGCTCGATCGCGCGCAGCCGCACGACATCGACGCCGCGTACGGCTTCTTCCGCATCCTGCCGCACGGCACGCGCCGCACGCTCGTGGTGTTCGGCGGCATGGTCGACGTGGGCGACGGGTTGGTCCGGCTGTTGTTCGAGGAGCGCATCCACCACTGGTCGCTGCGCGTGCCCGACGAGCTGAAGCGCTGGGTCGAGAGCCCCGAAGGGCGCCGTCGCTACCAGACGCCTACCGTTGCACGGCCTTGATCGCGCCGGCGCGCCATCGGACGTCGCGTCGATTGCGTCCTCTCAACCGATCGTGTGGGGCGCGGCCATGACAACGCGAGGCGTGGGGAGCAGACTGCGCCAACGACGTGTCCGACCGAACGCGGTCTCGGTGGCGTCCCATCCTGGCGATCCTCGTCGCGCTCGCGACGTCGTGGCTCTCGGCGTGCGCGACCACGCGACCCTGGGAGCGCGAGGATCTCGCGCGTTCGGCGATGGCGCCCGATCCGGATCCGGATCGTGATGCGCTTCGGCGTCATTTCCTGACGACGCGCGAGGGAGCCGGGGGTGCGCTCGGTGCGGGCGGTGGCGGATGCGGCTGCAACTGACGCCCCGTCGATGGGCCGTGCGCGTGGCCTCGATCGCCGTCGCGTTCTGCTGGCCGGACGTCGGCGCGGCCGAAGCGCATCTTCGGTCAGGCGCCGACACGCTCGTCTATGCCGACACCGACAACGTGCTCGTGGTCTCGCCGCAGGTCTCGGCGCGCATCGGCCTCGACGAGGACGGTGGCGAGATCGGCGTGCGCGCGACCGTCGACGTCGTGACGGCAGCGTCGGTGGACGTCGTGTCGAGCGCGTCCACGCGCTTCAGCGAGGTGCGCACGGAGATCGAGCTCGACGCTTCGAAGGGCTTCGGCGACCACCTCCCGGGGATCGGCTATCGCCTCTCCATCGAGCCCGACTACGTGTCGCACGGCGCGTTCGGCACCTGGCAGAGTCGCCTCGGCTCGTCCGACACGACGCTCGCGCTCTCGTACGGGTTGACGCTCGACACCATCGGTCGGAGCGGGACGTCCTTCGACGTCTGGTCGGAGTCGCTCGCCGCACACGCCGCGACCGTGTCGCTCACGCAGGTCCTCTCGACGCGATGGCTGGTGCGCGGCACCTACGCGCTCGGTGTTCGCGACGGATACATGGAGAAGCCCTACCGGCACGTCGCGCTCTTCGACCGCGCGGGCATCGAGCGTGCGCGCGCCGACGGGACGCGGCTGACGCTCGAGACGTACGATGCCTACCGGCTCGGAGCGCGGCCCGAAGAGAGCATCCCGGACTCGCGCATCACGCAGGCGGCCGGTGTTCGCGTGATGGGCTGGTTGCCCGCGCTCCGTGGATCGCTGCGGGTCGACGTGCAGGGGTATCGCGACTCGTGGTCACTGATGGCGGGGGCGATCGAGCCGGTGCTCGCGCTCGAGCTGTCGAGCCACGTGGAGCTCGACGTGCAGGCGCGGCTCTATCACCAGGGGCGCGCGTCCTTCTATCGACGTACGTACGTCGTCGCCAACGAAGAGCAGATCCCGCGCTACCGGACCGCGGATCGCGACCTGTCGAGCTACACGTCGGGCACCGGCGGGGCGCGCCTCGTGCTGCGCTTCGAGACGCTCGAGGCGTATGCGGAGGCCAACGTCATGTACACCCGCTACCACGAGTTCCTGTTCCTCGATGGCCTGCTCTCGCTCGTGGGGCAGGTCGGCGTGAGGTGGGCGCCGTGACCCGATCGTCGTCGCTGCTGATCGTCGTCCCGCTGCTCGGCGCGTGTCTGTGGACGACGCCGGAGCAGGCGGCGGAGGACGCGCTCCCGTACGACGGACGCGAAGGTCCGACGCACATGCCGGGGTACCCGTGCCTCGCTTGCCACTCCGAGGAGCACTCGCCCGGCGACGAGGTCTTCGTGCTCGCCGGCACCGTGTACGAGCGCGCGGGCGATGCATGGGGCCTGCAGGGCGCCGAGGTGCGCGTGACGGATGAAGCCGGGCACGAGCTGTCGGTGGTCACGAACGAAGCAGGCAACTTCATGGTCCGCGACGGCGATGGCGACGGCGAGGACGACGAGCGGGGCCGCGGAGAGACGCGGATCGGGTTCAAGCTCGATTGGCCGTTGCGCGTCGAGGTCCGTCACGGTGAGCGCGTGCGTCACATGCGCAGCCGCATCCATCGCGAAGGGAGCTGCGCCACGTGCCACGTGCTCGGCGCGCCCAGCGCGACGTCGGCCGGACCGATCTTCCTGGTGGAGGATCCGCCGTGACCATGCGCGCACGAAGTCGTCTGGCGCTCGTGATCGCGTGGGCGTCGGCGAGCGCGCTCGCAGCGTGCACGGGGCCCGATCCGGGGACGGCGGACGTTCGCTTGCTCGACGTCGCGGCGTACCGAGCGCACGTGCACGCCGTGCTCGAGCCGAGCTGCGCGACGCTCGACTGCCACGGAGATCCGGGCCGACCGCTGCGCCTCTACGCCGAGACAGGTCTGCGCGAGGACGATTCGCTCCGTTCGGCGAAAGCTCCGCTGACCGATGCGGAGGCGATCGCGAACGTCGAGTCCGCAGCCGGCCTCGATCCGGAGGTGCGCGCCGACGAGAGCCGCGTGCTGCTCAAGCCGCTCGCCGAGCGCGCGGGCGGGATGCACCACGTCGGCGGCGACATCTGGCAGACGCGCGACGACGACGCCTACGTCTGTGTGGCCGCATGGCTCGCGGGCGGGCTCGACGCCGATGCGCAAGCCGCCTGCTCGCGCGCCGCCGCAGCGGTCGCGCTGCCGCCGGAGGACTGAAAGTGGATCGTCAGCGTACGTCGTAGCGCTTGAGGAGCTTGATGAGGTACGCGCGGTCCATCTCGGCCTCGCGGGCGGCGCGGCTGACGTTGCCCTCGCATCGGGTCAGCAACGCGGGCAGGTAGCGCGCCTCGAACGCATCGGTCCAGCGTTGCTTCGCGACGCGGTATGGCAAGTCGTGCTCGATGACGGGCGCGCCGGCGGAGTCGGTGGCGGGCGCGACCTTCGACGCGTCTGCGCCGGCCTCGGTCGTCGCGCCGAGCTCGAGGTGGTCTCCGTCGGACATCGTCACCGCGCGCTCGAGGAAGTTGCGCAGCTCGCGCACGTAGCCGGGCCAACGACGTCGCTTGAGGCGCTCGAGCGTCTCGTCGGAGACCGTCAGCGCGAGCCCGGATTGCTCGGCGATGCGTGCGACCAGATGGCGCGCGATCTCGGGGATGTCTTCCGGTCGGTCGCGGAGCGAGGGAAGGCGAACCGTGACGACGGCGAGACGGTAGTAGAGGTCGGCGCGGAAGGTCCCGTCGTTGACCTCCGCGCGCAGGTCGCGATTGGTCGCCGCGACGACGCGCACGTCGACGGCACGCGGCTGTGCGCCGCCGAGGCGTCGGACCTCGCGGCTCTCGAGGGCACGAAGGAGCTTGGGCTGCAGCTCGGGAGCGAGCTCGCCGAGCTCGTCGAGGAACACGGTGCCGCCGTCCGCCATCTCGAAGGCCCCGGCGCGCGCCGTGACCGCGCCCGTGAACGCGCCGCGCTCGTAGCCGAACAGCTCCGCCTCGATGAGGTTCGCGGGCAAGGACGCACAATCGACGACGACGAACGGCTGCATCGCGCGCGCGCTCGCCGCGTGGATGGCGCGTGCGGCGACCTCTTTCCCCGTGCCCGTCTCGCCTTCGATCAGCACCGTCACGTCGCGCGGAGCCGCGCGTGCGAGCGTCGCGTACACCCGGCGCATCGCGGGCGACGAGCCGACGAGCCCGCCGAAGCCCGCCTTCGGGACCTCGACCTCCGTCTCGCGGTCCGACAGCTCGAAGCGCAACGTGGACTGCCCCGCGACGAGCGCGTGCGCGCGATCGAGCACCACCTCGCGCGCTCGGACGCCGTCCACGATCGTCCCGTTGGTGCTCCGCAGGTCCGTGAGCACGTATCCGTCTCGGTCGTCGCGGATCTCGAAGTGCGCGCGCGACACCGTCGGATCCGAGAGCCGCAGGTC
>JADZFZ010000484.1 GCA_020854145.1 Deltaproteobacteria bacterium | reverse complement strand
GGCGGCTGAAGTTACCACTGTCTACTTTGATGTTGACGCCGTCTACATAGCGGCTATGTAGACAGCGTTCACATCCTGCGGCGTCGTCGTCACACCGCGAGCGGCGCCCGCGCAAGCAGCCCTGGAGGTCCCATGTCCACCCTCTCCGCCGTCGCACCCCGCGCCGAACGTCTCGAGCCGAGGCACCCCGACACCGACGCGACGTCGGTCGCGAGCGCCGTCGTGTCCCGTTCCCTGGGCGGCTTTCGCGATCTGTCGCGAGAGCACGGCTTCGAGCCGCTCACCGTCGAAGGCCGGATCCCAGCCGATCTGCGCGGAACCCTCTGGCGCACGGGGCCCGCGCTCTTCTCCACCTTCGGACGCCGCTACGACCACTGGTTCGACGGCGACGGCGCGCTCTACGGCACGCGCTTCGCCGAAGGACGCGTCGAAGGCGCCGCCCGCCTCGTCGAGACCTCCGTGCTCGCCGCCGAGCGCCGTGCCGGTCGTCCGCTCGAAGGCGGCTACGCGACCCCCACGCCGCGGCGCCTCTCGCAGCTCTTTCGCGCGCTCCTCGGCCGGCGCGTCGGCAAGAACGCCTCGAACACCAACGTGCTGCACTGGCAGGGTCGCCTCTACACGCTGTCCGAGGCCGGCCTGCCCTACGCGATCTCGCCCGACGACCTCGCGACGCTGGGCGAGAGCGATCTCGGCGGCATCGTCTCGGGCACGTTCACCGCGCACCCCCACCGCGCCGTCGGTCGGGCCTCCACGTGGGCCTTCGGTCTCGACTTCGGGCGCGGCAACGCGCTCACCGTGTACGAGCTTCCGGAGGACGGCCCGCTACGCATCCTGACGAAGCTCCCGCTGGCCTTCGGCACGATGATCCACGACTTCGCCGTCACCGAGCGGCACCTCGTCTTCTTCGTCTCGCCTCTGCGCCTGCGCATGGCGCGTCTGCTCCTCGGCAACGCCGGCTTCGCGCCGAGCCTCGCGTGGGAGCCCGAGCGCGGCACCGAGGTCATCGTCGTCCCGATCGGAGATCCCGGCGCCACCGTGCGCTTCCACGTGCCCGCGTTCTTCCAGTGGCACTTCGCCGGCAGCCACGATCGCGAGGACGGCCGCATCGTCGTGGACCTCGTGCGCTACGACGACTTTCGCAGCAACGACTGGCTCGCGGCCATCAAGGACGGAGCGCCCGGCTTCCCGATCGACGGCAGGCTCCACCGCGCGACGATCGATCCGCGCGCCAGGACGTCGTCGCTCGAAGAGCGCTGCGCGCTGCCCTGCGAGTTCCCCCGCACCGCACCCGGCCTGCACGACGTCGTCTACGCCGCGACCTTCTCGAGCGCATTTGCGGCCTGCAGCACCTTGCCCGATCGGCTGGTGCGCATCGACGTGGACCGCGGCGACACCCGCGTGCTCGACCTCGGGCCCGATCGATTCCCGTCGGAGCCGGTCCCCGTCCGCAAGCCCGGCGCGACGCGGCCGGACGACGCGTATCTGCTCGCGCACGTGTTCGACGCGCGAGCCTCGCGCACCGGCGTCGCCGTCATCGACACGGCACGGCTCGACGACGGTCCGATCGGCTGGGCCTGGTACGACCAGACGTTGCCCTTCACGTTCCACGGAGGCTTCGTCCGAGACTGACTTCCAGCCCCGATTCGTGAGAAACTTCACGAATACTGCTTTGTCGGGGAGGGGTCATGCGCACGCGCTGCGGGTCGACTTGGTGGGTCTGGGTCTTGGCGTCCCTTCCCCTCTTCGGGGGCTGCAGCTGCGGCGTGAGCAACGACATCGATCGGCTCACTCCCGATGGTGCGCTCGACGCGCGCACGACGCGTGACGGCGCGTCCGATCGCGATACGGGCGACGACGACGCCGCCGCGATGGAAGACGACGCCGCGATCCCGGACGACGCGGCGGCCGACGACGACGCGAGCACGATGGACGACGCCGCGATGGACGACGGCTCCACGCCTCCCCCCGACGCGGGCGGCGACGACGGCTCCACGCCTCCCCCCGACGCGGGCGACGACGGCTCCACGCCGCCTCCCGACGCCGGACCCGACGCGATGCCTCCGGTCGACGCGGGAGCCGATGCCGGCGGATGCACCGACGGCGACGGCGACGGCTTCGGTGTCGGTCCCGGCTGCCGCGGGCTCGACTGCGACGATGCCGACCCCGCCACCTTCGAGGGCACGACGCGCAGCTGCTACACGGGGCGTCCCGGATCGCTCGGCGTCGGAGTCTGCGTGGCCGGCACCATCACGTGCTCGTCGGGTGTCTTCAGCGCGTGCACCGGCCAGGTCGTCGACACCCCCGAGTCCTGCAACGGGCACGACGACGACTGCAACGGCACGCCGGACGACGGGTTCGCGCCGCTGACGTGCGGCGTCGGCGTCTGCGCGGCCACGACGCCCGCGTGCGTCGGAGGGATGCTCGCGACGTGCGTCCCGGGCACTCCCGCTCCGAACGACGCGAGCTGCAACCGCAGGGACGACGACTGCGACGGCGCCGTCGACGAAGACTGCTCCTGCGTGCGCGTCGCGCCCACCGGCAACGACGCGGCCGCGATCGCGGACGGCAACGCGACACCCTTCGAGACGATCCAGGCCGCGATCGACTGGGCCGCGATGGACGCGAGCCGGCCTCGCACCGTCTGCGTCGCGGCGGGCGCGAGCTGCGGTGCGACCGGCACGTACCGCGGCCGCGTGACCATGGCCGACGGGATCTCGGTGATGGGCAATTACGAGTCGACCGGCTTCACGCGCTGCACGGGGTCGACGACCGTCATCGTTCCCGCGGCGCCGCCCGCGGGCGTGCCGGAGGGCGTCTTCTTCCCGAGCAGCGTCGTCAGCCCGACCACGCTCGACGGCTTCCGCATCGACCGGCGCAACACCCCGGACACCTCCGCCGTCACGGTCGACGGCGCACGCAACGTGACGCTCTCCGATCTGCTCGTGAACAACACGCCGTCGGTGATGCGCTCGTACGCGATCTCGCTCGTCAACGGTGCGCAGGCGCTCGTCACGCGCTCGTCGCTCTACGCGGGCAACGGATCCGTCGAGTCCATCGGCATCCGCTCCGTCGGCTCGCTGCCGACCATCCGCGGCAACTGCGACTCGATCGCCGCGTCCGGCCGATGCGACGACTTCTGCGGCAGCGGCACGCTCGACGCGATCCGCGGTCGCTTCACCGCCGGCACCGGCACCTCGTACGGCATCCTGCTGCGCGACTCGCCGGGCGCGGTCGTCGAGACGAGCGCGATCTGCGGCAACGACGCCGACGTCGGCGCGAGCATCCGCATCGAGGGCGACGGCGCCGGGATCGTCGTGCGCGGCAACCTCGTCAACGCGTGGGGCGGACAGACCGACTCCCACGGCATCTGGCTCACCGACTGCGACGGCGAGTCGCCCTGGATCGTGGACAACGAGCTCATCGCGGGTGCGGGCGATCTCGCGTCCTCGCGCGTCGCGGGCATCCGCTCGGAGGGCGACTGCCAGCCGCTCATCGAGGCCAACCAGCACATCGCCGGCGGCGGCGAAGGCGGCGTCTCGGCCTCCATCGGGATCTTCTGCGGCGCGATGGGAGGCGTCCCGAGCCTCTGCGGCATCCGCAACAACGTGCTCATCGAAGGGTCGCAGTTCGGCGTGCCGCCCTCCTCGACCGGGGTCGAGTGCGACGCGGGCAGCTGCGATCGCATCGTGGGCAACGTCATCACCGGCCGCGGCGGCGTGAACGTCTACGGCCTCGCGCTCGGCGGCAGCTCGCCGCTCGTCGACCGCAACGTCATCACCGGCGGCTGCGGAACCACGAGCGCGACCGGTGTCGTCACGGAGCGCTCGTCGGCGCGCCTGCAGAACAACCGCATCTTCGCGGGCTCGTGCAACGTCGTGGCCAGCACACCGTCGAGCTTCATCGGCCTTCACGTGCTCGCGGGCGTCACCTCCGAGATCGACGCCCACTCGAACGACATCGACGGCGGCGGCGCGATGAGCGGTTGCACGAGCACGGGCATCACGCTCTTCGCGAGCGCGGCCGGTCTGCTCGCCAACAGCGGCATCTACCGCAGCAACATCGTGCGCGCGGGCAGCTGCCCGATGCGCTTCGGCGTCGGCGAGAGCGGCATCGCGTCGGACCCGCGGATCTTCGAGACCAACGACCTCGATCCGTACAACACGCCGACGGCGCTGTACCTCGACGAAGGCACGACGGCGCTCACGACGATCGCCGCCGTCAACGCGCTCACCGACGGGACGTTCGTCGGCAACGTCTCGTTCGATGCGGGCTACGTGGCCTACCCCGGCGATCTGCACCTGGCCGCCGGCTCGATGTGCATCGGCGCAGGCACGACGACGGGCGCGCCGACGACCGACATGGACGGCGCGACGCGCGACGCGATGCCGGACATCGGCGCCGACGAGAGGTGAGCGGTTAGAATCGCGCACCGATGCCCCCGTCCAGCTCGCGTCTCCTCGCTTCGGCCACGCCGATCGCCGCGCTCGCCGTCGCCGTCCTCGCGTCGTGCGGCGCTTCGCTGCCGAGGCGTCTCGTGATCGAGGAGTCCATCGACGATCTCCGTTACGAGCGTTACCAGCGCGTGCTCGACGTGGAGTTCCCGTTCGAGGGCAATCGCGCGGTCGGGCACACGGCGCTCTACGTGCAGCGCGAGCGAGGGCGGAGCCGCCACATCGTCTCGGCGTTCGTCACCGCGTACCGCCGAGGCGCCGGGCTCGCGGCGAACATCCGCGCCCGCGTGCGCGCCCTCGAGGGCTACCGCGCCCGCATGGACGAGATCTCGGGCGAGAACGTCTGGATCCTCGAGGGCACCGACGGCGATCGCTGGGCGCTCTGGATCTCCGGGCTCCATCTCGTGAAGGTCGGCGCGCCCGAAGGCCCGGAGCTGCCCGAGGACGCCGTCGAGGAGTACCTCGATGTCTATCCGAGCGATCTCGGCGAGCGCGGCTACGCGGAGCCCGGCACGCCGAGCGCGGGGCGCGCGACCATCGAGGTCGACGAGACCGGCCCCACGGGCGTGCCGCTCCCGACAGACGCCGTCCGGCCCGCGGCAGCCAGCGGTGGCGGCCGATGAGCGACCCGGGTCTGCTCGCGTGGCTCCGACCCGAGCTCGCATCGCTGCGCGCGTACAAGCCGCACCCGATCCAGCCGGGCACCGACCGCGTCGTACACCTCGACGCCAACGAGTCGCCCTGGCCCATGCCCGCCGAAGCGCGGGCCGCCATCGGCGAGCGCCTCTCGGAGCTCGCGCTCCATCGTTACCCCGACGCGCGCGCGAGCCGTCTGCGCGAGCTGGTCGCGCTGCGCGTCCCCGCCGAGCCCGACGAGATCGTCTTCGGCGCGGGCTCCGACGAGTGCATCGTCATGTTGGCCACCGCCATGGCGCGGCCCCACGCGCAGACCGGGCACGCGGCGCTCTTGGCCCCCGAGCCGAGCTTCGTCATGTTCCGGCACACGGCGCTCTCGCACGGTCTGTCTTTCGTCGGAGTGCCGCTCGACGCGTCGTTCGACCTCGACCTCGACGCCACGCTCGCCGCCATCGAGCGTCATCGACCCGCATTGCTGTTTTTTGCGTCTCCCAACAACCCCACGGCACGGCTCTTCTCGGACGACAAGCTGCGTCGCATCCTCGAAGCGGCGCAGGAATCCCTGGTCGTGATCGACGAGGCCTACGCACCGTTCGCGCGGCGGACGTACGTCGAGTGGCGGCGCGACTATGCGAACTTGGCGATCATGCAGACCCTCTCGAAAGTGGGTCTCGCCGGCATCCGCTGCGGATGGATCGTGCTGCCGCGGGCGATCGCCGACGCGATCGAGAAGGTCCGTTCGCCCTACAACCTGTCGTCGCTCGCGCAGACCGTGGCCGAGCTCGCGCTCGGCGATCTGCGCCCGCACCTGGATGCCACGGTCACGCGGATCATCGACGAGCGCGAGCGCCTCGCGGCGCGCCTGACGGCGATCGGGCTCGCCGTGCGGCCCTCCGACGCGAACTTCCTCTGGGTCCACGTCCCCGCCCGCGCCGCGGAGCTGCACCGTCATCTCGCCTCGCGCGGCGTGCTCGTGCGCGCCTTCGGCTCGGCATCGGGCCCGGCGGGCGAGCACGTGCGCATCACCGTCGGGACG
>JADZFZ010000483.1 GCA_020854145.1 Deltaproteobacteria bacterium | reverse complement strand
TCGAGGTCTGGCAGGGGTTCCCGGACGCCGAGTCGTCCAATCTCACCGTCACGCTCTCGGTCGCCAACGAGCTCGCCGGCGAGGTGGCCATCGAGGGCGCGTTCGACGTCACGGTGCGCAACCCGTCAGCGGGCTTGTCGCAATCCGTCGTCGTGTGGGAGCAGATGGAGGCGACCATCCCGGCGGGCACGGCGATGCGCACGAGCTTCCGCGGCGCGATCCGCAGCAACGAGCTCGGCGTCTGCTCGGTGCTCGACTCCGGCGGCCCCGTCAGCGCGCCGCCCGAAGGCACGCTACGCGCCTCGTTCACGGTGCGGACCTCCGACGGCGACCTCGTGCTCGACGACGTGCCCGTCACCGTCAGCGCGTGCGTCTTCACCGACTGACGCGTCACACGATCGCGCGCGACGCCGTGCGTTTCGGGGTGGGAACGATCAGCTCGCCCGCTCGCCGTCCACGAAGACCACCTCCGGATCGGCGAGCGCGAGCGGGTCCGTCGTGGGGTCGCGCGCGAGCAGCAGCAGGCACGCTGCCTTGCCGGGCTCGACGTCGCCGAGCTCGGGCAATCCCCAGTAGAGCGCAGGCGCGTGCGTCGCAGCCTCGAGGATCGCGCTCGCGTCCATGCCGGACTCGTGCATCGCGGCGAGCTCCGCGGCGTCGATGCCGGGCGTGCGCGTGTTGCCGAGATCGGTCCCGTAGAGGACGGTCGCTCCCGCGCTGCGGAGGCGCGCGATGTTCGTGAGCGTCGCGGCGTCGGCACCGAACGCGGACAAGGTCGCGATCACCGCGCGACCGCTCCATGCGGCGAGGGTCTCGTCGGAGAGCGGCTCGACGGGCGTGTGCGCGAGGACGTCGGCGCCGAGCCGGGCTGCGCGCAGCGCCTCGGCGTCGCCGAGCGCGTGGACCGCGACCCGCATCCCGAGCTCGTGCGCGCGCGCGACGATCGCCGTGATCGTCGCGTCGTCGAGCACGGGAGCTGCGGTGACGGGGATCTTCACGACCCGCGCGCCGCGCGCGTGCAGGAGCTCGACCGCATCGACGGCCGCGCCCGCATTGGAGACCTCGAGCCCGTAGCCGCCGCGGCCCCACGACGTCACCGGATAGCCGGACGGTGCGGTGATCATCGGGCCCGACGCGAGGAGTCGCACCGCGGAGGGCTCCGCGAGCGAGGACATCGGAGCCGCGAGATCGACCGCGGCTGCCACGCCGGAGCGCGCGAGCTCGTCGGCGACGGGCCAGTAGGTCAGGTGCACGTGGCTGTCGATCACCGCCGGCACGAGGAATCGCCCGCGCGCATCGAACGACTCGACCGACGCATCGACGTCTCCGACCTGCACGATGCGCCCGTCGCGCACCTCGACGTCGGCCACGCGCCCGCCCGGCAGCGTGGCACCGCGAATCGCGAAGTGATGCCGCCCCGGCGCGCGCGACGAAGGAGCCGTGGGCGCGGGAGCATCCGTCCGGCGCGCGGGCGTGAGCCCGGCCGATGGGGTCGCTGGCGCACCCGCACACGCCGCGAGCAGGGCCAGGAAGATCGAGAGTGGAGAGCTCCGCTGGGCGAGATGTCGCAATCGGCCTCGGTGCGCGTACGCGCCCGCCCGCACCGCGGTTCTCTCGACCGGAACGTGCAAGTCGGCCGGCCCGCGCAGGCCGCGACGTTCGAGCGGCCCGCGAACCGGCGGTCGCTCAATCCCATTCGTTCGGTTTTCCCGAACGGTCGGGCGAGATTATCTCGTGGCCCTGCCCGCGTCGCGACCCTACCTGGAGATTGCTGGCGCCGCCGCCGGCAGGAGGTCGCCATGCGATGGTCCTTGCTTGTCGCCCGCGTCGCGGGCATCGATGTTCGCGTCCACGCCACCTTCGGCATCGCGCTCGCGTTCGGCGCGGTGCTCTGGGGAACGGCGCATGGAGCGCAGGGCGCGCTGTTCGGTGTCGCGCTCGTCGCGGCGCTCTTCGGGTGTGTCGTCCTGCACGAGCTCGGGCACGCCTTGGTCGCGCGACGACGTGGTCTGGCGGTCGGTGACATCGTGCTCCTGCCATTCGGCGGCGTCGCGGAGCTGCGCGAGCGGCCCCGCACACCGCGGGACGAGATCCTGGTCGCGCTCGCCGGCCCCGCGGTCAACGTGGTGCTCGCGCTCGGTCTGATCGGCGCCTTGCTCGCGCTCGGCGTCGTGCCGTTCGCGAAGCTGAGCGAGCTGCTCGTCGCGCCAGCCGGCAAGCCGGGTCTCGAGACCGCGCTCGTCTGGCTCGCGGCTGCCAACGCCGGCCTGGCGCTGTTCAACCTGATCCCCGCGCTGCCCATGGACGGCGGGCGTGTGCTGCGGGCGACCTTGGCGCTGACACCGCTCGGCCCTGCGCGGGCGACCCGCGTCGCGTCGCTCCTGGGCCAGGTCCTGGCCGCGCTCGGAGGCGCGTACGCGCTGATGTCCGGACACTGGATGCTGCTGGCCATCTCGGTGGTCGTCTTCTTCGGGGCGCGGCGCGAACGAGCCGACGAGGAGATGCGTGGCGTGCTCACCGAGATCCGGGCCGGAGACGCCTGCAACCTCCGCTCGTTCACGGTGGCTCCGCACGACCCGCTGCACGTGGTCACCCGGCTGCTGCTGACCACGCCGCAGAGCGACTTCGCCGTCGTGCGCGGCGGAGCCCTGCGCGGCGTGGTTTCACGCGCCCACGTGCTGCGCGCCGCGTCGCTCGGCATGACGAACGCGCTCGTGGCCGACATCATGACGACCGACGTCCCCGTGCTCGCGGCCGACGCGTCGCTGGAGGACGCACGCGCCTCGATGGCGCTGCGCGGCGCGCGGGTCGTGGCGGTGCTCGACGGCCCGCAGCTCCTGGGCCTGCTCTCGGCCGACGACCTCGTCGAGGCCGCGCTGGTCGCGGGGGCGACGGGCTTTCGCCCCGGCCCCCGCCCGCAGGCCCAGCCGCTTCCCACGTCCGGCTGATGACCCGGGAACGAACCGACCTCAGGAACGTTGGCACCAGAGCACAGCATCGAGGAGGACTCATGCGCATCGACACACGGGCACTGACCTTCGAGCCGACCGACGCGATTCGCGAGCACACCGAGCGTCGCGCGCGCTTCGCCCTCGGGCGCTTCGCCGATCGCGTCCGCGCGGTCCGCGTGACCATAGGCGACATCAACGGCCCGAAAGGCGGAGCCGACAAGCGTGCGACCGTCGTGGTCCAGGCGTACGCGGGCTGGCGCGTCGTGATCGAGGACACCGACGTGGACGCCTACGCGGCGGTCGCCTCGGCGCTCGCCCGGGCCGGCCGCGCGGTCGGCCGCTCTCTCGAGCGCCAGCGCCTCCTCGCCCGCACGGCGTGACGCTCGAACGCGACGTCGGCGGTCGCGCCGGGCTCAACCGAACAGGTCCGAGCGCGCCGCCGACAGGATCGCGGCGACCCCCGGGTGCTCCACCCGTCGGCGCATGGTGAGCGCGAAGAAGCGCTCCTCGACACGGTCGGTTCGCCCGACGACCTCGACGTCGTACTGGCGCTTGACTGCGCTCTCCACGACCCGCGGGACGACGAAGATCCCCAGCCCGTCCTGCCCGATGGCCTTGAGCAGCGCGCTGTCCTCGATCTCCGCGACCACGACCGGGCGGATGCCCTCGTCGGCGAGCCAGTGCTCGAGCGCCCGACGCAGCGTCGTACCCTCCGTGGGCATCAGCAGGGGAGCGCCGTCGAGCGACGCAGGGAAACCTCTGCGGAAGGAGTGGGCAAGCCGCGTCGCCGCGACGAACGTGACTCCGCACTTGCCGAGCAGGTGCGCGTGCGCGCGCACCGCTGCGCCAGGCGGTAAGGGTGCGTCGCTCAGCACGACGTCGATCTCGTGCAGCGAGAGGGCGGCGACGAGCGCTTCGGTCTTGCCCTCTCGGCAGACGAGCTTGATGCGCTCGGCGCCGACCAACGCCGGCTGCAGCAGGGGCCGGACGATCATCTTGGGCAGGACGTCCAGCACCCCCACCACGAGCGTGGCTCGCCGCCCCGAGGTGGGGCTGCGCAGGGTCTCCTCGAGCTCGCGACCCAGCGTGAAGATCTCGTCGGCATACCGATAGGTGACCCGGCCTGCCTCGGTCAGCTCGAGCCCACGCCCCGCGCGCCGGAAGAGCTTCTCGCCGAGCTGGTCTTCGAGCAGGCGGACCTGGGCGCTCACGGTCGGGGTCGCCAGCCGCAGCCGCGCCGCCGCGGCGGTCACGGTGCCCTCACGAACGACGGCCCAGAAGTAGAGCAGATGATGGTAGTTGATCCCCGGGACACGAACGGCGTGACGCCCCGCTGCGCCGTTCCGAGCGTCGCGCCCGACGCTCACCCCGCCTCCCGGAATCTCGCCTTCCGACACCACGCCCTCGTCCGCGTGCGACCGAAAGACTGCGCAGGGCCCATGGGAATGCGTGATAGGGCCAGTGCCCCGCACGCGCCAGGGGGGCCTCGCCATCGTTCGATAATCTCGAACCATCACGACCGAAGTTTCTTCTGGATCGAACGATGGAGCGGCTCCACATCGTGTCGGCACCGACCTCTCGGAGGTACCCATGCAACATCGTTCCGACGACCGCCGCTCGACCCCCTGGCACGCACTGACCGTCCGAGACGCTCTCGCGGAGGCTCACTCCGAGGCGGGCGGGCTCTCGTCCGCGGAGGCCGCGCAACGGCTCCGGTCCCACGGACCCAACATCGTCCCGCGCGGCAAGAAGGAGCCCTGGTATCGCGTCGCCGGACGGCAGCTCGACAACCCCATCGTCTGGGTGCTGATCGGCTCGGGCGCCCTGGCGATCGCGCTCGGCAAGGGCCTCGACGGTGCCGTCGTGCTCGTGTGCGTGGTGCTCAACGCGCTCGTGGGGCTCGTGCAGGAGCTGCGGGCCGGCCGCGCCATCGAGGCGCTCGCGCTCATGGTACCGCAGCGCACGATCGCCCTGCGCGACGGCCGCCGCGCCTCGATCGAGGCCGCGGAGCTCGTCCCGGGCGACGTCGTGTCGCTGGCCGCGGGCGACCGGGTGCCGGCCGACCTGCGCGTGCTCGAGAGCAAGAACCTCGCGGTGGACGAGTCCGCCCTGACCGGCGAGTCGGTGCCGGTCGAGAAGAGCACGAGCCAGGTCGCCGAGGACGCCGCGCTCGCCGACCGCAAGAGCATGCTCTACGGCGGCACGCTGGTGTCGCGCGGCGCCGCCGCCGCCGTGGTCGTGGCCACCGCTGCGAACACCGAGCTCGGCCGGATCTCCGCGATGCTGCGCGAGACCACCGAGACCGAGACACCGCTGACGCGCGCCCTCGCCCGCGTCGCGAAGCTGTTGACGATCGCCATCGGCGCCGTCGCGGCGCTGCTGCTCGCGCTGGCCCTGCTCCGCGGCTTCCCGGTGGTCGACGCCGTGCTCTCGGCGATCTCGCTCGCGGTGGCCGCCGTCCCCGAGGGGCTGCCCGCGGTCATCACCATCGCGCTCGCGATCGGCGTGCAGCGCATGGCCCGCCGTCACGCCATCGTCCGCAGGCTGTCCGCCGTCGAGACGCTGGGCAGCACGAGCGTCATCTGCTCCGACAAGACGGG
This sequence comes from Deltaproteobacteria bacterium, assembly GCA_020854145.1. Lineage (GTDB taxonomy): Bacteria > Myxococcota_A > Polyangia > Polyangiales > JADZFZ01 > JADZFZ01. The sequence goes on along the minus strand of JADZFZ010000483.1, from coordinate 7,168 downwards.
GACGCTCACCCGCAACGAGATGACGGTGCAGGCGCTCTGGACGCCGGAGGGCGGCGAGCGCGCGCTCGAGGGCGTGGGCTGGACGCCGGAGGGCAGGTTGGTGGCGCGCTCCGGCGAGCCGATCGAGCCCGGGCACGACGTGCGCGAGCTGCTGCAGGCGGGCCTCCTGGCCAACGATGCCAGCCTCGAGAAGGATGGTGACGGTCGCTGGCGAGCGATCGGCGATCCCACGGAGGCTGCCCTCGTCGTCGCGGCCCGCAAGGTCGGGATCGACGAGTCGGTGCGCGAGCGCAGGCCGCGACTCGACGTCATCCCCTTCTCCTCCGAGCTTCCACTCATGGCCACGCTGCACGACGCGGAGGCAGGCACCGTGGCGTACCTCAAGGGCGCTCCCGAGGTTCTGCTCGAGCGCTGCGAAGACGTCGATCGCGACGCGGTGCTCGCCGTCGTCGAGTCCATGGCGACGCGCGGCATGCGAGTGCTCGCCGTCGCCGAGCGACGTCTCCCGACGCAAGGAAAGCTCGACCACGAGCAGGTCGGCTCGGGTCTGCGATTGCTCGGTCTACAGGGCATGATCGATCCGCCGCGCCCCGAGGCCATCCGCGCGATCGCGCAATGTCACGCCGCGGGGGTGACGGTGAAGATGATCACCGGAGATCACCGCTCGACCGCCGAGGCGATCGGTCGGCAGCTCGGAATCCTGCCGCCGGGCGCGCGGGCGCTGACCGGTGGCGAGCTCGACCGACTGGACGACGTGCAGCTCGCGCAGGAGGTGGAGCGCACTCACGTGTTCGCGCGCGTCGCCCCCGAGCACAAGCTGCGTCTCGTGCGGGCCCTTCAGAGCAACGGTCGTGTGGTCGCGATGACGGGAGACGGCGTCAACGACGCTCCCGCGGTCCGGCAGGCCGACATCGGAGTCGCCATGGGCATCACCGGGACGTCGGTCTCCAAGGAGGCCGCCGACGTGGTCCTGGCCGACGACAACTTCGCGAGCATCGCAGCTGCGGTCGAGGAGGGGCGCCGGGTGTTCGACAACCTGGTCAAGGCTCTTGCCTTCCTGCTCCCCACCAACCTCGGTCAGGCCGTCGTGCTGCTCGTGGCCGTGCTGGCATTCCCATTGATTGGAGGAGCACCCGTGCTGCCGGTCGCTCCCGTGCAGATCCTGTGGATCAACCTGGTCACCGGCGTCGCGCTCGCGCTTCCTCTGGCCTTCGAGGCGCCAGAGCCGGATGTCATGAGGCGTCCGCCTCGCGCTCCCGGGGCTCCGGTGCTGGATCGCTTCGTCCTGGTGCGCACCCTCGTCGTCGGCCTGCTGATGGCGGCCGGAGCAACGGGGCTGTTCCTCTACGAGCTCGGGCACGAGCTCGCGCGCGGGGTCGCCGAAGGGACCGCCCTGCGCGAGGCCCAGACCATGGCTGTCACCACGATTGCCTTCTTCCAGGTCTTCTATCTCTTCAGCTGTCGCTCGCTCCGCGACTCGGTGCTCGACATCGGGCTTCTCAGCAACAAGGCAGTCTACCTGGGTATCGGTGCGCTGGTGGCGCTGCAGCTGGCACTCGTCTACCTGCCTGTCATGAACGTGCTCTTCGGCACCGCGCCCCTGCCGCCCGCGGAGCTCGGCAAGTCGTTGCTGGTCGCCTCCGTCGTGGTGCCCGTGGTCACGATCGAGAAGTGGTGGCGCCGGCGGACCGCGGGCTCGCGCAGCTCCGGCGCGGCCGCCCTCGCGTGATTGCACGTCGCCCGCGATCCCTCCCGGACGAGACGAGGCTCGGCCGTGGGGCTCAACGGGGGGCGAATGGCGCGGTGAATCGGCCGTCGCCGTCGGCGTCGACGAGGACGGGGTTGGTGACCGCCAGGGGGTAATAGCCGCTGCCCGCGGGCGGAGGACCGTCCACGAGGTCGGCGGCGCGCACCGAGCCGGGTATCGCCGAGGGCACGACCGGGAACAACGTCGCGTCGAGCCCGGAGACGCGCACGACGATCCACGTGTCGCCGGTCTCGCCGCGATTGGGCAGGTCGTCGAGCGCGAGGTCGAACGTCGCGCGGATCGTCAGACGCGAAGCACCGCTCGATTCGTCCACCACGGTCGTCTCGAGCGTCGCGGGCAGATTGCCGAGCGACGCGACGACGGGATTGCCGCAGCGGCCGGTGCGCCGGCGCGATTCCACGGTCGCACACGCGACGGGAGTCACGGGGACGTCCTCGCGCGATTCGGGGGTGATTCCCAGGTCTGATTCGCGAACACCTCGATCGTGTCCATTCCCATCCACGCCGGGGAATGTCCTTCGACGACGATTCGCACCCGGCCTCCCTCCGCGGCGACGATCCGGCCGACGGCGCTCTCGGGGTCGTCGCCTGCGCTCACGCGGACGAACGGCCCGCCCGACGCGATCACGTCGCGTACGGCGTCGCGACCGATGATCGTGCGATCCACCTCGCGTGCGGCGCTCCCGCTGGCAATCGCACCGGGCGAATCGTCCGGGACGCGAACCCAGCTCCGCGGGAACGCGGCGGGCGTGAAGAACCACGAATGGGTGTCCGAGTTGCCGACCACCGTCGGGAGGAAGCCGAACGACAGGAAGTTCATCCAATCGCGGAAGATGGCTTCGCTCTTGATGTCCTCCGGGTCGCCGTCCGCGTCGGCATCGTCGCGGTTGAACCCGTTGAGCAGCTCCACGGCGTCGAAAGTCGGCTCGAACATCGGCGCGTCCTCGGGCAGACGCATGTCGTCGTGGTCGGCGACCTGCCGCGCGGGAACTCCGCCGAACGTGCGCGCCTCGAAGTCGAACGCCAATCCCGCGCGATCGAACGCGGCCTGGAACGATTGTGAGCCCGGCAGCACGCGGGCGTGATTGACCTGCACGACGCGGGCGCCCTGCGTGCGAAAGACGTCGAACAGATCGGGCGGCGCGAGACACGGCCCCTCCCCGCCGCCCCAGTCGGGCGCGCCTCCATTGGGGGATCGCGGGTCCATCTCGAGCGGCCATGCATTGAAATGGCCGTAATCCCACGGCGTCGATTCGACGCCCACCACCGCACGGAGATACGCGTCGTATCCCAGCTCCTCGACGATCGGTTGATAATCGACCAGCACGTCGTGCTCGCTCGAGGCGATGACCTCGGCGCCCTCGGCGAGATAGCTCAGCACGCGATCGAGATTCAGCACCGGGCTGTCTGCGCTCGATTGCGCGTGTTGATGGAAATCGGTGGCCACGTAGCCCGTCGTGTCCACCACGCGGGCCAATCGCGCCTCGATGGCGCGACTCTCCCCTGCGGCGAGCGTCAGCACCTCTTCGTGAATCGACCATTCGGGCCCGCGGCTGATCACCAATCGATATCGGCCGGGCGGCACGCGCAGCGGACGCTCCGGAGACGGGTGCGGCGCCGGTGCGCCGGGCGCGTAGAAGGCGGCTTGTGCGATTCCGTGGCTCGTGCCCGTGTAATCCGAGTCGCGCACGCGCGAGTCTTCCGTCGTCGTCTTGGCGCCGACCAGCGAGATCTTGGCGGGAATGATCGCACCCGACGGGTCGAGCACGCGCAATGCGAGGAGCGCGGGCGAAGCGACGTCGATCGTGCCCACGTCGAGCGATTCGCCCGCGTCCGCGGTGCCCGACACGGGCTCCGGCGTCGCGAGGGAATCGCCCCCCACGAGCACGTGCACGTCGCCGGGCGCCACGTCGATGGCGAATCGCCCGTCGTCGTCGGTCACACCCGCGCCCGCGGCGTGATCGCCGGGATCGAGCTCGCCGACCGAGTCTCCCGCGTCGTCGGTCACGCCGATGCGCGCGCCGACGACGGGCTCGCCGCCCATCGTCACGCGTCCCGTGACCATCGCGCGCGGCGCCGATTGACGCGCCGTCAACAGCCCTCCCGTCGCGCCGAGATCGCGTCCGATCGCCATGCGTGTCGCGATGCGCGTCCCTCGCCCCGGCTCGAGGGTGAGGATGCGACCGCCGCCGCCGATCACGTCGGGCAGCGACGTCGCGCCGAAGAGCCCCGCGCCCACTCCCACCACGACGAGGCCGGCGACCGATGCGCCATCGCTCGGGCCGATCGCCCATGCCTGACCGCGGGCCTGCCCGCCGACCCAGGGCGCCGCCGGCAGATCCACCGACACGATGTTGCTCAGGTCGACGGCGCCGAACCCGACGCCCGGGATGTACGCGTCCACGTGACTGCCGAGGTCGGCGAGGAACCCCATCGTGGTCTCGACGGGCTGCTCACCGGCCAGGAAGCTCCAGTGGGCCTCGACCTCTTCGCTGTCGGGGGCCAGCACGTAGGTCACGGCGATGCGCAGGCCGAGCTCGCGGTCCGGATCGAGCGAGCGCGGGATGAGCGCGCCGAGCAGGCTCTTGAGGTTGATGAAGTCGTTGGCGGTGTCGCGGCCCACGAAGCGCACGGCGGCGACGCCGCCGTCGCTACCGTCGCGCACGATCTCGGGATCACCCTCGGCCACGAACGTCCGACCGAGCGCGAGGAAGAGCGACATCTCGCCGAGCTCGTCGTGCCCCACTCCGTCGGACGAGTCGCCATCGGGATCGAAGAACGGATCGTCGGCGTCGCGCACGACGTCGATGTCGACGACGTTGCCGCCGTAGGGGCACGCGCCGATCGCACGATTGGCGGCCTCGACGACGACGCGCACGCGATCGTTCTCGAGGAGCACGTCACCGGGCAGCGCGGTCGCCGCGGGCCCGTCGATTCGATCGCGCGCGAAGTCGGCCTCGGTCAACACGCGCGCGCGCACGCGCGGCTCACCGCCGGGGCCTTCGGGCAGCTCCGGGAAGTGGTCCGAGAGCTCTTCGGACGGCGCCGCCGCGTCGTCCGACGCATCCGTCGTCGCGTCGCGCCCGAGATCGGCCGTGGAGGCGTCGCGCTCGGCGGGCTCGATGCGCGCTTGGCCGCCGCAGGCCACGCACGCCAGGCACGCAAGGGACGACAGGGTGACGAGCAAGGGTCGACTTCGTGACATCGCGCCATCCTAGATCAGGGGAAGGTCAAGGCCCTCGGTAGCCGCGGAAGGCCACGCCGTCGTCGTCGTAGCCGAGCCCCGTCAGCTCCATCACCTCGCTCGATTGGTGCGTGTAATAGAACTCCGCTGCGGGGGCGCCAGGACGCGACAGCTGTCGGATGTCGATCGTGTCCACGTCCGGATCGAGCGGCACGCACGCGAACGGCGGGACCGCGGTGTAGCCCGCGGGAGGACCGCCGGTCGCCGTGTAGTAGACCTGTCGCGCATCGACGCGGTCCGGCGCGTAGTACGCGCCGAGCGGAGCCAGCCCCGTCGGACATGGGCGATCGGAGTCGCTCCCGGGGGGCACCGCCCAGAAGTACTCCGGGTCGAGCGGTAGACCCGACGGCTCGCCCGGCTCTTCGGGACGCGCGGTGAACGCGACGCGCAGGTACGTCATGCCGCCGATGCTGAAACCCTGGTGCACACGCGCGATCGGGATGCGGGGCGACCCGGCGTCGCGCCCGAGATCGCGCCCGAGATCGATGGGGCCGGTGTCCGGCGGTCCGAGGTCGGGCGGCGGCCCGAGGTCGGAGGGCGGCCCGAGGTCGGGGCCGGCGTCGCGCAGACCGCCCGCGCAGACGCCGGCGCTGCAGGCCGAGGCGGCGCAGAGCTCGCGAGGCGGCGACACCGGGGACAGCTCGACGTCGAGCGCGCCCTCCGAGGGCAGGGTCCGCTCGACGCATCCCGCAGCCACGACGGTGCAGGTCGTGTCGGTGGCCAGACCGTCGAACCCGAACCGACCCGGTCCGAGCTCGGGCGGTGGGTCCGGCAGCCGCCCGTCCTCGCGCGCGAAAGCCTCGTAGCGCACGTCGTCGAGCGAGGCGCAGCCGCCGCCGAGGATGCGCGCACGCACGACGTGCACGCGGTCGCGCACGACGTCCTCCGAGAAGGAGAATCGCCACGACAGAGCGAGCGGCTCGGAGCTGCAAGCCGCCGGGGCCGACGCCACGAGCAGCAGCGCGAGCCAACTGGACGCGACGCGGCGCTGGCCGACTCCCCTGAAGACCTCCGAAGCAAGCGACACGATCGACGAGGTCAGGGTACGACGAGCCGAACTGCAACGGATCCCCTTGCGTGGGCTGCTGTAAGATCCGGGCGTGGTACGGGTCTTCGTCGCGATGGCGACGCTCGGCGTCGTCTTGGGTGCAGCCGAGCGCGCGAAGGCCGACGCCGACGTCGAGACGGGCTGCGCGCTCGTCAACCGCGGCGAGTTCCGCGATGCGCTCGCGGCCTTCGGACGGGCGGAGGCCTCGAGCGACCTCTCGCGCGACGATCTGGTGCGACTGCTGGAGTGCCGGGCCCTGGCGCGGTTCGCCACGCGCAACCTCGATGCGCTCGAAGAGGACCTGGTGCGCCTGGTGTCGCTCGATCCCGGCTACGCGCTGTCGGACGACTTCGGGCCCGAGGTGCACCAGATGATCGACCGCGTGCGCGCGCGCGGCGTCGCGGCGCTCGCGGTGACGGTGGACGTGGAGCGGCGCGACGGACGCATCCGCGTCGCGGCGCGGCTCGACGGCGACGAGGGCGATCTCGTGCGCGAGGTTCGCGTGCGTGCGCGCGTCGGTCGAGGCGCGTGGCGAACGGGTCGCGACGAGGTCGAGATCGTCGGCGGCCGAGACGCGACCATCGCCTACGTGGCGAGCGCCATCGGGCCGGGTGCTGCGGAGCTCGAGCGCGTCGAGGGGACGGCCGGGCCCGACGGCTCGACGACGCCCCGGCGACCGCGACGGCAGCCCGACGACGCGGACGAGCCGGCGAGCTCACCGGTGATCTGGCCGTGGCTGGTGGGCGCCGGTGCAGCGGTCGCCGTGGCGATCGGTGTGACCGTCGCCGTCGTCGTCTCGTCGGGAGCGAGCGACAGGACGCAGCCGAGCGCTCCGATCGTGGCGTGGTGATCGATGACCGCGCCTCCGAAGCCCGCGCAGCGTTCGACCGGTAGGACGGACCCGGAGCGGAGGCTCGGCAACGTTCCGTCGCGCGTCGGCAAGTACGTCGTGGAGCGCAAGCTCGCTTCGGGGGGGATGGGGACCGTCTACCTCGCGCGAGATCCGGAGGGCGCACGCATCGCGCTCAAGTGCATCCATCCGCAGATGGCCGAGCGCGAGGATCTCGTCGCGATGTTCGTGGACGAGGCGCGCATCGCGTCGCGCATCG
>JADZFZ010000482.1 GCA_020854145.1 Deltaproteobacteria bacterium | reverse complement strand
GGCCAACGGACGACCGCGCGACGGAGCGCGAGCGCGGCCTCGGCGCGTCGCCCCTGCGCGAGCTCCGCTTCCGCGAGCGCCATGGACGTCGCCATCGGATCGAGCCCGCGCGGGTCGCTCTCGAGCGCGGCGCGGAGCGCGGGCGCGGCGCGGGCGGCGTCACCCGCGGCGAGGGCGCACTCGGCCGCGCGCGCGAGCACGACCTCGCGCTCGGCGGCGTGCAACCGCGTCGCGAGCGCTCGATAGGTGCTTTCGGCGTCGCGCATGCGCCCGCCGAACGCGAGCGCGTCGGCGCGTCGTCGCACGATGTCCTCGGTGAGCAGCGGCAACGCGCTCTCCAGACCCTCGAGCGCGCGGACCGTCGCGTCGTGCTCGCCCCGTACGGCCTCGGCGCGGGCGCGCAGGTAGCGCGCCTCGGCGCTCGCCGCGAGCTGGGGTGGCAGACGGTCCAGCGCTGCGAAGGCCGCGGTCGGGCTCTGCGCCAAGGCGCGACCGACCTCCGCCAGCGTCGCCGGCTCGTCGGCCTGCGCCGTGACGCCGAGCGCCAGCGGCCACAGGACGGCGGCCGCGGCCAGCCCTCGGAGGGGTGTACGCACCGGGCGCGCAAGGTAGCAGCTCGCGACGAACCGGCGCGCTTCGCGGTATGCTCGTCCGTCGATGTCGGAGGACTTCACCGGACGGGCGAAGATCCTCATCACCCAGAGGAGCTATCAGGAGGCGGTCCGCATCTGCCGGCGCGGCCTCCTGACGAGGCCGGACTACGTCGACGGCCGGATCCTCCTCGGGCTCGCGCTGCTCGCGCTCCGCCGGTTCGAAGAGGTGCGGGTGGAGATGCTCGCGCTGCTCCGCGTGGCGCCGCAGCACCCGATCGCACACCGGATCCTCGGCGAGGCGTATCTGCGCGCCGGTGACGTGCAGCGCGCACGCGAGGCCCTCGACACGGCGGCGGCGCTCGCACCCCACGACCCGGTCACGCAGGATCTGCAAGAGGAGCTCGCCGAGTCGGGCTCCGCGCCGGCTCGCAGCACGACCGTCGAGCGATGGCTCGACCCCGACGCGCTCGCGACGCTGCAGACGGATCCGCCCGAGTTCTGGGAGGTCACGATGCGTGACCACGAGCTGGCCCCGCTCGACGAGCGCTCCTTGCCGCAGCTCCAGACGCTGCTCGTCGAGCCGCCGACCGAGTCGAGCCGCAAGAAGGGCGAGCCGGGTGCGAGCGTTCGCGCCGATCCCTATGCGCAGACGGCGTACGCGTCGCTCGATCCCGAAGAGGTGCGCAAAGCGATCGCCATGGCGGACGACGAGTCCGTCGTCGCGTCGTTGCCCCCTGCGCCGCAGGGCGTCGCGCAAGCCCAGCCCGCCCGCCCGCTCGTGCGTCCGCTGCCCAGCGCCGCGGCGACGCCGCCGCGTGCGCCGCCGCCCCATCGCGGACCCACCGCCCCTCACGGCGTGCCCGTCCCCGTCGGCCTGCTGTCGCCGCCGCTCGCCGGGCCGCCCGCGCCGAGCCCCGTGGTGATCGTCTCGCCGGTCGCTCCGCCGCCGCGCGGTGCGATGCACGATCCGCTCGCGCCGCGCGCCCCGGGAGCGCCCCCGGGTGCGGGTGCGCCGGCGCCTCGCGCGCTGAGCGCCTTGCCCGCGCCGGTGCCGCTCCCCACGCCCCATCGCGAGCCCGAGCCCGCTCCCGTCCTTCCGCCCGCCGAGCCGATCCACTCACCGTGGCCGTCCGCGGCCGCCTCGCCGGTCGCGCCGCCGCCGAAGAAGCGAATGCACGTGCGCAAGCCGCAGCAGCGCACGGACGAGGACGGCGAGTTCTCCGAAGAGACGATGCTCGAGGGGCTCGAAGCCGATGACGCCCAGTGGCTGATGCAGGGCGCAGACAGCAAGTCGCACACGGTCGCGGGCTCGCCGTCGGCACGCCGCAAGGACGGCGAGCCCGACGCGCACGGTCACCACGAGCTGCCGCCGTTCGCGGACGAGGAGTCGCTGACCGGTGACATCGGTCCGCGCGGGGTGCTCGAGACGGGAGAGCTCGAGCCCCGGCCGCCCGCACCTCCCCCGAAGCCCGCGATGCCTCCGTCGGCGCGCCCACCTTCGGCGCCGCCCATGGGTCCGCCGCCCGCGCGTCCGCGATCCGAAGCGCCCGCCGCGGCCCGTCCTGCGGCGCGTGCGGCTCCCGCCGGCGCACGACCGATGACCGCGCCGGTCGCGCGCTCGGCGGGCCCCGCTCCTCGAGGGGCGGCCGGCGGCTCGCCGCGTGGCGGCGCGCAGGGTCCGCGCGCGCTCGCTCCGCAGCCGTCGGTGCTGGTGTCCGAGGAGCTCACGTCGGGAGACCTCGTGCTCGAGCAGTCGGCCGAGGTCGTGCTGCCCACCATCAAGAGACCGGACCCGGCGCCGGTCCCGCCGTCGCCTCTGCCGCCGTCGCGCGACAAGGCCGGCAAGCCGCGCAGCCACGCGCCGCCGGCCGTCGATCCGATCGCGGCGCGTCGCCCGATGCCGTCGGCTCCGGCGGGGATGGCTCCACGTGCGGGCGCGGATGCCGCGATGGCGCCGTCGCGCGCGGGCGCGCCTCCACGTGCGGCCGCCGCCCGGCGTCTCGATCCGACGTACGTGCCCTCGCGACGATCGAAGATCCCGGTCGCGGTGATCATCGTCGGGGCGCTCGCGGCCATCGGTCTCGGTGTCGGCTCGGTGCTCGGCGTGCGTGCGATGGGCCATCGCAAGGCGCTCGACTCGGCGCTCGTCGAGGTGAACGAAGCCGACAAGAAGGGCACGAAGGCCGCGATCGAGCGAGCGCTCGCGTCGCTCGAGAAGCTCGACGACGAGCCGGCTCGGGCCGCGCGCGCCCGGCTGCTCGCGACGCTCGCGCTCGAGCACGGAGCGCGCGACGTGGCGGACACTTCGCACCGCGCGTGGAGCGAGCTCGAGCCGGAGGCGCGCCGCACGGACGATGCGGTGCTCGCGCAGGCGCTGCTGGCGCTCGTGCGGTCCAACTCGCAGCAAGCGACGGACCTCATCAGCGGCATGCGCGACACGTCGCCGCGTTGGGCGGAGGCGACGCGCCTGTCCGCGCTCGTCGACCTGCTCGCGGGTGATCTGAACGGTGCGCGCCGAGGGGCCGATCTCGCGGCCAACGCACAGCCGCAGTCACCGAGGCACGAGTCGCTCGCCGCCGTCGTGCAGGCGTTCGGCGGCGAGACCGACGTGGCGCTCGCGCGTCTCGCGCGCATCCCCGATCACACGAGCTATCCCGCGGTCCGCATCGCGCGTGCTCGGATCAACCTGTTTTCCGGGCGAAACCCGAGCGATGCATCGGCCGAGGCGCAAGCGGTGCTCGAAGGGCCGCTGGCCGCGGTCGCCTCACCGCCCGAGCGCGCGTGGGCGCGTCTGGTGCGTGCCTGGTTCGCGACGAACCCTTCCGATCGCACGCGCGCGGAGCTCGAGGGCGAGGTGCAGTCGAACCCCGAGGCGCTCGCGCTCGTGCGCCGAGCGCGGGACGAGCGTCCGCTCGTGGACGAGCACTTCCGGTTGGTGGCGGCGGAGGTGTTGCTGCGCCTCGGTCATGCGCAGGAAGCGCAGAGCGAGCTGAACGCGGCCGGGCGCAGCAACGTCACGGGAGGCTTCCTCGAGCAGCGACGCGCGACGTTGCTCGTGCTGGCCGCGCTGGCGGAGGGCAACCGATCGGTTGCGGAGGCGGCGCTCGCCCGTTTGCCGCCGACCGACGGCACGACGGCGTTCCTGCGCGGTCGTCTCGAGGAGACGCGCCTGCAACCGGTCGAGGCGCGGCGCCACTACGCCGAAGCCGCGCAGCGCGATCTGCGCCTCGCCGAGATCGCGACGTTGCGCGTCGCGACGATCGACATCGCGAACGGCAACATCGACGCCGCGCACCAGTCGCTCCGTCAGCTCATCGTGCGCGCCGAAGGCGGACGGCAGATCACCGTGCGTCCGGGTGTCCCGCTGGCGTCCATGCTCGTGCGGACCCACGTGGCGCGGGGGGAGCTCGCCGAAGCGGAGCAAGTGCTCGCGTCCGCACGGCAGGCGGCACCGGGAGACCCGCGTCTGGCCGTCGCGGAGGCGGAGCTGCTCTACGCGCGCGGCCACGAGCGTTGGGCCGATGCGTCGCGCGTGCTCGAGGCGGCGGTGCGCGATCGCCCCGACGACATCGGGTTGCTGGTCGCCCAGGGGGACATCGCGCGCCGGACCGGCGACGTGGCACGCGCGCGCAGGGTGTTCGACGATGTGCTCCAGCGGATCCCGGATCAGCCCGACGCGTTGCTCGGGATCGCGGCCCTCGAGAGCTCGGGCACCCGCCTCGCACAGGCCGAAGAGGTGCTCGGCAGAGCGGAGCGTGCCCGCGCGACGCCGGCGCGGCTCGAGCTCGAGCGGGCTCGTTACGAGGTGGCGCAAGGTAACGGAGGCTCCGCGCTGCCCGCGCTCCTGCGGGTCGCGGCGCGCTCGCGTCTGGACCCAGACGTCTTGACGCTGCTGGGCCGCGCCTATCTGCAGGCCGAGCAACGCGACGAGGCACGGACCCGATTCACCGCGGCGTTGCGGCTGGATCCGGCTTCGCCCGAAGCCCTGCTCGGTCTCGTCTACATCAACCCCATCGGCCGCAGCAGCGTGCCCGGGCTGCTCAGGCGCGCGGAGCAGAGCGGTACGAGCCGTGCGCTCGGGCCTTACTTCCAGTGTCGCCTGCACGCAGCCAGGGCGCGGTGGGACTTCGAGTGGGCCCCGTCGCTGCAGTCGATGAACGAAGCGCTCGATCGCGCGACGAGCGCGTTCGAGCAGTGCGGCGAGGCCCACGCGGTCCGCGCCGTCCGCGCAGCCGACTCGGGCTCCGACGCGAGCGAGCACTGGCGCGCGGCGACGCGTTCGCCGGCCCCGATGGCGCGCGCGCTGGCCGAAGCCGCCGAGTCGCTCGCGGAGAGCGAGCCGGCGCAGGCGTGTGCGCTCGCGGCGCGTTACCTGCTGGTCGCGCCCAACGGCG
>JADZFZ010000481.1 GCA_020854145.1 Deltaproteobacteria bacterium | reverse complement strand
TCGCCTGGGATCGCAATCGGTCGCACGTGCTCGGCGCCATCACCGAAGCGCGCGCGGCCGGCGTCTCCGTGCTCTGCCTGCCCGAGCTCTGCCTGACCGGCTACGGGTGCGAAGACGCGTTCCACGGCAAGGGCGTGCTCGACACCGCGCTCACGATGCTCGTCGAGATCGCGCCCGAGACGCGGGGGATGATCGTGTCGGTGGGGCTCCCGGTGCTGCACCGCAAGGCGGTGTTCAACACCGCGGCGCTGCTCTGCGACGGGCGCGTGCTCGGTCTCGTCGGGAAACGCTTCCTCGCCGGCGACGGGATCCACTACGAGCCGCGCTGGTTCAAGGCGTGGCCCGCGGGTGGCAAAGGCACGATCGAGCTGCCGGGCGGAGCGCAGGTCCCGATTGGCGACCTGCACTTCGATTGCGGCGGCGTGCGCCTCGGTTTCGAGATCTGCGAGGACGCATGGGTCGCGCGCCGCCCCGGAGGCGTGTTGTCGCTCCGCGGCGTCGACGTGATCCTCAACCCGAGCGCGAGCCATTTCGCGTTCGGCAAGCACGAGGTGCGACGGCGATTCGTCCTCGAGGGCTCGCGCGCCTTCGGCGTCACGTACGTCTACTCGAACCTCGTAGGCAACGAGGCCGGTCGCATCGTGTACGACGGCGGTGCGCTCATCGCGTCGGCGGGCGCGATGGCGGCGGAAGGGCCTCGATTCACGTTTCGCCCGTGTCTCGTGACGTCGGCCGTCGTGGACGTCGACCTGCCGCGGATGAAGCGCGCCGCGACGATGAGCGCCGAGACGGATGTGGACGAGACGGACGAGCACCCGGTCTCGGCGCCGTTCGCGTTCCCCGCGCTCGCGCCCGACGAGGTGAGGCCGATCCACGCGGCTCCGGCCGCATGGGAGACCTCGCCCGACCGCAAGCACGAGGAGCTGACGCGCGCGATCTCGCTGGGGTTGTTCGGGTATGCGCAGAAGAGCCGGTCGGCGGGCTTCGTCGTGTCGATGAGCGGCGGCGCCGACAGCGCGGCGTGCGCGACCCTCGTGCGGACGATGACCGAGCTCGCGACCGCGGAGCTCGGGATGGCGGCGTTCCGGGAGCGATTCGCCCACGTGCCCGCGCTCGCGCGTGCCGACACGCTCGACGCCATGACGCGAACGCTGTTGCTGACGGCCTACCAGGCGACGGAGAACAGCGGGCCGGTGACGCGTGCGGCCGCGCGGGCGGTGAGCGAGTCGCTCGGAGCCGAGCACCACGAGCTCGACGTCGGTCCGATGTTGCACGGGTATCTCGAGACCATCGAGAAGGCCATCGGACGCAAGCTGGACTGGAAGACGGACGACATCACGCTCCAGAACGTGCAAGCCCGCGTGCGCGCTCCGAGCATCTGGATGTTCGCGAACCTCCGCAACGCGCTCTTGCTGTGCACGAGCAATCGGTCCGAAGCGGCCGTGGGCTACACGACGATGGACGGCGACACGGCCGGAGGGCTCTGCCCGATTGCCGGCATCGACAAGGCCTATCTGCGGACGTGGCTCCGTTGGATGGAGACGACGGGCCCGCTCGGGCTGCACGCGTTCCCGGCGTTGGCCGCCGTCAACGCGCAACAGCCGACCGCGGAGCTGAGACCGCCGGGCGCCAAGCAGACGGACGAGGACGACTTGATGCCTTATCCGTTGCTCGACGCGATCGAGCGATTGGCCATTCGCGACAAGCGCGCGCCGCTCGAGGTGTTCCAGATCGTCAAGCACGAGAACCCGTCCTACGCGCCCTCGCAGCTCGCGATGTGGGTGGAGCGATTCTTCAAGCTCTGGTGCCGCAATCAATGGAAGAGAGAGCGATTCGCTCCTTCGTTCCACCTCGACGACGAGAATCTCGATCCGAAGACGTGGTGCAGGTTCCCGATCCTGTCGGGTGGCTTCGATCGCGAGCTCGCCGAGCTCCGGGCCCACGTCCGGATGTTGTGACCCACCCGAAGGGTGGACATTCTTCCGCTTCGCAGGAGATGGCGTTCTCCTCGGGCGGAGATGGATGAGGAGGCGTGCGAGTGACTGCAAGCGACCCGCTGCCGCTGCCGGCGTTCTTCGACCCGGCGAACGCGGCGTCGTGGACGTATCGGCCCGACGCGGCCCGATTGTCGGATGCGGCGAGCGAGCTCCGGCGGGCGCACGGCATCCGGCCCTCCGGAGAAGACGCCGAGACGCTCCATCTGCTCCTCATCGACGTGCAGAAGGATTTCTGCCTCCCGGAAGGCAGCCTGTTCGTCGCCGGTCGGACGGGCGACGGTGCCATCGCCGACAGCGCACGGCTCGCGGCCTTCGTCCATCGCAACCTGGCGCGCATCACGAGCATCACCGCGACGCTCGACACGCACGTCGCGCATCAGATCTTCTTTCCTTCGTTCTGGGTCGATCGAGACGGGCAGCCGCCCAGCGCCCATCGAGAGGTCACGAGCGACGACGTCGAGCAGGGACGTCTTCGTCCGAGCGCCGCCGTGGCCGCATGGTTGACCGGTGGCGACGTCGAGCGGCTCGCGCGACACGCGCTCCACTATTGCCGGTCGCTCGAGCGTGCGGGCAAGTACCGCCTCTACCTCTGGCCTCCGCACTGCCTCGTCGGCGGCGACGGGCACACGCTGGTCGGCGTCGTCCAGGAAGCGCGCCTCTTCCATGCGTACGCGCGCGGGACGCAGTCGTGGACGGAGCTCAAAGGCGGCAATCCGCTCACCGAGAACTACTCGGTGCTCCGCCCCGAGGTGCTCGACGGGCCCGACGGCGCGCCGATCGCGACGAGGAACGACGCGCTGCTCCGGACGCTGATCGCGGCCGACCGTCTCGTGGTCGCGGGCCAGGCGTCGAGCCATTGCGTCAAGAGCTCGGTGGACGACCTCTTGGACGAGATCGTGTCGGTCGATCCGTCCCTCGCGCGCAAGGTCTACGTGCTGGTCGACTGCATGTCCGCGGTGACGGTCCCCGACGGGCAGGGTGGCCTCGCCGTCGACTTCACGCCGCAGGCCGATGCCGCCCAAGCGCGCTGGGCCGAGGCCGGCGTGCACCTCGTGCGCTCCACCGATCCCGTGAACGACTGGCCACGATAGGCCGCAACGATTCACAGCT
>JADZFZ010000480.1 GCA_020854145.1 Deltaproteobacteria bacterium | reverse complement strand
GGTGGACCGAAGCGACGCTCGGCGAGCTGCTCGGCGCGATCGACACGCCCCAAGAGGCGCTGCTCACCGCCGTCTGCGGGGGCTACCTGGTCGACTGCACGTCGGGGATGGACGGCGCGCGCGAGGTCCCCGGCGGTTGGGAGGTCACGGTGCGGCGGCTCGTCAGCGACTGCCCCTACACGGTCGCTGGCTACCGCCTGGCCGTGTCGAGCTCGGGCGAGGTCGCGCTGATCGAGGAGACGTGGCGCGAGGAGTCGATGGCGTGTGCAGGTCGGCGCCCAGCGGGGCTCGTCCCCGATCGCGCTCCGCGTCGCGGCAGCAGGCTCGGCCGATACCTGGCGTCCATGGCGCGGCTCGAAGCGAGCGCGGTGATCGAGTTCGGGATCCTCGAGCAGGAGCTCCGTGCGCTCGGCGCCCCGCGTCGGCTGCTCGGCGAGGTCCGCGCGGCGCGGGCCGACGAGGTGCGCCACGCGCAGGTGATCGGCGAGCTCGCATGTGCCCACGGTGCGCGGGTGCGCCCACCGCGTGTTGCGGCGCGCCCGTTGAGGGATCCCAGGACGCTGGCGATCGACAATGCGGTCGAGGGATGCGTGCGCGAGACCTACGGCGCCGTCGTCGCGCTCCATCAAGCGACGCACGCGGCGGACCGTGACGTCGGCTCGGCGATGGAAGGCATCGCGCGCGACGAGCTCCGCCACGCCGCCGTGTCGTGGCGGATCGGCGCGTGGCTCGACGGGCGTCTCGATCGGCGCGATCGTGCGGCCGTCCGTCGTGCTCGGCGCGACGCGGCACGGCAGCTCGAGATCGAAGCGAGCGCACCGCTGCACGCCGAGCTCGCGATGGGCGCCGGGCTGCCGCGACCCGAGGTCGCGCGCGCGCTCGTGCGCACCCTCGCGCGCGATCTCTGGGCCTGAGCCCGCCGTGTCCCGAGCCCGCCGTGTCCGGGGCTGACGTTCGGTCGCGGGCGCGGTAACTACGTCGCCGTGACTCGCGGTCTCCTGCAGGCAATCGGCGCGCTCGGCCTGGTCCTCGGATGCGCGGCGTGCGGATCGAGCGAGGGCCCGAGCCCGCCGCGCCGCGAGGACCCGGAGCCCGAGCCGGAGCCGCCCACCGAAGAAGCCTCGCGGTTCTGCCCGGCGTTGTTCGACCGCTCGCCGACGAGCGGCAACCCGCGTCCGCAGAATCGTGGGCGCCCGCGCGTGGGTACGTCCGTCCTGCGCGAGGCGCTCCGCGAAGAAGCCGGCGCGCTCAGGCGCGAACGCGACGGGACGATCGAGGAAGGCACGGCCGGACACGCGTCCGACAGCGCGTGGGGCCACTACGGATCGGGCGCGCTCGGCGTGCGCATCGACGTGACCGATCTCGTGCACGTCTGCACGCTCGCGCCGGGCACCGGACGCGCGCTCGTCGAGAACGGGCGCGGTCTGCCGCCCGGCGGACGACGCCGGCCGGTCGTCGTGGAAGGTCATCCCGCGCTTGCCGTCGACGTGGACGGCCACGCCGCCTTGTCGCTCGTGGTCGCCGATCGCTGTTGGGTGCTCGTCCACGCCAACGGGTTGCCGCAGGACCAGCCCGTCGAGGCCGTCACCCGAGAGATCGTCGACCTCGCACACCTCGCGGCGCGTTGCCGTTGAGGGTCAGCTCCGTGCCGTCGATCGCGGTGCGCCGAACGCGCTGACGACGACGTCGAGACCGAGGTCGTCGCCGTCGAACGGCAGGTCGATCCGGTGGGCCTCGCCGCTCGCCTCCATCGCGGTCATCAGCGCGCAGATGGGGCAGTCGTCGACGAAGCCGCGGCTCTTCTTGCGCCGTTGCCTGGCTTCGCGCCTGCTTCGTTTGCCCATCACGCGGCCTCCGCGTGCTTGGCGCCGGGCTCGTGCTTCTCGAAGCAGCGTTGCGCGACGGCGGCCCGCAGCCGCGTGAGCTTCTCGACGTCCGCGACGAGCGCCTCGCGCGCGCGCTCGCGTCCTTGGCCGAGCGTCTCGCCGCCGAGCGAGAGATACGCGCCGCTCTTCTCCACGATGCCGCGCTCGACGCCGAGGTCGATCACGTCGGCGACGGCGTCGATCCCGGTGCCGTAGCGGATGTCGAACTCGGCCTCCTGGAAGGGCGGCGCGAGCTTGTTCTTCACCACCTTCACGCGCGTGCGCGAGCCGACCACCTGCTCGCCGACCTTGATCTGTCCGATGCGCCGGACGTCGAGCCGCACGCTCGCGTAGAACTTCAGCGCGTTGCCGCCGGTGGTCGTCTCGGGCGATCCGAACGTCACGCCGATCTTCTGCCGGATCTGGTTGATGAACATGATGCTGGTGCCCGTGCGGAAGGTGACGCCGGTGAGCTTGCGGAGCGCCTGGCTCATCAGCCGGGCTTGCAGGCCCATGTGGGCGTCGCCCATCTCGCCTTCGATCTCCGCGCGCGGGACGAGGGCCGCGACGCTGTCGACGACGACGAGGTCCACGGCTCCCGAGCGCACGAGCGTCTCGACGATCTCGAGCGCCTGCTCGCCCGTGTCGGGCTGCGAGACCAGGAGCTTCTCGACGTCGACGCCGAGCTTCTTCGCGTAGCCGATGTCGAGCGCGTGCTCCGCGTCGATGAAGGCCGCGATGCCGCCGGCCTTCTGCGTCTCGGCGATCGCGTGCAGCGTCAGGGTCGTCTTGCCGCTCGACTCCGGGCCGAAGATCTCGAGCACGCGGCCGCGCGGGTATCCTCCGGTCCCGAGCGCGACGTCGAGCGACAGGGCGCCCGTCGGGACGGTGGCGCACGCCTCCGCGGTCCACTGTCCGAGCGGCATGATCGCGCCCTTGCCGAACTGCTTCTCGATCGCGGTCACGGCGTCCTTGATCGCCGCGAGCTTGTCCTTCCACGAGCTTCCCATCTTGTCGTCCTCCTACTCCGGCGTCCGATCGAGGAGCCGGTATCCGATTGCCTCCGCCACGTGCCGCGCGACCACCGCGTCGGCACCGTCCAGATCCGCCACCGTGCGCGCGACGCGCAGCACGCGCGTGTAGGCGCGCGCCGAGAGGCCGAGCTGATCGACCGCACGCGCCAGCAACGCGAAGCCCGCGCGATCCGGCGCGCAGAACCGCACGAGCTCCTCGCCCACGAGCGTCGCGTTGACGCTCCGACCCCGCACCCTCGACGCCTCGCGCGCCCCGACGACGCGCGCCCGCACGCTCGCGCTCGACTCGCCGCGTTCGCTCGACGCGAGCGCACCCACGGGCACCGCGGAGACCGCGACGTGCATGTCGATGCGGTCGAGCAACGGCCCCGACAGACGAGCCCTGTAGGTGCGCACGCGTTCCGGCGAGCACCGGCAGCTTCGTCTCGGGTCTCCCGCGTAGCCGCACGGGCACGGGTTCATCGCGGCCACCAGCACGGGGCGCGCGGGAAACGTCATGCGCGATCGCGCTCGCACGATGGACACGACGCCGTCTTCGAGCGGCTGGCGCAACGCTTCGAGCGCGCTGCGGCGGAACTCGGGCAGCTCGTCGAGGAAGAGGACGCCGCGGTGCGCGAGCGTGATCTCACCGGGCCGCACGGGCTCTCCGCCGCCTACGAGCGCGACCTCGCTCGCCGTGTGGTGCGGCGCGCGAAACGGGCGCGACGCCCTGCGCGCGATCGCGATCGACGCGATGCTCGCGATGGCCTGCACCTCGAGCGCCTCGTCGGCCGAGAGCGGCGGCAGGATCGTTCGCAGACGCCGCGCGAGCATCGTCTTGCCGGCGCCCGGCGGACCGACCAGGAGCAGCCCGTGCCCGCCCGCTGCCGCGATCTCGAGCGCCCGGCGGGCACCTTCTTGCCCGCGCACGTCGGAGAGGTCGTCGACGTCGTCGTGGGTGCTGCGGGCCTCGCGCAGGTCGGGCTCGGGCGCCGGCAGATCGGCGAGCCCATCGAGGAACTCGCGCACCTCGAGGAGCGTCCTGGCCACGCGCACGTCGATGCCGCGCGCGAGCGCCGCCTCGTTGGCGTTGCCCACCGGCACGACGGCCGTGGGGATCCCCCGTCGCGCGGCGGCCAGGAGCTGCGGCAACACGCCGCGGACGCGGAGCAGATCGCCGAAGAGGGACAGCTCGCCGAGCAGGAGCGTGGTGGCGATGCGCGACGGCGCCACGGCGCCCGCGGCGGCGAGAAGCCCGACGGCCACCGCGAGATCGAACGACGCACCGCCCTTGCGGAGGTCGGCGGGCGCGAGGTTCACCGTGATCTTGCGGTTCGGGAGGTCGAAGCCGGAGTTCGCGAGCGCCGCGCGGACGCGGACGCGGCTCTCCTTCACGCACGTCTCGGGCAGCCCGACGATCTCGAAGCCCGG
>JADZFZ010000479.1 GCA_020854145.1 Deltaproteobacteria bacterium | reverse complement strand
GCGCTCGAGTCGTCGCCGCACCCAGCGGTCGCCATACCGCAAACGATCGATGCCGCGAGCGCGATACCGGTGTGCGCGAGAGCCGAGGCGCGACCCTTCACGAGGGAACGATATCGCGCGCGTCCGACGCGCGGTCGACGGGGTCGCACCCGCCGTCGACTGTCATCTGCCAGGTTGCCGGCGCTCGAGGCTGCGTGAGACCGTCGAAGGATGGGTGGTGCGGGAGCGCGGGGAGAGGCAGGGTGAGGGGCCGCGCTTGCGTGCTCGCGATTGGGATTGCCGTGCTCTCGCTCGGCGCGGTGTCGGTTGGGTGCGGGGACGACGATCAGCCGGTCGTGACGTTCGATGCGGGGCGACGCGACATGGCGCGGATGCCGCCGCCGGTGCCGCCTGCGATGCCACCACCTGGGACGGACGGCGCGATGCCGCCGCCTCCTCCACCGATCGATGGAGGGCCGCGAGCGGACACCGGTCCGAGGATGGACGAGTGCGGCGGGGCGTGCACCTCGCCGACGGTGTGTTGTGGATCGCCTCTTCCGTGCGCCGGAATGTGTGTGCCGGATTGCCGTCTGGGTGGGACGTGTCCGTCTCCCGAGCTGACGTGCAGCGCGACGAGCGGGGTGTGTGAGCCGGGAGGAGCACCACCTCTCGATGGAGGCATGACGATGCCTCCCGACGGCGGGATGATGATGCCTCCCGACGGCGGGATGATGATGCCTCCCGACGGCGGGATGATGCCGCCTCCCGATGGCGGGATGACGCTGCGCGATGGCGGGATGATGCCGCGCGATGGCGGGATGATGCCGCGTCCCGAGGGCGGGATGGGGATGATGGACGCGGGCGGCGGATCCGACATGGGACCCGCGATCGACGCGGGCGGCACGGCGTGCGTCGGGCCTCCGCCCGTCGGCGCGGGGCTGGCCGAGGACCGCATCGGCGCGACGACGTGGAGCGCCCAGTTCAGCGGCAACTTCACGTCGCTCTCGGGGACCACGGCAGTGATCGGCAACGAAGGGACTTGGGGGGGCTCCCCGGGCTACGCGCGCATCTTCGTCTGGAGCACGTGCAGCAGCTCGTGGGAGCTGCAGCAGATGGTGACGGGCTCGACGACGACCGAGGACGACGTGTTCGGCGCGGCGGTGAGCCTCGATGGCGACGCGGTCGCGATCGGCGCTCCGATGCGACCGGCGGGCATGGACACCGGTGCGGCGTACGTGTTCCGACGGTCGGGCACGACGTGGTCGCAGGAGGCGCTCATCGCTCCGCCGACGGCGGCCGGCGGTCGCTTCGGTCGCGCGGTCTCGATCTCGGGCACGACGCTCGCCGTGGGCGCGCCGCTCGGCAAGGACCCGACGTCGGCCGTGACGTACTCGGGCATCGTCACGATTCACACGCGTGGGCCCGGCGGGATGTGGAGCTTCAGGACGCGCCCGATCCCCACGACGCCGTTCGAGCGCGACGACGCGTTCGGGTACGCGCTGGATCTGCAGGGCGACACGCTCGTCGTGGGCGCGCCGGGAAGTCACGTGTGGGGCGCGGGCACGGGTGTTCCCGGCAAGGCATGGGTGTTCACCGGCTCCGGCGACACGTGGACCGAGACCGGGTACCTGACGGCGTCCGACGGTGCGAACGACGACTGGTTCGGCAAGTCGGTCGCGCGCTCGGGCGACCTGGTGATCGTGGGTGCCCCGAATCACGACGTCGGCGCGAGCAGCGATGCCGGCGCGGCCTACGTGTTCACGCGCGCGGGCGGCGTGTGGTCGCAGACGGCGATGCTGACGGCCTCGGACGCGAGCGCAGACGCGTACTTCGGGTTCACGGTCGCGGCGGTGTCGGCGACGCGTGTCGTCGTCGGCGCTGCGGGCGCGGCTCGGTTGTACGCGTTCACGCTGTCGGGCGGGACGTGGACGCAGGACTCGGCGGTGTACGAGACGTGCTCCGGCAATGTCGGGTACACGCTCGACGTGTCGGGGGGACTGGCGATCTCGGCGCGCCCGGGCGGAGCGATCTTCGATCTGAGCGACCCCGACGCCGCGTGTGTTCCCTAGGTAGACCTCGCTCGGGCATTTGCGCATCAGCGAGGCGTGCGACGCGACGTCGGGGTGCGCGGGGTCAAATCGCTCGGCTCCTTCGGGGACCACGCTTGTCTTGGTGTCGTGACCTCCGACTACTGGGTCCCCGAGGACGACGAGCTCCCGCTCCCCGACCTCGACGAAGTCGCGGAAACCCCGCGGCCGGCCGACCCTCATGCCGTCGGAGAGATGCTGCTGACGCTCAGCAAGGCGGCACGCGACTTCACGCTGTACGAAGCGAGCAACCAGATCGTTCGCCACCACATCGAGGCCTACCGCGAGGCGTCGCGCGTCGCGCTCGAGGGACACGCCACGGTGGAGCTGGTGATTCACCCCTTCGAGATCCGGTGCGGGAGCACGCCGGTCTACAAGGAGAGCGACCGCGAGAGGTCGCTGGCGTTCCGACTGTTTCGCGACGGCGTCCGGGGCATCGCCATCGCTCCGCAGGCGAGCTGGGACGAGCT
Source organism: Deltaproteobacteria bacterium (assembly GCA_020854145.1). Classification (GTDB taxonomy): domain Bacteria; phylum Myxococcota_A; class Polyangia; order Polyangiales; family JADZFZ01; genus JADZFZ01. The sequence continues at coordinate 2,203 of JADZFZ010000479.1, read as the reverse complement.
GTTGCGGTTGCTCGAGGTGTTCTCGGTCCGGTTCGTCGGCGTGCGTCAGCAAGAGGACGACATGGTCACGATCCTCCGCAGGGCCGAGCTGCCGCACGTCACCCTCGATGCCGTCGAAGGCTTCGTGCCGGACGAAGACGACCCCGAGGGAGAGCCGCGGCTCACCCCGCGCGCAAAGCCGGACGAGCGCACGACGGGGTTCGGCACACCGCTGCCCCGGCTCGTCGCGATCGCGGAGCCGACCTATCAGCCGTTGCCGGAGCACGCGCTCGCGCACCTCCGCGAGGAGGAGAACGACGAGAGCATGGCGCCATCCGCGATCCTGGCGCTGCGCGAGCTGCTCTACCTGGCGGTGGATCCCGACGACGAGATCACGGAAGACGATGTGCTCGCGTTCGCGCTCGAGGTCGGCCAAGCGGTGGCGGTCGAGGGACGGGCCGATCTGCTCCTGCGGCTCGTGCGTGACCTGCGCGCCGCGCTCGGCCATGGCGAGCGCGTCGATCACGTCGTTCGGCAGTTCGTGGGCGCGAAGGTCCTCGACCACTTCCTGCGCGACGTCGAGCCGCAGCAAGAGGCATCGCTCGTCGAGCTGATGGGCTTGGAGCCCGGGGATCACGTCGAGCACGCGCTCGACTTGCTCGCAAGCAGCCCCGCACCCAGCCTCTCGCCGCCGGGCGAGGAGAGCGGACGAGCGTCCGTGGGTCGCCGTCGGTTGCTCACGCGCATCGTCGTGCGGCTGGCGGGCCAAGACCCCGAGCCGATCCTCGCGCGCCTCGCGACTGCCCCTCCGGCGCTCGCCGCCGACCTGTTCCACGTGCTCCAGGAGGTCGCACCGACTCGCCTCGTGGACGCGGCGCTCGGGATGGCGGAGCACCCCGATCCGGACATCCAGCTCGAGGTGCTGAAGGTGGTGGCCACCGCCCGCGGCTCGTGCGCCGTGGGACGCGCGATGCACACGCTGCTCGCCGGACACAGCGCGTCCGTGCGCGTGGAGGCGGCGCGGGTCCTCGTCGCGCGCGCGGGAGATCGCGCCTACGCGCCGATCCTCGCGCAGCTCGAGAAGTCCGCGAAGACGGGGATCGAGGTCGCGGAGGCGGAGGCGTTCGGTCGGCTGCTCGCCCAGGCGTCGAGCGACGAGGCGATGACGCGGTTCCACGCGTGGGCGGAGCCCGGTCGCCTGTCTCGCCTGCTGCACCGCCACGCCACGCCCGAGCAGCACCTGCTCCAGCACGCGGCGCTGGCCGGCTTGAGCGAGATCGCGACGCCCGAAGCGCGCGAGGTGGTGGCGCATCTGGCCAAGGCGGAGCCCGAGCTGGCCGCGAGGTGCCAGGCTTCTCTGCAGGCGATGGGAGCGGCCCGATGACGGACGACGTCGCCTCCGCGCAAAGGCAGCTCGGTCGTGCGTTCGATCGCGCGCGCGTCGGTGAAGATCGACAGCTCGCCACGGAGGTTCGCGAGAAGGGCGAGCAGCTCGCGATGACGCTGCACGGGTTGCTGCGAATGAGTCGGATTCACGCCGCCGACAACAAGGCGTTCGACCGCCCGATCGAGGAGCTGCAGGTCGTGCTGAAGCGGCTCGTCGAGCTGCTCGGGGTGGTGCACCTCGCGACCGTCGAGGATCAGGTCTACGTCAACGACATCCGGATTCGCGTGACGAGTCGAGCGCAGCCCGGCGACGACCTCGGTGCCGAGCTCCGCCGGCACAACGTGGGTGGCCTGACGTTCCACGCGCCGCTGTCCGAGCAGGAGATGCGCGCGCTCGTCGGAGCGTTCTCGGGCCGACCCCCGACGACGGGACGGCGCGCCGCGGTCGTCGAAGCGCTCGCACGACACGGGGTGAGCAGCGTCGAGCCGACGGGGGTCTATCGCTTCCGCATGGCCGGTGAGAAAGGAGGCGGGACCGAGCGGCGGGCGCGTGGCCCCGAGGAGGTGATCGCGCACGCGGTGGCCCTGGTCGACGAGACGCTCGCCAACGTCGCCGAGCATCGGATGCTCAATCCGTTGCCGCTGCGGCGCGTCGTCTCCGAGTTGCTGGGGCTCGACATGCAGGACGAAGCCTTCTGGCTCGAGCCCGCCGCCGGCAGCGAGCACGCCCGCCACGCAGCGCGGGTCTGCCGGCTCGCTCTGCTGATCGGACGCGGCCTCATGCTGACCGACGGCGTGCTGCAGGATCTCGGGATCGCGGCGCTGGTGCACGACATCG
>JADZFZ010000478.1 GCA_020854145.1 Deltaproteobacteria bacterium | reverse complement strand
TCCCGCGCTCGACGGCGGTGCCCGACGACGAGGAGCCGATGTTGCTGCTCGCGACGGCGGCCATGCCCGAGCCCATCTCGCGCATCGCGAGGCACGGGTGGTTCGCCGGTCGTGCGCGCGGCTCTCGTGAGTGGAGGCGGTGGGAGTGTTGCCCGCCGCACGAGAGCTCGGGCGGGCACCCGATCACGGGCGGCATGTTCGACGACGACGTGCGCGTGCACGAGACGTGGCGCGGCGAGCGCGCGACGGAGCTCATGGCGTGCTTGACGCGCGAGACGGATCGCTACGAGCACTCGGACACGTACGTCGCGTGGCCGGGACCGAACAGCAACACGTACCTGGACGCGATGTTGCGTCGTTGCTGGATGCACACCGACTTGCCGCCCACCGCGATCGGCCGCGATTACAGGGGGATCGTGGGCCTCTCGGGCACGGCAGGTGGCACCGGCTTCCAATTCGAGACCCCGCTCGTCGGCTTCCGGCTCGGCCTCACCGAGGGCTTCGAGGTGCACCTCTTCGGCCTCGTGTTCGGCATCGACTGGTGGCCACCCGCGATCCTGGTGCCCTGGGGCGCGGGCCGGATCGGCTTCGACGATCTCTGAGAAGCAAAGGGTCAACCCGCCCTGCCGGTGGGCTGACCCTTTCGTGATGGCCGCGCGCTCACTCGGGTGAGGGCGTGCGCACGTACTGGACGCGCGCCCCACGACGAAGCTCCTGCCCCGCCGTGGCTCGCGAGCTCTGCAATCGTTCCTCTTGGAGCAGCTGCAGGAGCGTCGGCCTGCTGCTCTCGAACGTGACCGATGGAGCCTCCCTTCTCGCGACGAGCCGGATGATCCAGAAGCGGTTCCGAGGGCCCCGGATGATGTCGCTCGTCTCTCCCGGCGACATCGCGTAGACGAGGCTCCGCCACGACTCCGGAACCATGTTCCAACGCAGGTAACCCAGGTCCCAAGGTGTCTCGCCCGCCGGCATCGCTGGGTAGAGCGAGCGAGCCACCTCTTCGAACGACGTCCCCGCCGCGAGCGCGCGCTGCGCTGCCTGGATCCGGCCTTCGTCGCGCACGAGGATTTGCCAGACGTGGACCTCCGATCGCAGGCGCGCGGCGTTCGCTTCGAAGTAGCGCCGTGCGTCGTCGTCGGTGACGGTGGTGCTCCTGCGGAGGTGCTGCTCGTAGAGCTCCGCGAGCCTCGCGCGACGGAAGCTCTCGAGCTGCGCCTGCCGCGCCGCGAGCTCGGTTTGGTACTCGGTTTGTCGATCGAGCTGGAGCGCCTCTGCACGCTGCGCGATCAGCTCGTCGCGGATGAGGGTCTCGAGCACGTTGCGGTCGGCCGTGGCCGGTGCCGGCTCGGCCTGACCGTGCGCTCCCGGCTGAGCATGCGACGCCAAGCGAACGTCCGCGCTCGTGATGCGCTTGCCGTTCACCGTCGCCAGAACGCCGGGAGCGTGCTGCGTCGGAGGGGCGTGGCCGTCGGCCGCGGCGGTCGAGCCGCTCGAGCAACCGAGCAGCGCGACCACTGGGACGACGAGAGCGAGGCTCTTGGGCATGACGGCCGTCACTCCTCGGCGGCGTCCGTCGAGGCGGTGCCGCCCGAGTTGGCGACGTGGCACGTGGCGCACGACTCCTGCTCGTCGCCGCTGTACGGCGCGGTCGGCGTCGGGTCGTAGGTCATCAAGCGCATGTGCGACATGGCCGCGTCGGAGTCGTGACAGCCGGAGCAGGGCAGCCTGCCCGGTCGCGTCGCCCAGGTCCCGCTGGTCTCGGCGGTGTGGCACGACTCGCAGTCCCGCACGTCGCGCGGGAACGTGATGTCCCAGTTGCGTCCCGGGATGGGATCGCCGTTGCTGTAGTCGACCGAGTCGAGCGCGTGGTCGAGGCTCGATCCGAAGTGGATGGCGTGCACGCGCCGCGAGATCGGGCGCGAGCCGGACCAGGAGGTCACGTTGGCGGGGCCTGCCGGGGTGCTGCCGCTCGCCGCGGTCATCGATCCGATGCTGTATTGCGGCTGGTAGTCGTGACAGTTGCCGCATTGATCGATGGCGGTGTCGTTGAAGATCTTGTTGTGACGCCGCCAGTCGAGCACGAAGCCCGTGCCGTCGGGGCCCTGGTGGCACGTCGAGCAGTTGCGCGCGATGAGCGGCTCCTCGTCGGCCTGGCCGACCTGGAAGCTCACCCGAGCGACCGTCGGTGTTCGGTAGTCCGAGTCGGAGTTGTTCCCGGCGTCCGCGATCTCGACGTCGGCGATGTACGTGCCGGGCTCGAGGTCGTCGACGGGATCGAGGGTGTAGGTGATCGAGCCTGCCGTGCGGACGGCCTTCGGGTCGTTGTTCGCGGGGTTGCTGCGGGCTGCGATGTTGTTGCCGGTGGTGGAGCCGGTCGGCATGTGAGGCACCATGTCGTCGCCGAACACGACGGTGGTCACCACGCTCGGCCTGAGCTGGATGGCGTGGACGGGACCGAGGTTGCGGCTGCGGATCGCGAGGTTGCCCCCTTGCGTGTACGCGATCGCGCGGCGGGCGAAGTTGGTGTTGGCGTTCAGCCAAGTGACCATCTGCGCCGTCGTCACCGCGGCCGGCGTCGGGAAGGTGCCTGCGGCGGCGCTGGCCACCGTCACGGTGATGTTGCCGGGCTGGGCGCGGTCGCCGCCCGTGGCGTCCACGTAGCGGGTGTCGCGGCCCATGTCGACAGAGAGAGAGAGAGATGCACCCGCGGCGCTGAGATCGAAGGGGCCGGGTCCCGTGGCGACGACGGCAGCACGCGCGGCCGTGGTCAAGACGGGAACGCGATTGGCGCGCGGCCCGTGGACGAACAGAGCGGCCGTCCTGAAGAGCCCGTCTCGCGGCGGGCACGGACCTGGGCGGGTGCAACCTTCCGCTGCCGGGTCGTCGCCGACGACGGTGGTGTGGTTGATCGGGGTTCCTCCCTCGCTCAGCACGAGGGTGATGACCGGGCTCTCGCCGGCGACGAAGTGCGTGCCGTTGGCGGGCCGCGAGACGGTCAGCGACGCCGTGAACTCGGGGATGTTGCGCGGGTCGTGCTGCAGCCAGTCGTGCGCGTCCGTGACGGACATGCCGACGCCTCGTCCCGACGGCGTGTGGCACGTCCCGCAGTCGTCGTCGGTGAGCTGCTCGCCGCCCGGGTGATTGACGCCCGTGACGAAGTCGACGTCGTCGTGGCAGGAGCCGCACGCCGCGCGCGACGGGTTCTCGCGCCACGCCTCGACGTCTTCGCCGGTGCCTTGGTGGCAGGTCCTGCAGTTCGAGATGTTGGCCGGGAACCCGACCTTCCACCACTCGTGCATCGTGTCGCGGTTGCCCCAGATGCGATAGGTGCCGTTGTCCGCGGACTCGTCGGCGGAGGTGGTCGGGTTGTCCCAGACGATCCCGTCGGCGCCGGGGATCGACGCCACCTCGCCGCCCGCGTGGATGCGGTGGAACATGACGCGCGCGTCGATGGTCTCGCCGGGGAACCCGGCGCCGTCGGCGCCGTTCGGGTCGTAGTTGCCGGGATTGTGGCAGGTGACGCAGTTCTCGACGGTCAGACGGTTGCCGCCGTGACCATGGAACTCGCTCCCGTGGCAGTTCTGGCACGTGGCCGTCTGCACGATGTTGCGCGTGAGCGTGAGCGCAGAGCCGTCGGGCACGAAGTCGAAGTTCGCGTTACCCGTCGGACCGCTGTGCCCTCCCATCATGATCGACACGCGGTGCGTGAGCGCGCGGTCGTATCCGACCGGCGACCCATCGCGCATCGCAGTCATCAAGTTCGTCGCGTAGACGTAGCGATAGGTGCCGTCTCCGTTGTTGGTCAGCGTGCCGCGGCCCGGATCGGTGCCCGACGACTCGCTGGTGGCTTGGACCGCCGAGGTGCCGGCGGGTGCGGGCCACGCTCCGGCCGTCACGGTTTGGGTCCGGTAGATGTAGCTGACCCAGCGTGTCGACGAGTCGCCGCCCGAGGGTGGCTCGAGCTTCGCGATGCTTCCGGACACCGCGGCGACCGAGGTCACCGGCTCCGGTTCGTCGCCGCGCGTGGCGACCGAGAAGTCCACGGTCACCAGGCCTGCAGCGTCCGCGGTCGCCGACGTGATGGTCACGTCGACGTCGGTCTTCGCGCCGTCGGTGTACTCGCCGCTCCGCCCCAGGTACTCCTCCCCGTGGAAGCTCTGGATCTCGACCCTCCCGCCGGACGCGCCGGCTTCGCCGTCTCGGACGGTGAAGGTGGTGCCGTCCTCGCACGTGATCGTCTTGCTGCCATCGGGGTTGTCCGCGGCGGTGCACGAAGTCCCGTTGGCGCCGTCGGCGCCGTCGGCGCCATCGGCACCCGGGGTTCCATCGGCGCC
>JADZFZ010000477.1 GCA_020854145.1 Deltaproteobacteria bacterium | reverse complement strand
TCAGAAGCCGAGCTTGCGCTCGAGCGTCTCGACGTGTTTGCGCACCTCGGCGTCGTCCTCGACGAGCCGGCCGATCTTGCGGACCGCCGAGATCACCGTCGAGTGATCCTTGCCGCCGAACTCGTCGCCGATCTGCGGGAACGAGACGCCCAGCCGGCGCCGGCACACGAACATCGCGATCTGACGCGGCAACGCGACGCCCTTGTGTCGTCGGTGCCCCTTGAGATCGCCGAGGCGGATTGCGAAGTACTCGCACGTCGCGCGCTGGATGTCGTCCACGGTCGTGACCGACGAGGCCACGGGCAGCACCGCGCGAAGTGCCTCGCGCGCGAAGGGCAGATCGAGCGCGCGGCGATCCACCGAGGCCTTGACCGCCAATCGGATCAGCGTGCCCTCGAGCTCGCGCACGTTGCTCTTGATGTGCTCGGCCAAGAAGAACGCGACATCGTCGGCGAGCGTGATGCCCTCGACGTGCGCCTTCTTGCGGATGATCGCGACGCGCGTCTCCATCTCCGGCGCCTGGATGTCGGCGACGAGGCCCCAGGTGAAGCGCGAGATGAGCCGCTCCTCCATCGCGCGGATGGCCTGCGGGTACGAGTCGCTCGTGACCACGATCGGCTTGTCCGCGTGGTAGAGCGCGTTGAACGTGTGGAAGAACTCCTCCTGCGTCTGATCGCGCCCCGCGAGGAACTGGATGTCGTCGACGAGGAGCGCGTCGCACCTCTGCCGGTACCGATCACGGAACTCGTCCATCCGATGGTTCTGCAGCGACCAGATGAAGTCGTTGGTGAACCGCTCCGCCGACACGTAGACGATGCGGGCGCTCGCCTGGTGCTCGAGGATCCGGTGGCCGATGGCGTTGACGAGGTGCGTCTTGCCCAGGCCGACGCCGCCGTAGATGAACAGCGGGTTGAACCGCCGGCTGCCGGGCGCCGAGATGCCGATCGACGCGGCGTGCGCGAGCTGGTTCGAAGGCCCGACCACGAAGGAGTCGAACGTGTACTTCGGCTGCAGGCCGGCCGAGGCTGCGGACTCGCGCGATCGCTGCAGCGAAGGCGGCTCCGGACGCGAAGACGCGCGCGACGGGGACTGACGCGGGCTCGTCTCGAGCGCCTCGTCGACCTCCCAACGCACGGCGAGCTTCGCGTCGCCCGAGTCGGCGCGCATCCACTCCAGCAGCATCTCGAGGTAGTGGCTCGAAATCCAATCGGCGTAGAAGCGGTTGGGGATACGAAGCAGCACCACGCTGTCCTCGACCCCGGCGCACTCCACCGGTCCGAACCACACGTCGAAGTTCTCCGGAGACAGTCGCTCTCGCAGCCGCCCGACCGCGCGGCCCCACAGCTCCACCATCGCCTCATTCCTCCCACGGGTCGCCCGCACGAACGGGTGCCGCGAAAGATCCCCACACCCAATCCCCTGCCCATCCACATCCACGACGCACTTGCCCACAGCCAATCCACAGCCTGTGGATAGATCCCGACGTTCGGGTCGTTGCCGCCCGAGCCCTTGCCCCGACCCGTACCGCGCCTCTTCGGAAGCCCTTCGTTCCGTGAGGCGGCGGCTGCGCTCATCGCGCGCCCGGTGCGCATCTCGCGCGTGTGTCGGAGAGGGACCGTGTCTAACAAAGTGGCGCGCGGCCGTCCACGCCTCTCTTGAGGCCGCTCTGCAACTCCTTGAGATTGCACAACTCCTCGCGAGCACGGATCGACGGCGCTCCGTCGGCCCGTCACGTTCGGACGCGCGACGATCGCCAAGCCCGCGGAACGTCGAGCGTTTCTCGAACCGATCGATGCGCGGCCGGAAAAATAGGCCGTTGGTGCACCGCGATCGCGTGGCACCCATGATCTGAAGGGGATCGAAAGCAACACGCGTCACGCGAGCGGGCGCGCGTGGCTCCTCACGGAACTGGACGCGGTGTCCTACACGTGCGACGGCTCGGTGCGGAGGAAGTCGATGCGCAGCGTGATCTCGGTGTTGGTGATGATGATCGCGGGCAGCGCGAGCCCGGCGCTCGGGCAGGACACCCCCAGCCCCATCCCGCCTCGGGATCCGACCAACGCGCGTGGCACCGCGCTCGGGGGTACGCGCGCGGTCCAGATCGGCACCGGCGCGATCGCGCACAACGCGGCCGCGCTCGGCCTCACGCGCTCCTATCAGATGGAGGGCTATGGCCTCTACGATCCGGAGTCGACCGCGGTCACCCTGGGCTCGGCGATCGCCGACTCGTTCTCCAACCGCATCGGCATCGGCCTCGGGCTCGGCTACGCGTACACGTTCACCGACGAAGACCACGGCGACGTGACCGGTCACGACCTGCGCGTCGCGTTCGCGTTGCCGCTCGGCTCCACCGCCGCCATCGGCCTCACCGGTCGCTACCTGACCGTCGACGCGCGGATGAGCCAGGGCGGCGAGCCGCCGGCCGAGGTCGAGCTCGTCGACGCGTTGACGCTCGATGCGTCCTTCGCGCTGCGGCTGGGACAACGTGTGTGGCTCTCCGCGATCGGCGAGAACCTCACCGACACGGGCAGCGCGTGGGCGCCCCTTCGTCTCGGGGCCGCCGCCGGCATCCTGCCGATCGACATCCTGTCGCTCTCGGTGGACGTCGCGTTCGACCTCACGACCTACGACGGCCCGCGCGGGCGCTACCTCGGCTCGGCCGAGCTCCTCGCCGCGTCGCGATTCCCGCTGCGCGTCGGCTACGGCTACGACGACGGGCGCGGGGTGCACACCGTCTCGGGCGGCGTTGGGTACGTGGACCAGAAGTTCGGCCTCGATCTGTCGCTCCGCCAGGACGTCTCCGGCGAGAGCGACACCCTCATCGCCGCGGGCTTCCGCATCTTCATCCGCTAAGCGACACGACGGCACCGACAGTAGAGGTCTCGGCCGAGGTGCGCGACACTGCGCCCCGGTGAGGTCCTCGGCCGCCAGCTCGAACGTCGCACGGAACCGGCTCGATCGACCGATGTCCCTTGGTGCGTGCGGCCGTCGTCTCTCG
>JADZFZ010000476.1 GCA_020854145.1 Deltaproteobacteria bacterium | reverse complement strand
GGAGCATGGGCACCTCCAGATCGTGTGCAGGCGCTGCCGCCACTCCGGCGTCCAGCGGACGCGCGTCACGCCCACGCGGTAGAGCGCGGTGACGCTCAGGCCGGGGCTCTCGACGATCTCCACGTGGGTCGTGCGGCCGCGCTCGTCGCGCAGCCAGGCGACGTCGCCGCGGCGCGCCTCGCGCAACGGAACCTCGCGCAGGCCCGCCGGCAGCGGCAGCGTCGCGGCATCGATGGCGGTCGGGTCTGCCGCTGCCTGCACGATCTCCGTGAGGTCCGGCACCGCGATCCCCCAGCGCCGAGCGAGCCACAGCACGACGCCGTAGCAGTCGAGCCCGGCGAGCTCGCGGCCGTGCCGCCGGAAGGGCACGCCGAGAATGCGATCGACGGCGCTCACCGCACCCTCCGCGGCAGCGCCGGGAACCCGCCGTATTGCATCGGGTGCAGGCGCGGCAAGCCGCGCGCGACCTCGTCGTCTCCGCGCTCGACGCACTCGTCGAGGGTCTTCGCGCAGGTCCGGAAGTTGGCGCCGGCGGTCGCGTCCGGCTCGTATCCGCACTCCTCGGAGCGGAACTGCCACGGGCAGCGGTCGCGCATGAACCGATCGTGCGGGAGCTGCGAGCTGCGGAAGGCCCGCGCCTCGAGCTCGAACTGGATCGTCTCGTGCGTGAGCGTCGCTCCGGCCACGATCCAGTCCATCACGAACCGGTCGGTCGCGAGCGCGAGCCAATCCTCGTGCACGAGGCGCATGGTCACCACGCGGTCCTGGAAGCCGTGCCCCTGCTCGAGGTAGTGCGCCAGGCTGCGCCGCCGGTTGTCGAGGCTCAGCGTCGTGCGCGGCAGGTTGCCCTCGCTGTTCCACTCGATCGGGCCGCGCACCACCGGGAACGGATGATAGGTGACGCTCGCGAAGGTCACCGGCGCACTGTGGTTGACGACTGCCAGCTTGAGCAGCGCCGTCGAGCTCGCGTCGAGTTCGATCTCCCAGAGCTCGAGCCAGCGGCCGCCGTGCGGGCGCCGCGCTTCGCGCTGCAGGTTCTCGCTGAGCTCGTAGGTCATGGGCCCGTCCAGGTCAGCTCGGCGGCGTCGAGGGTGATGTCCCAGATCCCAGGCGCGCTGTTCGCGACGCGCAGCGAATCGCCCGAGATCACCCACGCGCGCAGGTCACCGTCGATCGGATGCTCCCACGCGAACATCCCGTTCTCGAGGTTGCGCAGCCAGGCGAGCAGCGTCTGGTGCTGCGCGGTCGCGGCGCGCCAGCTCAGCGACCAGACCTCGCGCGGCGCCAGGAACATGCTCCAGCTCAGCACGCGACCATCGAGCGTGCGGAGCTCGACGCCGCGGTGCACGCCGCCGCCGGAACGCGACTCGAACGGCACGTAGCGCAGCCGCGGCAGATCACCGGGATCGAGCGCTTCTCGGTCCGGCGTGACGTAGACCGCCGGACCGATGGCCGCCTGGTCCTCGGTGTCATCGAGCGTGCCGGTCCAGGCGTGGCACGAGAACAGGCATTGCGAGAGCCCGTAGAACGCGCGGGCGGCGACGTCGCCGAACGCGCGCAGCACACGGGTCGGATTGCCGCCGGAGTCGAGCACGTCGTCCCCCGGCGAGTAGTAGCCGACGTGCTCGAGGAAGAGCGCGCCGCGACCCGTGGCGATCAGCGTGCTCTGGTAGTCCGGGTGGCGATCGCTGAGCGAATCCTGCAGCAGGTAGAGGGGACTCTGTCGCGAGGACGGCGCGTTCGTCGCGCCGTTGAGGTAGAGCTCCGACGCGAAGCGCAGCAGGAGGTCTGGATCGTGGCGGTTGTAGGGCACGGCCCAGCCGTGGACGAGGCGATGCTGGCCGAGCACGGCGGTCGGTGTGACGCGCGGCGTGCTCTGCTCGCCGTAGTTCGGCGAGCCTTGCGGCGCGCCATACATGGTCGGCGACGGCGGATTGAGCGCCGGGTCCAGGCCCTGGCTCCAGACCGGGCTGAGCGACGACACGTCGACCGCAAAGAGCGCACGGCCGAGGAACAGCGCGTGCTTCTCGAGAAAGGTCGCGGTCGTGTAATCGTCCCACGCGCGCATCTGCACGGTCGCCGTCGGGTCGCCGGCGCTGTTCTCGTAGACGACGACTCCCGCGACGCAATGCCAGTTGTTGCCGTCGAGCTGCGGGAGCGCGGCGCGTGAGCGCGTGCCAAGCGGACCGATCACGGTGCTGGTCGTGGCCGCGGCAATGCGGACATCGCAGAGCGTCGATCGCGTTTGCGACCCGTTGTCGGTGACCGCGCTGGCGTAGACCAGCCACTGCCGATCGCCACTGCCCGGCGCCGGCAGGCCGATTGTCGTCCCCACGTTCTGCGCGGTGCCGGTCAGCCTGGTCGAAAGCACCTGATCCGACCACGCCCACGTGATCGCCGCCGCCGTCAGCCGCGTGGCGTTCCACGCGATCACGGTGAGGTCCTCGACGAGGATCGACAGGTTCCGCGTGATGGTCTGCCCCGCCAGCCAGCCGAAGGCCGCCTGCACGCGCAGGCACGCACTCGATCCGGATGCCGCGGTCGCCGGCGACTTGTGCATCGCGGCGTAGGTCACGCAGCCGAAGTGCTGCGCGTCGCGGTAGGGGTCGAGTGGCCGCCCGGCAATGACGTCGATGGTGCTCGGTTTCACGCCCACGCCGGTCGAGTCGACCAGGCGCAGCGTGCAGCGCGCGTGCTTGGTGGCGCCAGCGATCCCGCCGAGGTCGGCGTCGCCGATGCGCGCGTGCACGATCCAGACGATCTCGTCGCCGGGGCTGCCGACGTCCGCTGGCGTGATCGCCATGAGGTCGACGTAGCTCGCCGAGCCGATGTCCGTCTGCCCCGGCACGCTCTGCGCCGAGGGTCCCGCTGCGTTGAAGCAGTAGACGAGCTGCGTGGCCGTCATCGCCGCCGCACCGCTCCCTTGAGCGCCTGGTTCCGCCCCAGCTGCTCGACGACCACGCCGGCGAGCGATTGCCCGTGCGTGCGGAAGAGGCGGTTGACGCTGTCCGCGTCCACGGCCTGCACGTTGATGTTCACGGTGAGCCCGCCGCCACCACCACCACCGAAGCTCCGCAGGTCGGCACCCGATCCGCCGGGAGTGATCGTGCCACCGGGACTCGTGACAGACCCGCCACCGCCTGGCGTAATCGCGCCCTTGGAGAGTCCGCCGGTGAATGCGCCGATGATCGCCTCGAGCGCGGAGCGCGCGGTGATCCGCGCGAAGGTCGCGATCCAGTCGTCGAGGATCGCGCGAAGCATCGACTTCCAGGCGTCCTTGATGCTCTCGGTTCCCTTCACGACATTGGCGACGAAACCAGCGAGGCCGTCCTCGACGGCGCCGAGCGTCTGCGTCGCGCTCTGCTGCCCGAGCGTGCGGAAGTCACGCAGACCATTGCGCCAGGCGCGGAAGCCCTCCTGCCAGCCGGTGAAGAACGGCGACCACGCCTGCTTGATCTCGTCGGCGGCACCCGTGCCGGTGACCACCACGCGGTTGATCTCGCGCGTCGCCGCAGCCCTGTTCGCGTCCCAGTTCTCGGCCCACTTGGCGGAGAACGCTTCGAAGGATTGCCCGACCCGCCCGAGCGAGCCCTCGAACTCAGCAAGCCCAGCGCGGGCCTCTGCCGTCGCCGAACGCGACTGGCCGAACATCCCGTAGAAGCCGCCCGACAGGAACCCGGAGATCGTGCGCCCGACGGCCGCGACCTTCTCGGCCACGAAGTCGATCGCATCGAGCACGCCGCGCACGATCGTGATCGTCACCTGCGCCGCGACCCGCAGGCCCTGCACGGCGAGCGCGCCGACGTCGCGCACGAACGCGACGAGTGCGTCGCGGTTCTCGCGCACCAGGTCGCCGAAGGTCCGCAGCGTGGCGACGATCTCCGGACCGAACGCCTCGAGCAGCGCGAGCTGCAGGCCGCGCACCGTTCGATCCGAGTCCGCGAATGCCTGCGTGACCACGCGCGCGGTCGCGGCCTGGCGCGCGGTCATCACGCCGAGCTCCTGCACGCGGCCGAGCGCGCGCGAGATCTCCTGCGGCCCGCGCAGCAGCAGCGCCGCGAGCTCGCTGCCCTGGCCGCCGAGCAGGTCCTCGCTGAGGCCGACGAGCTCGCCGCCGCGACCCGCAGCGCGCATGTCCTGGAATGCCTGCGCGAGCTCCGGCAGCAGGTGCACCGCGTCACGGATCTGCCCGGTCACCGGGTCGAGCACCTCGAGGCCGAGGCGCCCGAAGGCGGCCCGCAGCTCGCTCGAGCCGTCGGCGGCCTTGCCGAGCTTCTCCTGCAGGTTGGCCAGGCCATCGCGCATCGCGCCGATCGAGGTGCCCGTCTGCTCGGCCACGTATTCGAGCGCGTCCATCTCGCCGACGGTCATGCCGAGCCGCGTCGACCAGCGCTCGGTCTCCGCGGCGGCCCGCGCCACGTCGCGCGTGTGCTGCACCAGCGCGCGCGCGCCGAGGTAGGCGACCACGCCACCGAGCAGGGAGCGCACGTCGGTCAGAGCCTTGCCCAGCGCGCGGAACGCGCCACTCAGCGGCGCGAGGAAGCGCGAGACGCTCTGCCGCAGCGTCGCGAACGTCCGCGTCATCTGGTCGCGCAGCGTGGCGACGATCTCGAACTTGACCGAGGTGTCAGCCATCACGCTGCTCCCGCGCGCTCTGATACGCGCTGCGCTGCGTGACCACGATGCGCCAGGCCGCGAGGAAATCGGCAGACTGGTCGAGCACACCGCCAGGGGCCGGCCAGCCCATGCCCTCGGCGGCCATCACGGCGAGCTCCACGATGCGCCCAGCATGCGCGTCGAGGAAGTGCCCCGGGCAGCCGATCAGCTCCCAGCGGCCGGCGCCGCCGCACAGCACGCAGCCGGTGCCGCGACCTTGGCAGCCTGGACACGTGTCTGCCGCGAACGAGCACGCGACGCCGAGGCTGCCATCGCAGCCGCGAGATCGTTGCAGGTCCGGGTCGCATCGGCATTGTTGACAGTCCTCGCCCACGCCGCCGCACATTGCGGCGCAGGCGATCAGGAGTTTTTTCGGTCGGTCTCCGAGAGCCCGCTCTGGATGCGCAGCAGCACCTGCTCGGCAAGCTCGCGCCGCTGCGCGAAGGGCAGGCGCTCCCAGAGCTCGGGGTCACAGCACTCCGGCACGGCGATGCCCAGCACGCGCTGCTGCGCCTTGCTCGCCGGCCGGAACTCCACTAGGCCGGCGGCATCGTGAAGGTTGCTCCAGCCGCGACACGCGAGGCGCGCGATCTCGGACATCACGGTGCCCATCGTGTGGTCCTTCGCCGCGCCGACTGCGTTCATGATCGCGGTCTCCTGCCGGCCGCTCAGTGCGGCCAGCAGATAGACCGTGCGGTGGAGATCGTCGATGGGCAGCTCGCGATCGCTCGCGCAGACGTGCTCGTAGGTGTCGTCGGGATTGGTCAGGATCGTCATGCAGAGGCTCAGCGCCAGAAGAGGAAGAACTCGTCGTCGCCGGCGATGCCGACACAGCGCGCGGTGACGTCGACGGTGAGGATGCCGCTCTCCTCGCCGTCTTGGGTCGCGATGAGCTGCATGCGCGGCACCACGACGGCGACCAGGTTGGTCGCCGACGAGCCCACGCGGAAGCCGCAGGGCCGCCAGGAGCCGAGCGCGATCGCGTTCTCGAGCTGCCACCCGGTGAAGCCGGGCCGGTGCACCGTCCAGCGCACCTGCGGTTCCCGCGAGGCGATCGTGTAGTCGAGCGTGCCGTTCGCCGCGTTCGCGTCGGGCGCGCGTCCGACCTCGGTGCCGAACGTGAGCTGCGCGGAGATCGTGCGCAGCGGGATGCCGAGGTAGTCCGCCACGCCGGACTCCCAGCGCGGCGCCTGCGTGGAGACGAACGAGAGCCCGGTGATGGGCTCGATCATGGTCTGCGTGCTCGGCACGGCCGAGAACGAGCAGCGCACCGTGCCAGGCGCGCCGGCCTGCAGGTTGATCTCCGCCGTGCCGCGCGCGCCCGTGAAGCCGCGCAGGAAGCCGTCGACCGCGTCCCAGATCGTGACCGAGCTGCCGCGGCCGGTCGCCTGGCTGCTGCTCAGCGTTGCCGAGCTGAGCGTGACCGACTGGTAGATCACGTCGCCGCTCGCGAACGAGCCGTAGTAGACCCGCACGGTGAGCGTCGAGCCGTCGACGGCCAGCACCTGGCCGGCGGCGAGCCAGCGGCCGGGCGCGTTCTGCTTGATGATCTCGTCGCCGGCGACCGGCGTCGCGCCCGACCAGGCGCCGACCGTGAACGTCACCGTGCGCTCGCTGTCCGGCCGCAGATAGGCACCAGCCGCGGTGACCGCCGAGGACCCGGCGAGCGTCGTGAGCACCCCGTTCTGCTGCCCGATGCAGATCATCGAGTTGGCGAAGGTGCCCTGCGCGACGTAGCCCCAGAGCGACGCCGTGTTCGCGCCGTGGTCGTGCGACTCGTCGAGCAGGATCAGCACCGGCTGGTCGTTGGTGACGTCCATGTAGCCGCGCAGCGCCCCACCGCTCGCGGCATTGGTGCGCAGGAAGTAGCCGCTCTTGACGCGGCCTGCGCCGTCGGTGACGCGCAGCGTGATCGTCGTGCCGCTGATTGCCGCGATGGTGCCGCTGCAGACCGGCGAGGACTCCGAGCTCGTGTCCGCGAACGCGATGAACGTGTCGCCGACCGACGGCGTGGTGCCGAGCCCATTGCCCGAGTCGAGGACCGAGTCCCAGGTCGCGCTGGCCAGCGTGTTCGCGCCGTAGATCTGCTCGCCGCGGATGAAGCGTCCGCCAGCCGCAGTCGTCGGCGGCGTCGTGAAGTAGCGGATCGTCGTGGCCGCGAGCAAGGTCGCCGTGCCCTTCTGGAGGCCGCATGCCTTCAGTGGCTCGACCCACTCGGGATCGCGGCTGGTCGAGCCCGAGCCCCGCAGTTGGAGACCGAGCTCGACGGTGCCGGACGCCACGCCGACGAGCGCGAGCTCCGGCGACAGGGTCCCCGAGGTGTTCGGCTGCGGCGTGGTCTCGCGGCTCGCCTGCACGCTCATGTCGCTGGCGAGCACCGCGTAGGCCTTGCGCTGCGTCGCGGTGAGGGAGGCCAGGGAATCGGTGCCGGAGACGGACTCCGACCTGACGAGGACGGCGCGTTTGCGGGTGAGGATCGACATGGTCAGAGCTCCGCGGAGTCGACGGCGACGAGCTCGACGACGAGCTCGCCCCAGTGGGCATTGCGCACGGTCCAGCGCGGCGGCGCGGCGTAGATCACCGTCGTCGTCGCGCTGTCACCGGGCACGGTCAGCGAAAAGGGCCGCGCGGTGCGATGCTGCTCCCAATGTCGCCGCACGCCGCGCAGGTGAGCCACGGTCGTGCGTGGCCAGGCGAGCGAGATCGCCTCGAGCTGGACGTCGCCAGGCACGCGACGAGCGCCGATCACAGGGCTCTCGGGAGCCCCGTGGGCGAGACCCTGCAGCGGTCGCCGCGTCACCCGCTGCGCCTGCTCGAGACACGCTCCGCCCAGGTCGGTGATCGTCATGCGATCGCTCCGGGCTCGGCGAGCTCCTCACCAGGGTCGGAGTAGCTGCGCAGCAGCGTGAGCTGGACCCGATACTCGACCCAGACGATCGCGCGGTTCTCGGGATCGGGCGTCGGCGACCAGCCGAGCGGCACGGTGTCGGCGGCCGTGCCACCACGCGTGTAGTCGGCCTTGACGGCGACCTCGAGATCGCGAGCCATGCGCGCCACGAGCTGGCGCGGCGTCGGCTGCCCAGCCGGGGTCGGGCGGCGGTAGTGGTGCCAGGCGGTGAGGACCACGGTCACGCGCTCGAGACTCGACTCGCTGGCGTCGGTCTGGCCCACCGACTCGATGCCGAGCACCACCCCGGCATCGGCCGCACCGTGGCGCTCGACAGCCTCGAGCTCGTCCTCGACGGCGCCACCCATCTCGGTGAAGAACCCCGCGGCGACGGTGATTCCCTCGAGCGCTGCGCGCAGGTGATCGATCGCCGTTGTGAGCAGCGGCTCAGACGCCATCGCGCACCCCCTTGGTCATGGTGGCGAGCTCCGCGACGATCCGCTGCGCGGCCTCGAGCTGCCGGCGCGTGCGCTCCGGCTCCTGCGCGTGCCAGGTCTCGGCGACGCGCAGGGTCGGCGGGATCGTGACCTGCCGGCGCAGCAGCGCGATCGTCTGCAGTCGGTCCCTGCCACTCGCGGTCTTGCCGCCCGTCGGTCGGACGATCACCAGGCCGCGGCGGCCGCGCCGCACGAAGGCCCCCGCGAGCATCGTCGGCCAGAGGCGCCGCAGCTCCTTCTTGCTCTTGCCACGAGCCCAGGGCCCCACCGGAATGCGCAGGAACCTCGACCGCGTGGGACTCACACTCGCGCCGATCTCGTGCGCGAGCACGGCCGACGAGCGGATCACGCCGCGGCCGTAGATGCCATCGAGCCGGAACGTGGCGACCCGGGCAAGCTTCGCGCGCAGATCCGTCTGCGAGCGAGCCTCATTGGCCGGCCACGTTCGATACTGGTAGGCGCCGCGATCTGCCATCCGCCGCTGCCAGCGATTGAGGCCGCGGCGCCAGACGCGAAAGTGGGAGCCGAACCAGCGCCCGAGCATGTCGCGCACGTGCAGGGCAGCGACGCGCGGCGCCCGATCGAAGAGCACCTCGAGCTCGGGGAGGTTCGTCCGCAGCGAGATCGGTCCGGCCATCGCGAGCGTCGTGGTCATGCGCTCGCCTCGAGGAACCAGACGGACGGGTCGCGCGTGATCACGCGGGTGACGCGGAAGCGCGTCGGCGTCGCGCCGTAGACCAGCGGCACGTCGACGCGGTCGTAGCCCTCCTCGACGATCGTGAGGCCGGGCTCCTGCTGCAGCGGCACCGTGAGTCGCACGCGCTGCGTGCGGATGCCGTTCTCGCCCTCGGGCACGCTGCGATCGACCAGCACGGTGAGCTGCTTGGTCGCGCCACCGCCACCCGGCACGTAGTCGACGACCTCGCTCCACGCGCCGCTGGCGATCTCGGCCTGGTGCGCCGCGACCGTCTGCCAGAACGATGGTCTCGCGTCTTCGACTCCGCCGGTGGACCCGCCGTCGGAGTCGCTCACCCCCCCGCCGCACCGCTGTCATACCAGGCGGGGAGCGCGGCCACGACCGCACGGCCGATGTCGATCTGCCCCTCGGCCGAGTCGTGGATCAGGTCGTCGCGATAGGCGGTCTCGTCGACGTCGACGAGGAAGTTGCCCTCGTCCGCGGCCACGGCCACCACCGCCGCGCGCACGGCGACGAGCCCTTCCGCCGGCCACGAGTTGCCGGGAATGTCCTTGGGCTTGATGAGCGCGACCGGCGTCACGTCGTCGGCGTGCGTGTCGGTGGCGCAGAGCTCGCGCAGGTTGGCGATGTGCTCGCGGAGGTCGTCCGCGAAGTCCTCGGCGAGTCCGGCCTCGGTGTCGTTGGGGCCGCGGTAGACCACGATGAGCCGCGTGTGCGGCACCTTGCCGGTGACCTCGGCGACCGCGCGCTTGCACGCGTTGAAGCCGTTCTCGAACGCCGGCCAGGTCGAGTCCGCCAGGTTCTGGAAACGCTTGAGCGCGATCGGATTGCCGACGCCGTTCACGCCGACCGAGCAGCCATTGACGCCGAGCTTGTAGATGACGAAGCCGCCAGGGTGCAGCTCGAGCATCTTCGCGACGAATGCCGCCTCCGGCCCCCACTTGCCCGAGTCGTTCCAGGTCGGGCTATCGGGGCCGCTGTTGCTGTTGACGGTCGGGTCGTAGACCTCGAGCTCCTCGGTCGTGTGGTTCCAGATCCAGACCTTGCCGTCGTAGTCCTGGGTGAGCGTCGGATCCCCGTTGAAGAAGGTGCCGAGGAACAGCGCCGGCGCGGTGCCTGCGACGTTCGAATCGCCGTCCCACACGAACAGCGGAATGCCGCCGCTCTCGGTGACCGGCACGCTCGTGTCCGTGAGGCGCGCATAGCCGCGCGCGAGCAGCTCGCCGGCATCGACGGTGCCCGCCGGCGTCTGCAGCACGTAGTCGGCGCGCAGCGGCGCGTCGTCGACGTCGACGACCCGGACGAGCGTGCCAGCGGTCTGCACCGCGGCCAGGGCATTGCGCACCGCATCGACCGCCTCGTCGACGTAGGCCCCGCCGAGCGAGACCTTGGTGCCGTTGTGCAGGCGCCAGAGCAGCACCGGGATGGCGCTCGCGGTCTGGCCGGTGATCGCGGCGAGATCGCTGCGCAGGTTGCTGATGAGCGTCTCGAGGTCGGCCTTGAGGTTCGTGACGCCGTTGGTCCAGGTGCCGTAGACCGAGGCCTCGATGTAGCCGAGCGCGATCGTGATCGAGCCGATCTCGACGGTGTTTGCCGGCAGCGCCGCGAGCAACGCCGCGCGCGCGGCGACGACGTCGCCGCTGAGATGGTTGTAGAGGTCCGCGCCCTTCTTGTCCCAGCGGTGCGTGTAGGGCGCCGGCACGCCGGCTCGCAGCACGCCAGCGCCGGTCTGCTTGAGGATGCAGTGCGTGTTCGCGGCCTCGAGGGCGACGACGTCACGCGCGAACGTGAGGTCGACGCCGCAGCTCACGCCGAGGTCGGGGTGCGCGGCGCCGTCGACCCAGTTGTTCGAGCTGAGCGGCGACCATGGAGCGACGAGCGCGTTCGTGTCGGAGCGCCACAGCGCCGACGTGAACGCCGCCGAATACCAGCCCTCGCGGGGGTCGGCATTGGCGGTCAGGTAGGTGATCGAGCACGGGCCGTCGAGGACGCCCTGCCCCAGCATCACGTGGATCTTGCTCTTCGCCATGGTCGCCTCGCGAGTCGCTTGCGGATGTCAGCTGCGGCCAGCGGCCGCAGCTCTCACAGGGAGCGCAGCGGCGCTGCCTGGAACCGGACCCAGCCCTGCGTCGAGCTCACGTATTCCGTGAGCACGCCGATCGCGCAGTTGCTCGTGGAGGTCTTGGTGAAGGTGCCGTCGTCGCTGGCGTAGATCGTGACGCCGACGTCGGTCTGCGCGAGGCTGGAGATCGTGAGCAGGACCTCGCCCTCGCGGCGGACGGGCACCTTCAGCGCGCCGGCCGCGCCGGCGGAGTTGTCGCGCTCCGCCAGCGCGAAGCCGCGGAAGGTCTCCGTGCCGACGCAGGGCCCGACCACGCCGGCGCCGCCGGCATCGGTGAGGGCCGCGCCCTCGTAGATGATGTCGCTCGCCACGACGGGCTCGTCGAGGTCGCCGACGGTGACTGCGCCGCGGAACGTGCGCGGCGTGCTCTTGGTCAATGCCATTGGAAGCTCTCAGGAAAGGCGATGCGGGGACTCTGCCGCGCGCCACGCGCGCGGCTGTCGCTCAGGTGAGCGTGACCAGGCAGGCAAGCTGCCAGTAGCCGGGCTTGACCGCGCCGGCGGCGTCGACCGTGTAGAGCACGCGGCGATGGATCTCGTCGTCGATGATTGCCGTGCCGACGGGCTTCTCCTGCTGGTAGATGAAGGGCGCCACGCCGAGCCCCATGCCGAGCACCGCGAGCTTGGTGGTCCACGCGCTCAGGCGCGGCGAGGCCTCGAAGGTGATCTGCAGGCCCGTGCCGCCCATCACCAGCACATTGCTGATGGCGGTGCTGCCGCTGGCGATCACCGGCGCGCCGAAGGCCTCCATCGCCGCGCGCATGAACGTCGGCGGCACGAAGACCTTGAACTGCGTGACTGCCTCCGCGATCGGCTCGCCGCTCTCGTCGACCTGGCTGCGGATCACGCGGATTGCCTCCGTCGCCGCGCCGACGAGCTCGGACGCCGTCGGGTCCGTCGTCGTCCCGACGTTGAAGTTGATGGTGTTGCTGCTGGTGCCGGTGCCAACCGGGTGATCGCTCGCGAACAACGCCTTGCCGTCGTAGCCGAGCGAGCTGCCGACGAGCTCGGCGTAGAACTCGCGGAGAGGCCAGATCTGCGCGCGACCAGCCATCTGCGCGACGAGGCCGTCGAACATGCCGAACTTCTGCCGGCGGAGGTGCTCGTAGGTGGCCTCGATGCCGATGCCGAAGTTCTCGTTGACGATCGTGAACTTCTCGCTGCCCGGCTTCGTGATCGGGATTTCGCGCGAGAAGCGAAGCATCGCCGGCGCCACGCCGAGCCAGGCGTAGGTTTCGTCGGCCTGGTCGCTCTCGAGGTTCGGCCAGCAGACCATGGGGAACCAGGGCGGCAAGCCGCCGGTGTTGAAGCGGGGGAAGAACCGCGCGTCGAACGCGCGACCGATCGTCGCGAGCTCGAGGCCGGTTTCCTTGAGGACGGGCATGTGTGTTTCCTTGTGAGTTGCGTTCGGAAGTCAGACAGGCGTCTTGCTTGCCAGCGCCCGCGTCAGATGCTGACGCAGGCGCGACCACTCGCCGCCGCGGCGAGATAGGCCTCGAGGCCCTCGAGGCTGCCGTAGATGCGCTGGCACTCCTTGGGCTCCTGCGCCCACATCTCCGCGGCCTGGCGCTTGCGCGTCTGCTCGGGCGTCTCGTCGATGGTCGTGCCGCCCTTCGGCGCGGCGCCGTCGATCGCCGGCGCGGCACTCGCGCGCTCGCGCTCGAGGAGCTGCGCGGCATTGCGGCGCGGATCCTGCAGGAGCTTCTCGAGGGCGTCGCTCACGGGGGCACCGCTCGCGACGAGCTCGGCGGCGAGCTGCGTCTGGCCGGCGCTCGCATTGCGCAAGATGCGCGCGGCGCGCTCGCGTTCCTCGGTGGTGGCCCTGGCGACCGCCTCGGCCTGCGCCGTGGCCGCGAGGGCCTCGGCCGAGGCGAGGATCATCGCCACGAGGTTGGGGTGCGCCGCGCGGAGTTGCTCGACGCTCGTGATGGAATCGGTCTGTGGCATCGTGCCCTCCGCCCGCGCCGCTGCACCCGCAGCGGTGGGGACTACCGGAATCTGCTTGGGCGGCGTGTCGGCCGCCGAACCCTGGACTTGGTCGCGCAGTTGCCGAATGGCCTGGCTGCGCGAGACGACTGCATCGACGAGGCCCGACTCGGCGGCCTGCGCCGCGAGCCAGCACTGCCCGTCGCAGACTGCTTCGAGTGCGGCGCCGCTGAGGCCGCGATCGGCGGCGACGTCGTCGCGGAACAGCCCGAACATCGCATCGACGCCGGCCTGCACGCCGGCAATCTGCGTCGACGTGAGCCGTGCGCCTGGCGTGCCGGCCCCCTTGTGCGGACCGCTGACGACGACGTGGACGTCGACGCCATCGGTCTCGGCGGCGCGATGCGTGTCGTGCAGCACCGAGTAGATGCCGATCGACCCGATCTGCGCTCCCGCACTGGCCAGCACGCGATCGGTGGCCGCGGCGAGCCAGTAGGCCGCCGACGCCGCCATGCCGTCACTGAACGCCCAGATCGGCTTCTGCGTGGCCGCGCTGAACTGCCGGATCTCGGCCGCGAGCTCGGGCACCCCCGAGACCGTGCCGCCAGGGCTGTCGATGTCGAGCAGGACCGCGCGCACCGCGCTGTCCGCGGCGAGCTTGCCGAGCAGCTCCGAGATGCGCTCGGCGCTCGTGCCACGGCCGGGGCAGACATCTTCGAGCAGCGAGGCGCGCTGCGAGATGACCCCGCGCACCGGCACGACTGCAATGCCGCCAGCCTCGAGCGTGTAGCCCTGCTCGCCGCGACTTGGGCGCGTGCCGGCCGCCGCCATCGCCTCGGCGATGTCGGACTTGTTGAGGCGGACGCCGGCCTCCCGGCGCAACAGGATCGACTCGAAGGCGTGCAGCACGCGCTGGTCGAGTGCCCAGACCTGCTGTCGCGCGAGCTCCAGGATGGCTCCGATCATCGTGCACCTGCCGTGGTCGTGTCGTTCAGCTCGACCTTTTCGCCGTCATCCGGCTCGAGCTGGTCGCGCTCGGACTCGTCGTCCGCGGCGGCCTCGTGCGGCGCGGTCCCAGCGGCGACCGGCACGGTGACCTTGTTCGCGCGCTCGAGGCCGAGCTCGCGATCGATGCGCGCCTCGTCGGCTCGGCGGCGCGCGACGTCGAGGTAGGTCTCGCCGGTCATCTGCGCGATCACGTCGCCACGCGACATGAACCCCGCGTCGACGGCGTCGGTGTAGGCCGCGACCTCCTTGGTCGGATCGATCCAGCCCTGCGCCGGCAGGTGCCACTTGGCCGCGAGCCAGCCCGCGCGATCGCGGTCCATGCGCAGCCACGGCGCGCCTGGCAGCAGCTTGCCGTCGAGCCACGCCTCCCAGAGCGCGAGCTCGCGGTGCACCCGGAACACCGGCAGCAGCGCCTCGTGCTGCTGCGCGATCGTCTTGCGGAACGCCATCAGCGCCGCGCGGATCGCGGAGTAGTTCGCCGCGCCGACGTCGTTGCTGAAGAGTTCGAATGGTGCACCGCCAGCAGCCGCGCCGCAGAGCCGCAGCAGCCGCACGATCAGGGCGTCCCAATAGGCGCCCGGCGTGCTCGGACTCACCGACTTCACATCGTCGCCTTCGGCGAGCAGGTTGATCGAGTCGGCCTGCACGCCAGCCTCGAGCAGGCCGGCATACGCTGCCTCGCGGGCGGCGGAGTCGCGTGCCTGCAGGAGCTGCGCCATCTGCTCGGGATCGCCCTGCGTGGTGATCCACAGCGAGAGGCGCGTCTGCAGCTCGGCCTGGAAGATGGTGCTGTCGACGTATTGGCCGACCTGGTCGATGATCGGCAGTGCCGCGTGCAGCACCGGCAGGCCGCGCGCCTGGCCGATGCGATCCTGCGCGTAGGCCTGCATCACGTTGACGCGGCCATTGCGGGATCGCGACCAGAACTCGTGCTGGAAGCGGCGCGCGGCGAGCTGGTCGCCGGGATGGTCGCGCACGACCCAGTAGCCCTCCGGCGCGCCCCAGGCGTCGAGCTGCACGCCTCCGCGAACGCGAGGGTTCGTCGCGTCCTTGATCGGCGTCTCGACGCGCTCGGCCTCGATCAGGTTGATCCGCGTCGTGACGGGTGCGCCGTCGTCGCGCGCGACCATGGGGAACGAGGGGAAGACGTCGCCCGCGTCGAAGATCGAGAGGAACACCAGGCGCTGGAGGCCGACGTATTCCTGGCGGCCGGTGACGTCGGCGAAGCGCGAGGCGTCGCGGAAGACCTCGTCGGCGGCCTCTTCGAACTCGCGCGCCTGGCTCTCCGTGATGCCGAGGCGACGGGGGTTCACGGCGCTGCGCGGCACGATGCCGCTGCCGATCACGTGGTCGGCGAAGCAGCGCCGAATGGCGCGCGCGATGGGATTGTGCGCCACCGCGTAGCGCGAGTGTCGCCGGAGCTCCGGCAGCCGCTCGAGGGTCGCGGCGAGGGCGTCCTGCTCGCCCTGGCCGGCGAACACCACGGTCGTGGCGCCAGCGCCGCCGCTGGCCGCGCTGCGCAAGGGCGACCGCCGCGTGATGCCCTCGATCGAGGGCTGCCGCCGCCCGCCGTAGACGGCGAGCGTCTCGTAGCCGCTGCCGCGCGGCCGCCGCTTGCCCGGCTGAGACGTCATCGCGTCCTCGCATCGAGCCGGGCTCGGACCTGCACGAAGGGTCCGGACGTCTCGCGCGCGAGCTGCCGCTTGAGCCGCTCCTCGCGATCGTAGAGCACCTGCAGGTCGCCACTGCCCGGCGTCACGGTCGAGCGGCCGTCGGCCGTGGTGTAGCTCCGCACGCTGGCCTCCTCGATCCGCCGGATCGCCGCCTGCACGCGCTCGAGCTGCTCCTGCGTGGTTTCGACTGCCACGCTGCCGATCGTGGACGCGTGTCTATCGGCCCGTCAACGCGGCGGCGTCCGGACGTCCGGACGATCTTTCTCGGATTCGCTCGGTGACTCGACCTCGAGGCGCCAGGCCGTCCAGGTGTTGTCGCAGACGCGGCAGCGGTAGTAGCGCTTGCGGCCGTCGTGCCGCGTGCCTTGGTGCGTGCAGCGCCGCGAGCCGCAGCGCGGACACGCGACCACCATGAACCAGGACTTGCTCACCAGGACCTCCGGCGCCGCGACGGCACCGCTCCGCGGCCGGCGCCGGCGGCGGCCCGCGGCGGCGGCGCCGGCGGCAGGTCGGTCTGCGGAGTGAGTGTCCAGACGCCGAGCATCTCGGCCGCGGCGAGCGCGTAGACCTCGGCGTCGAACCAGTGGTTCGGCGCGCCGACGCTGCGCGGCGCCCAGATCTCAGTGACTCGGCCGCGGTTGTCGACGCGCTTCACCTTGTGCTCGCCGAGCTGGTGCCGCACGTAGAGGTCGTCGATTCCGTCGAAGGTCCACCACCCGCCCGGCACGTTCTCCGGCAGCGTCTGCAGTCGGATCATCTTGTCCTTGAGCGCGCTGGAATCGACGAGGAAGAGCCGCAGACCGCCCTGCAGCGCGCGGCCGCGCGCCGTGGTCTCCGCGGCAGTGCCCTTCCAGATCTGCCCGGAGAGGTGATCCATGCCCTTGATCGGTCGCCGGTGGAGAGGTTCCTGGCGACAGAACTCGTAGATCTCCTTGGTGCGGTAGCCCGAGTCGATGCACGCCAGGCGCACGCGCCGGCGCTCCTCGCGCTCACCCTCCTCGATCGTCCACGTCGGCCAGCCGAACCCGATCACCTGCGCGAGCTGCTCGAGGCGCTCGCACGAGCCGGCGTCGACGAGCCAGCTCTCCTCGTGCGGCCCCCACGCGCGCACGACCCAGTAGATGAGGTCGGCCTGGACGTCCGCGCCGAGCGTGAGCACCACGCCAGGCACCGGGCACGTGCGGCGCGGATGCTCTCCCTGCAGCGCGGCGAAGCGCGACTCGGTGAGGGCGGCGGTGCGGTCCTCCCAGATCTCGGCGAGCCAGCCGTTGCGGAAGTTGCGGAGCTCGCCGAGGCTGCCCTGCGCCTCGACGAACTTTGCCGCGGCGACGCTCCAGCTCCGGCTCACGGTCGTGCTGCCGAGCGTCGTGACGCGGTAGCCGCGGTGCCGACTCGGAGTTGCCGGCAGTCCATGCACGACGCCGGCGCTGTCCACGGTGCAGCCAGCCGGCACCCAGACTCCGCGCTCAAGCATCCGCAGACGCTCGGGCTCGCCGTGCTCGTGGCCGCAGGCCTCGCACGGGAAGCGCACGGCGTCCTGCGCCGCGAGCCAGTCAGCGTGCTCGCGGTGGCTGCGGTCATCGGGACGCTCCGGCCACCGGAAGCGCTCGAAGGTGAGGCGTTGGTAACGGCCGCAGCTCAGACACGGCACGTGCCACTCGCGCTGATCCGACTGCTCCCACGAGCGGAAGATCAGGCCCTCGCGCGTGGTCGGCGACGAGCAGGCGACGATGCGGCGATCGTCGTAGGTCTTGGTCCGCTCGATCGCGAGCGACATCGGGTCGCCTTCACGACGCAGCAGCAGCGGATACTTGTCGACCTCGTCGAGACAGAGGTTCTTGATCGGGCGCGAGGCGAGCTGCACCGGCGAGCCGGCCCACGCGAGATCGAGGTTCATCTCGCCGGTCGCAAACGAGAGCCGCTTGTGGTCGGCCTTCGGGCGCCCGGCGAACCTCGCGCGCGTCGGCTCGCACGCGAGCAGCGTCGGCCACAGACGCTCCTCGCTGAACTCGCGCGCCGCGTTCTCTGAGCCCATGACGAAGAGCGTGTCGCCCGGGTCCTCCGACATCAGGTAGACGATCCAGTTGAGCAGCAGCTCGGTCTTGCCGGTCTGCGTCGCGCTCATGATCGTCACGCGCTCGACGAGCGGATCGTTGAGCGCGTCGAGGATCTCGCGGAGGTGCGGCGCATTGCGGTTGCGCCAGCGGCCAGGCTTCGCGCCGCGCACGACCTCGCGGTGAGCCTCGCACCACTGCGAGAGCGGGTGCCGCGCCGGCGGCCGCAGCGCGCGGAGCTGCGAGGCGTCAAGGGTCAGCACGTTCATAGTGGGAAGCCGCCCAGCTCCTGGATGCGCTGCAGGGTGAGCTCGGCCTCGGCCTCGAGCACGCGCTGCGCCTCGAGCGTGGTCTCGATGCGCACGACGTTCGAAGCCGCTCGCCGGCAGAACTCCAGAAAGGTGGCACGGAACGCGGCACAGAGCGCTGTCTTGCTGGCCTTGACCTCCTCGGCATCGATGAGCTTGCTCAGTCTCTCGAGCGTCGCGGCTTTTTGCTCCTCGGCGAGCCAGTAGCGGCGCCGCGCCTCCTGCTCAGCCACGATCGTCCGCGGCCGCACGCCGGCGGCGAGCTGTTCGTCGACGTCGGCGGCAAACCCGATCGGCTCGCGCTCGACGACCCGCGTGACGGACGGCTCGGCCTGGTCGTCGGCGTCTGGTGGCGCACGGTCGGTGCGCGTGATGCCGCGGAGCTCGGTCTCGTCGGCTGGCCGCCGGCGCCGGCCGGCGGCGCGCGCGGCGACCGCGGCACGGTTGCGCGCGTCGCGCCAGGCCTGGACGTCGGCGAGCACCCAGCCGCGCTTAGGCTCCTCGAGGCCTGCGGCGATCCAGGCGCGCACGGTGCGCGCGTTCACGTGCATCGCGTCGGCGAGTGCCTGTCGACCACGGATGCGCTTCTGGAGCGGCACTGACGGTCAGGAGGGGAAGTGTGTGGGATCGGCGGATGGAATCTCTGGCGAGCGCGGCCGCGGCAGCAACCCCTATGTGGAGGCCCCCTCGGAAGGACCCGCGACGCGGTCGACCGTGCGGTTCGCGGCCGCTCGGCCCTCCTCGGCGCCACCTGCTGCGCCTCCGGCCGTGGCCAGGGCGCGCAGGCGGCGCGCGAGGGGTAGAGCTCGCGCCCGCAGCACGATGACGGCGTTGTTGGGGTGCTGGCTGAGAGCCGCCTCGATGGCCTCGGCCAGCGGCACCGCGATCCCCGAGACCCACGCGGGCACGAGCTCCGGAGGTGTGCGCTGCGCTGGGACCTCCGGCGTCTGTCGACGACGCTGCCTCATGCTCCTGCTCCTGCTCGCGTCGCGAGTGCAGCGATGTCCTCTCTCCAGAGCGTCATCTGCACCTGCGCGAGCTGCTCGGCAGGCGAGTCGTGCAGGCGCGCGGTGAGACCCTCGCGCGCAGCGCGAGCGATCTCGACCCAGAGAAACTCTTGCGGTTCGGGGCGATTGATCGCGGCCGCGGCCGCCATGTAGGCGTTGAGCCCCGACACACTCCACGTCGCCAATGGTGGCTTGGCGACGACGATGCCTCCCTCGTGCAGCATCCTCGGATTGCCATCGCCCCGGAACTCGATCTCGTATCCCGTCGCCCACGACCCCCCAGGCTCCCGGTAGCAGGAGGTCACCACGTGACGACCGCAGCGATAGGCCACCTCGAGCGCGTCGACGTCGCCGAACATCCTCCACCGACGCAATGCGGTGAGCGCGAGCAGCCCCTCCTCGTAGCCCGTCCAGATGTTGCCAGGCTGCAGACTGGCGATCTGAGCCGGTCGATCCCGAGGGATGCGGCGCGCGAGGATCGCGCTCAGCTCGGCCTGCATCCATCGCTCGGTCGCGTCGCGCGCGGTCTGCCAGTTGTCGGCGTTCACGTGGGCAAGCGCGAGCAGCGCATCGTGCGTGCGCGCCGCGCCGCGGCCGAACGGCACCTGCCACGATCCATCGAGCGCTCCGACCCACGAGCGCTCGTAGGTCAGGCCCACGGCCTTGGCGCGTGCCGCGAGCGCGAACGCCGGGTGCATCGAGACCATCGCCGCAAGCGCGAGGATCTCGCCGTGCTCGTGCTGGTGATCGTGTTCGACGAGCTCGTCGTCCTCCCACTGCGTTCCTCGCGGCTTGTCGTGGCCGAGACCGCAGAATGGATCGTTGCGGTCGTCGATCCACGGCTTGCCATTGTGCATCGTGAGATTACCCACCCGCGGGTATGGCAGCAGGACCGACCCATCCGCCCACCACCAGTGCGCCTGTCGCCGCAGCCACTGCGGCGCGACATCGCGCACGATGATGTCGAGCGCTTCTCGCGCGACTCCATCGCTCGCCCAGATGAGCTTCGCGAGCGACGTGGCGTAGAAACCTCGCACGCCTGGCTGGTTCGGGTTCGCGGGCGGCGCGAGATGCGCCGCGAGCCCGACGCACTCGTCGGCCCGCCACGGAGAGCTGGTCACCGGCCAGCCCATGAAGTCGCCGCGCCAGGTCTCGGCGATGCCGTAGTGCTCGAACGCCTGCGCATTGCGCATCGCCTGCATGGTCTCAGCGTCGTCGCTCTGCAGCGGGTGCCGCAGCCACTGCGCTGCAGCGATCGAGCCGATTCCCCCGAGCTCGAGTTCGGCCCGCTGGAACCCCTTCTGTCCCTCGCGCAGGTTCGCGACGCACCTCGTCTCGAGGATCCACGGGGCACGTGCCGGTGCGATGGCGCTGGTGGCGATCAGCACGCCTTTCCCCCACTCGCGCGATTGAGCTTCAGCTCCCCATGGCGCCACGGCCGCACCGCGCATCAGCGCGTCATTGGCGACCTCCGGGATCATCGCCAGCGCAAGGTCTTCTTCGCCCTTCTCGAGCTTCAGCCTCGCCTCGTCGCATCCCTTGGCGGTCCGTGACGGGAACAGCCGCTCGATGGCCTCGCTCTCCCCCCACGCCTCGACCATGTGGAGCTGCGAGGTCGGCCCCACTCGCACCAGGCGCACCCACGCTCGATCCCCGACGAGCAGCGCCGGCGTGCCCAGCGGCATCAGCGCGAGCTGCACGAACTGGCCGCGCTTCGGCGCGGCGATGCGAATGACGATCGCATCGCTCATGCGGCCCCCGTGGACGGCTCGTCCTCGGTGAGGGCCGCGTGGAGCTTCTCGCACGCCAGTGCGAGCGAATCGGCGAGCTCGCCGCAGCGGCGCATCGAGTCGAGCTTGTCGTCTCGGCGCGACTGCGACTTCGCGTTGCGCGCATAGGCGAGCACGTCCTGTGCTCGCGAGACGATCGCCTCGAACGAGGCCTTGTGCTCCTCGTCGAAGCCCGGCTCCACGCCGGCGCCGAGGATCGCGCCGAAGGTGAGCTGCTGCGGATGTTGGGGCGGCGCCTTGCGCTGCCTGGTCGCTGTCGTGGTCATGTCGCGGTCTCCCGTGCCGGCATGGTGATGAGTTCGCGAGCGCGCACCGGCTGCGTCGCGCTCGCGGCGTGGCGTCGTTCGGCGCCGGCCTGGCGCCGCGCCAGGTCGAGCTCCTCGAGCACGCCGCGCCAGACGGCGACGTGCGAGATCCAGTGCACGAGCAGGCCCACGCGATCGGTGGCCGTGCGCTCGCCGTCGTCGCTCGCCTCGATCAGCGTCGCGAGCTCGGCCGCCGTGCCGCCGTCGCGCAGGAATGCGACGATCGCGCCGCGGACGACCCATGGGTTCCGGGCGCGGGCGATCCCCTCGATCGCCTGCTGGCACTCGCGCTCGAGGTCGACTCGGCTCGCCTCGTCCTCGGAGGGCGCGGAGCGCGTCCCCGCCCCCCGTGGGGGGCTTTGGGGGGAGTGTTCGGAGTGTTCAGAGTGTTCGGGTGGCGCCGGCGCCACGGTTTCGCCCCTCTGACGCCACGGTTTCGGCCCTCGGACGCCACCCTTTTCGCCCGCAACGGTGGCGCACTCGCCACCCTTCTGAGCCTCAATCCGTGGCGACTCCGCCACCCTTTCGCGAGCGCAAAGGGTGGCAGCGTCGCCACGGATTGCATGCGGAGCGACGTCGAACTGAGTGATCTTTCCGCGCCCGCCCGCAGAGCGGCGGGTGCGATCGTCCTCGGTCGACTCGATCGCTCCGCAGGCGAGCAGACGATCCAGGGCGCGCTGCACGCTGCGGCGATGCAGACCACTCATCTCCGCGATCGCGTCGATCGACGGCCTGGCGCGGCCGCGCTGGGTGTCCGCGTGCAGGAGGAGAGAGACGAACGTGAGCACGTCACCACCGCCGAGGTCATGGCCACCGCGAGCGGCGACGAGGATCTGCGCGAGGCGATCGAGCAGGCCTGGTGCGTCAGACATCGGACTCCCCCCTGGCGATGATGGCCTGGATCTCGTCGAGGCTCGCGCTGATCCGGTCCATGCGCAGCGTGTTGCACTCGACGCACCAGAGCGGGCTCCAGCAGGTTCCGGCTGGTCGTCCGCAGCCTTCAATGCAGAGCTTGCCGGTGAGGAACCTCTCGTCGTTGCCGGGGTGCGCTGGGTCGGCGTAGGGGCGTGCGTTCACGTCTCCAGCGATGCCGTCCTGCGCGTCGTCATTGCCCGCGCACGTGATGATCGCCTGATCCCTCGCCGGCCGGGAGACCTCAGCGGCGCTAAGCCGGACGCCTTGGCCCGCCTTGGCCGCGCGCATGATCCGCTGATGAGTGGTCAGCTTCGAAGTGTCAGCCATCGGCCCCCTCCTGATCGATCTCCTCATAGAAGAACGACGGCAACAAACACCAACACGTATCCTCCCTCGCGACCAACACCCACGGCCAGTCTTCATCGTTCGGCGTGCCGCACCACGGCGGCTCTTCGATCGGCAGCGTGAACCACAGCACCGCGCCGTAGTCCTCGCGCCACTCGTCGAAGGAGTGAATGCGGAAGTGCGTCCGCATCGCCTCGCTAGCAACCTCCGCTCGCTTCTTCGCGTCGTAGGCGGCGAGAGCGGCGCGGCCGAGGTCGGTGATTCCGTCCGCGAACGGTGTCTTGTAGTGCAGACTGAGCAGTCCTCTCTTGGCGAGGGAAAGCCCTCCGTCGTCCCACGGATGCAGCCAGAACCGCATCTGGTCCGCCTCGGCGTCGGTCAGCTTGGGGGGCTCAGCCATCGGCCACCTCCTTCGAGTCGCTCTCCTTGCGCGAGAACGCCTCGCGCTTCGGGCAGGTGACGAAGTGCGACGTGAAGTGCCGACGACCAGGTCCGCCGACGTTGACCGCGAACGGCGGCAGGTCGCCGCGCTCCGGGCTCGGGTCGGGCTCGAGCCCGACCTCGAACACCGGCGCCGTGGCGTCGAGCGGCACGCGCACGACGCCACGTTCCTTGCAATTGGTGCAGCCCCTGGCCGCGCCCTTGCACTTCGAGCACCGCACCTGCACCCCGATGATCGGGCGTCCGCAGCCGCGGCACGTGCTGCGCGGATAGCTACTCATGCTGCCATCCTCCGTGAGACTCGGCCGTGAGTGATTTCGTGGGGACCGTCGCAGGAACGAAGCCCCTGCGCAGGCATTGAGACCGTTCGCGGCGGCAGAGTCCTGCGCTCTCGATGGCCCGTCGCAGGAACGAAGCCCCTGCGCAGGCATTGAGACGACCCGCCCCCCGTGCGTCAGTGCATGACTCTGACCGTCGCAGGAACGAAGCCCCTGCGCAGGCATTGAGACCCGAAACGGTGGACGCCTCGGCCACCGATCGGGCTCGTCGCAGGAACGAAGCCCCTGCGCAGGCATTGAGACCCGAAACGGTGGACGCCTCGGCCACCGATCGGGCTCGTCGCAGGAACGAAGCCCCTGCGCAGGCATTGAGACCGCTCGCCTGGGACCGCTACGCCGATCGCCTCGATCGTCGCAGGAACGAAGCCCCTGCGCAGGCATTGAGACCTCCAGGGGGGAGATCCACCCCCCCAAACTATCCAGGTCGCAGGAACGAAGCCCCTGCGCAGGCATTGAGACGACCGTCCCGGCACCCGTGCAGAACATGCGCGACGAGTCGCAGGAACGAAGCCCCTGCGCAGGCATTGAGACACGGTGGACGCCTCGTCCACCCGCAATCGGAAGGAACCAGTCGCAGGAACGAAGCCCCTGCGCAGGCATTGAGACGGCCACCCAAAGAAGCGCCCATGCCATCGCTTACACCGCCTCGCCTTTCGAGCGTTCCATCCGCTCGTCACGCTCGCGCTTCATGCGCTTCGCGCGAGCCCATCGAGCCTCCGCTGGCACCGACTCTTCCTCGCTGCGAGCGGTGGCCGTGTCCTGCGCACGACGCCACCGCTCGTAGATGTTCCGCGCCGCGTTCTCGTCCTGGTCCCACTCGTGCCCGTTGATGCACGTGTGCCGAAGCTTCGAGGCCGCATCGAACGTCTCGACGACCCCGCAGACGTGGCATTCGCGCGTCGTGTTCGCGGGGTCGACCTTGTGGACGGATCCGCCGCGCATGCGGAAGGCGTTGATCAGCGCACCGCGAAACGCGGCGACGGCCGCGAGCGTGCGATTGCGAGCGGCCTGCTCGATGTAGTCCGCCTCTTTCGCGTCGCCGATCGCAGGGCGCCGAGAGACCACGCTCAGGTCAAAGTCCTCCAGGATCAGCGTGTCGAAGTTCTCCGCGAGCTTCGCCGCCGCCACGCGGTAGTAATCGCGCCGCCGTCCGAGGGACTTCGCGCGCTGGGAATCCTCCCAGCACCACAGGTGCTTGTCCTGCTTCCGCCAGCCCTCGACGGCATCGAACATCGCGTTGTCGCCGGAGAAGCGCTGCTCACGCCACTTGATCGCGAGCGCCGCGAGGCGGTTCGGCGACTTCCAGGACGGCAGAGTCTCCACGTCGTCGAGAAACCACCCGGGCATGCTGCGGGTCTCGCGGATCCAGCCGAACAACACGCGACGCATCTCGTCGAAGTTCTGGTCGCGCGTGCTCCGCAGTGTGTCGGCACGCTTGAGCGCCGAGATGATCTCGCGAGGCAGAGTGAACTCCCGCTCTGACGGCGACGGTCCATCCGGAGCAAAGCTCTGCGCCACTCGCAGCGACCCATCCGGACGCGCGCGCCAGCCGATGTCGATCGCGACGATGCCGTCCCCGCAACGCCGCTCGGGCTCGGGAACGTTGATCGTGAACGTGGCATGCCACTTCACGCGCGGCCCGATCGTGCGCCGATGCACGGTCACGCGCTTGATGCGCGCTCCCGCCGGAAGTGGGCGATGCTGGATCATCGGCCAGACCGCCCACACCGGCGCCTTGGCGGCATCGGAGCCGACCCGCAACCAGAGATCGCAGCGGCGCCGGAGCGCCTTGCGCCGCGAGCCGTCGATGCGGCGATCCTCGGCATCGCACTCGCGCAGCATCACCTGCGTCCCCTTGGCGAGATCGCTCACGCTCAGGCCGACGCCGTCCGAGATCTGCACGGAGAGATCGCCTTCTCCGGTGTAGCGCTGGAAGCGCGGGTCGTTGGGCTCGCCGTCCATCCAGAGCGGCGCCTTTCGCGCGGCTTGGTCGGCATCCTCCACCAGCTGGTATGTCCCCCAGTAGACGCCGCACTTCGCCCTCGCGGCCTTGCGCGCCGCAAGAGCCTCGGCGTTGATCGCGTCACAGACCGGCGCGATTCGATCGCGCGCCTCAGCCTTCGCGTCACGCCATGCCTTGCGCGTCTCCTTGAGCACCGCACGCGCCGCAGCAATCGCTGCGCGATGCTCTGCGCTGACTGCTCGGCTCGCGGTCTTGGCGCTCGACGAGCGCGATCGCTTCGCGGCTTCCAGTGCCTCGTCGAGCTTGGTCTGCGCGCCCTGCATCGCGCCCAGGCGCTGCGCGACTGCGGAGTCCTTCGACTCGGCGGCGCGCAGCTTCGCGCGACGGGTCCGCTCGAGCTCGACGAGTTGGTTCCGGTAGCGGTGAGAGGCTGCGAGTTGCTCGAGCGCAGCGTCGACTCCGCAAGTCGGGAAGCGAAGACCGTAGCGGTAGACGATGGTCTTCATGCGGTCACCATCCAGGCCGCCGCGATGGCCCCGAGGACCAGCAGCAGCGACAGCAGCGCCTCGATCACCTCGACAGCGAGCGACGGCTGCGCCACCGGGAGCATCGGATCGTCTGCAGGCCCATAGTCCTGCGTGTCGCGCGCGATGCGCTCGCTGCGCGTGATCTGGCGCGGCAGGTCGCCGCGGTGATGGCCGCGACAGTCAGCCACGGTCCACCTCCTCGCCCTCGATCCGGAGCTCGCTGGAGTCGCAGACGAGCTCGACGCCGAGCGGGTCTGCGGAGCTGTCGCACTCCTCGAGCTCGCGGCGCCAGACGCGGATGGCGTCGTGCCAGTCGGGCGCGACGACGTGCATCGGGCGATCGTTGTCCTGGATCCGGAACAGCTTGCGCCCGCCCACCAGGTTGCCGGCCGCCGCGATCCGCGCGGTCACCGCCCTGTCGACGGCCACGACCGCGTCCATGCGCGCCGCACCCACGGAGGCGTCGCCGGTGTCCCCGCCACACGCCTGGGCGTAGCGATTGACCGCATCCCAGAGCTGAACGCGCGAGTCATCCTCCGGCTCGTCCTCGACGTCATCTTCGTCGGGAACCCCGTCGGGATACCACTCGCCCTGGCCCGTCCACACGAAGATCGCGAGCTCGGCGAGCTCCGCCTCGAGCGAGCGGGAACTCTCGGGTTGCCTCAACACCTGGACCGTGGGCTCGCTCGTCTTCCGCCACCACAGCCATTGACCTTGGTGAAACACCTGCAGGTCGACGCCGAGCACCTGCGGCGCCAGGCCGTAGACCTCGCCGCCGATCTGCTCTCTGAGCCCCGAGCCACGCACGAGCAGCAGCTCGACGCTGCGGCCATCCCATCGCTGCGCGAACGCCGCGCGCAGGGTCTCACTCGTGAGCGCACGCCCGCACTCGAGCGTGATCCCCGACGGCCAGGCCGCGATGTGGTAGTGCCAGGAGAGCTGCACACCATCGAGGCCGCGTGCGGGACCCTCCTCGATCCGCATCCCCGCGGTGATGTGGGTCGTGCCCTCCGGGAGCTGGTTCGTGCGCGCCTCGCCATCGGGCGCGAGGGGTTCTGGCTGCGCGGCCGCGCCGGCGCCTGCCTCGGCCCGCAGGCGGTCCGCGTCGAGCTCGCGGCGCTCGCAGCGCAGCCGCCGATCAATTTCGGCGGCGATCATGGCGCCGGCGATGGCCAGGCGCTCGATCGGGTCGGGATGCCGCTCGACGAGGCCCCAGTCGGCGACGCCTGCCGGCGTGCGCTCGAGGTCGTCCTGCACCGCGGTGAGGAGCTGTTGCGCCACCTCGACGAGCTCGCCGTCGACGTGGCGATCGTCGTGCGCCGGCGACCATCGTCGGAGCTGCTGCTGGCGCTCGTCGACGATCAGGGCGAGGCCGCTGAGCCGCCCCCTGAGAGGCACGCTCTTGCTGCCCTCGCCGCCTCCTCCTAGCCTGCACTCCGGTTGTGGTGAGCAGGGTGTTCCTGCCACGTTCTGCGCTGTCATCTCTCACCCTCCATGGTGAGCAGCGCGCGCTGCCGTGCCGCGTGGCGACTGGCTTCGGCCCCGTGACTCTCCAGCTACCTGGGTCCTCCTAGAGATTCCCAAGCTGGATGTCGAGGGTTCGAACCCCTTCGCCCGCTTCACGCGCAAGGCGCGCGGCTGCTGGTTTTGCGGGTGGGTCGTGACACGGAAGACACGACCCATCCGCACGATGCGATCCCCACAGTTGTGGGACCGCAGTAGATCACGCGAGGCCCGCCGATGTCTGGAGAGCCATCCGATCGATTCAGCAAACCCCGTCGCAAGCCCCGACCGAAGACCGTCTACCGCGGCATCGAGGCAGTGTGGAGTCCAGTGCGTGGTGCCTGGTGCTGGCGCGCGCGCAAGGAGTGGACGATCGCCGGCGTGCGCGTGCGTCGCGTCGGCACGCTGCGGCTGACGCAGCTCCTCGCGCACCAGGACTACCTGCGGCTCGGCGAGCACACGGCGGCCGTGCCGCGGCATGTGCAGACTCTGACGCAGGCGCTCGACCTGGTCGCCGCTGAGGACCGCGAGCACGGGCTGCCGGCCGCGACCACCGAGGCGATGGTCCGCGGTCACGGGCGCGCGCTGCTGCGCTTCTTCGGCGCCGACTACGACCTGGCACAGCTCGACGAGGCCGCGGTGCGGCGCTACGTGACGACCAGCCTCGAGCAGGGGCGCTCGCCGAACACCATCGGCGGCCACGACTGGACCTGCCTCCGACGCTGCTGCGCGATCATCGGCGCGCACGACGTGGTCGCGATGCTCGCCACGTTGCGGAAGCGGTTGCTGAAGAGCGCGCTGAAGCGCGTGCCGCCGCAGATGGCGTGGTTCACGGTCGACGAGGTCAAGGCGATCCTGGCCGCGATGCGCCGGCGCCCGGTGCTCGACGCCCAGAACCACCACGCGCGGATCCGGCCGGAGGTCGCCGACGCCGACGCCGACCTGGTGCAGCTCCTGGTCACCACCGGCGTCCGCGCGCTCGAGCTCGGGCGCGTGACGCTCGCCGACGTGTCCCGCGGCGAGCTGCGCATCCGCCGCGCGAAGGACCGCGGGCACCCGCGCATCATTCCCATCGGTGACGACCTGGCGCCGATCGTCGCGCGCCTCGAGGCGCAGGCCCGCGCGCTGGCCGGCCCCACCACGCCGCGCGAGCAGGTGCCGCTGATCCACGACGCCAGGAACGCGATCAACCGCACCTGCCGGCGCTGGCAGCGGGTCCTGAACGAGCCCCGTCTGTCGGGCCGCGCGCTGCGGCACAGCCTGGTCACCGCGGTGATCGCCACCGGCGGCACCAGCGGTGACGCGATGGCGGCAGCCGGGCACCGCAGCCTGCGGACGACGGAGCGGTATGTCCATGCGCTCAGCTCGCGACCTGCGGAGACTCGCCGGCGGGTCGCGTCGGCGTTCGGGCTCGGCGGCGACGCAGCTGCACCTGCGGCGTCGCCGCCTCCTCCGGCGCCAGACCAGCCTGGCGCCGGCGCTGCGCCGTGAGCTGCGCCTGCTGCTGCCGCAGGGAGAGCACGTGCGCCTCGAGCTCGGCGCGCGACCAGCGGTGCCGGCGCTCGGAGAGCACGATGCGGGTGATCGCGCCGGCCTCCTCGGCACGGCGGAGCCAGAGGTAGGCGCCCATCCGCGAGACGTGCAGGTAGTCCTGCACCCACTGGATGCCGACGAGCTCGGCCGGGGCCTGAGTCGAGGTGCTCACCATTCCTCGTGACCCTCCCACGCGACCCCCTCCGCCTCCAATTCGTAGCGCTCAGCGACCTCGGCGATCTGCGCGATCCGATCCCCGTCGGTGATCGCTGCCTGGCTGGCTCGCAGCGCCGCGCGCACGCCCGCAATGAACTCGGCGTCGAGGGCGACACCCCGCATCGCCTCGATGTGTGCGAACTGGACTCGAGACGCTCGTGCGACTCTCGCCAAGCGCTCGCGCACCACGGCACGCTTGGCGCTCAGCTCGGCCTCGGAAGCCGAGGCCGGGTCCAGCGGACCCGCGAACAGCACGAACATCCACCCGACCACGTCGACGAGCTCCTGCTGCATCTCGCGGAGTAGATCGCTCGCGGCCCGGCTGAACGACGCATCGCCGTAGCTGCGCGCGCCTTCGGCCAGGCGTGCCCGCAAGCACTCCACGAACGGCGTGGCCTCGGCGTCGCCAAAGACCTCGCGCAGGAACTCGTCCTCGCGCGCGATACGCATCGCGTCTTCCGTCGTCACACTGCACCTCCGAGCGCCCACGCGAGGAG
Organism: Deltaproteobacteria bacterium; assembly: GCA_020854145.1. Lineage (GTDB taxonomy): Bacteria > Myxococcota_A > Polyangia > Polyangiales > JADZFZ01 > JADZFZ01. The sequence continues at coordinate 11,480 of JADZFZ010000476.1, read as the reverse complement.
ATGGTAGGCGCCGAGCCCGGCGAGGATGAGGCCGACGACGCGCAGCCACTCCGCGCCGGTGCGGCCCAGGTTGCGCAGCCAGTAGGGCGCCGGCGCCGGCCGCGGCGGGGCGACCGACGGGGCGGCGACCGACTCCTCCGCGACCAGATCGGCCGGCACGCCGCACGGCGCAGGCGCATGGCCGCGCGGCGCGAGCTGCGGATCGGCGCAGCGCTGCAGCTTGACGGTCCGAACGAAGCGATAGCCCGGGTGTGCGGCGTGCGTCGCGATGTGCTGCGCAGCGAGCGAGCTGATGAGCACCGCCGCGATCTTCGGGTGCTGCGCGACATAGACCGCGGCGGCCTCGCTCAGGTCGAGTGCTGGGCTCGTGCCACCACCAGGCTCTGGCACTGCGACCGCGAACGATCTCGCGTGCTCGAGGAAGTCGATCAGAGGCAGGAACTCCATCGGCATCTGCGCGCGGAGCTCAGCGATCGGGACCTGACGCGGCTTGGTCATGGGGCGAGGAGCTCCTCGTGCTCGCGGTAGCAGATGTGCAGGCCGCCGAAGTCGTCGGCCTCGAGCAGGCCCTCGCGCTCGGCGCGCTCGACGAGCGCGTGCGCCTCACGACGCGGCAGGCGGAGGATCGCGCGCGCTCGCCGCCCGAGCACAGCGCGCGTCACGAACTCCGCGCGACGCATGAGCGGCAGCAGCCGCAGCAGCTCGGGATCGTGCGTCATGGGGATCGCGGGGAAGGGTTCGACCGCCGGCGCGCACATGGCAGGAGCGCGCCGGCGGTCGTCGGCAGCGAGGCGCTGCGCAGCGCGCGTCACGCGACGTGCGCCGCCGCCGGCCGCGATGTCGGCGCGGTCGGTGCAATGGGGCGCGGCGGAATCGGACCGCCGCTCCGGCGTCAGGAGCCACCGGGAGACCACTCGCCCCGAAGCTGGCACAGCGACGGGCCCAGTGCCCGACCGGCCGGCGGCGCGCCCATCGCTCTGGGCTGGCCGCTGCCGATGCGTCTCGCGCTGCTCGAGCTGAGGCCTCGCCGCGCGCGGCTCAGCCTCCCCTGGAGGAGTGGGACGGGGGCCGCGGGAATCGGACCCGCGCACGCTCGCGCGCGCCGCTCCAGCGACGCGCGAGCGCGGAGCCATCGCCCCCAGATGCACGGCCAGCACCCAGGTCGGCCGTGCGCGACCTTCACTCGTCTCGGGGTGCCTCGAGGCCTCTCTCTGCGTCTGCGTCTCGTCCAGGCCGGCGCCAGGGCAGGCCTCGCGGGAGGGGGGGACCCACCCGGCGCCGACTGCGACCCGGTCAGGAGTCGCCGCGATGTCGGACTCGCACCGCGGGAGCAGGGCACGCACGCGCAGCGCCGTGGACCGCCCGGCCCTCGGCTGCTGCTCGTGCGTGCCCTGGTCGCGTGGGGCGAGGGGGTTCATGCGCCGACCGCCTCCCGCTGCCGGCGCGACTCGTCGATCGCCGCGGCGACGACGGAGAGGCGCTCCCCGAGGACCTCGGCAAGGGCCTCGAGGTGCTCGGTCTCAGGCTGAGACTGGCCCTCCATCCAGGGGTAGAGCCGCGTCCTGTGCACCCCGATCAGCTTGGCCAATCTCCCCTTGGTGCTGCCGGTTCGCCGCACCCACCGCTCGATCAGGTCGCGGAGGTTGTCTCGCTGCATGTCGCGCTCTGTAGCGGACAGATTCCGAAGGATCAAGCGCAATCCAGAATCCTGGACTATCGTGGGCCACTCACCGCATGGCGCCACCTATCCAGACCGAGGCTGCGTGTAGTGTCACTGGTCGCGTGCATCCGACACCGACCGAGCGACAGCAGATTCTCGCCAGGCGCCTGCGTGAGTCGCGGCGCCGCAGCGGCCTCAGTGCGACCGACGTCGCCACGCGCATCCACCGCAGCCGCTCGTCGGTCCACGAGTGGGAGACCGGCGACACCAGTCCCACGGCGGTCGACATCGCCGCACTCGCTGACATCTACGGCTGCTCGTGTGACTGGCTGCTCGGCAGAGACCTCGCGACCGGGTTCCTCGCGATCGTCGACCTGCGCTGCGAGCGTCTGCTCGCCACCACGGACGACCTGCAGACCTTCCTCGGACGCCTCCCGACGCTGGCCGTCGTGCTCACCGAGGACACGCAGACGGAGACCTCGATCCAGAGTCTCGCCTCCCGCATCGACAACGCGCTCGCGCGCGGCAACGCCCTCCGCGAGGCCGCGGCGCGGAAGAATCCCCCGGCCCCGGGAACTTCCTGAGCATCCCATGCACAGAAACTGAGATTTCGTGAGGAGCGGGAGGCTCCTCAGACGCTGACGGGAGACCAGCCGTGTTGCACGACCGACCGACTCGCACCGAGATTGCCGAGCTCCTGGCCCAGGCCGCCACGCGCCCGCCGCGCCGCGGACGCCGGCGCGTGGGCCTGGTCGCAGCTCTCGCCTGCGTCGTGATCCTGGTCGCCGGCGGCGCGACGAGCGTCTGGGCCTCAGGCCGGGGCGCCGCCGATCTGAGCTGGGGCGAGGCGATGGTCGTGCTGCGGGCGAGCGAGCTGGGTTCGCGCCGCCGCGCCGCGCTCGAGGCGATCAGACGGCACACGCGCGAGGCGATCGCCATCATCCGCGAGCTCGAGGCCGGAGATGATGCTGGCCTCCGCGAGCACGCGCACAATGTGCTCGAGTCAATCCACGAGGCCGCGCGATGAACCCCGATCTGATCTCAGTCGATCCCGATCCGCTGAAGGCCGGCAAGGCCGGCAAGGTCTGCTACGACTTCTCCGGTGCTCCGGAGGAGCTGAGCAGCGTGACGCTGCAGATCACCTGGGACCCGAGCGGCTACGTGCAGACCGTCGTCTGCACGCGCGCGGAGCCCTGCCAGCCCATCCAGGGCGGCGTGCCGAAGACTGCCGAGGGTGTCACCATCGTCGACCAGACGGGGCCCTCGGCCGACTACCAGGGGACGGTGTCCCCCTCCTCACCATGACCAGACTCCTCGCCATTGCTGTCCTCCTCCTCTCCGCTGCCTGCGAGACGGGGCGGATCAAGCTGGAGGACCTCACCCACGCCACGGAGTGCCGCACCAGAGCCGTTGCGGGCGAGCCAACCTACGTCGTGTCCGAGTCGAGCTTGCCCACGACAATCGCTGGACTGGTGCCATACGTGCGCATTTCCGGGGTCGGCACCAAGTCCGCGGAAGCCTTGGTTCAGCAGGTGTGCACCAGGCTCGACGAGATGAACAACCCGGACGTGATCGTCTATGCGGACCGCGGGTCCGTGGCGACCGGCGGGGTGGGCAGTTACATCGGCTTCGGCGTGAGCACCTACCAGACCACCTACAGCAACGTCATTGCCGCGACCGCATTTCGCCTCGCACCGACTCGACTGGGGTTCGGGCTCGACGACTCGGGCATGGTGATCTCCGTCGATGATCGCATCCGCAGCAGCGGGCTACTGGAAGGCGACACCGTCACGAGCGTTGCGGGGCAACCGCTCGAGCGCGGAGAACGCTGGTTCTCGTCTCCGCACTACTCCGTGCTCCTGCGAGGGCAGCCAGACCAGGCGGTCGAGTTGGTCTGGATCCGCCCAGGCACGGGTCGGATGTCCGGCACGTCACATCTGCTGGCCAGCGATCGCGAGAGTCTCCGCACCCTCCCCCTCGCCCCGAAGCTCAAGCAATACAAGCCGCTCGACCACGACTGACAGCCTGGCGCGCTAGGGCTCCCGCCGCAGCGGCGCAGCCAGGTCTTCCGCCATCAGCTTGATGAGCTCCGCGTGCACGTCGTCGGACTCACCGCCGTCGGCACGCGCGATCGCGTGAGCGAGCATCCCGAGCTGCTCCCAGGCGATCTTGCGCGCGCCGCCAGCGGCCAGCCGATAGACCGACGCCGCGCTCACGCCGCTGGCCGCGGCCAGCGCCTGCAGGCCGCCGGGGTAGCGCTCGAGGCGGCGCCCCAGGGCACCGCGGTGCGATGGCGGTCGTCCTCGTCGTGCGGCCATCAGACGCACGCCTCGTCGTGATCGGTCGTGCGGGCGTAGGCATCCCAGGAGCCCTCGCCTGCGCGCGGCTCGACGACGATCGGAGCGCTGCGCGGCTCCACCGCGAGCCCCCACTCGAGCGTGCCGCCGCGGGCGCGCCGAATCGCCTCCATCGTCGCATCGACACGCTGCCGCCAGGCGGCGAGAGCTGCTGCGAGCGCCTCGTCGCGCGAGGCGAAGGCTCCCACGTGCTCGATCATCCCGCCGATCCCGAGCTGCGCGAGCCATGGGCGGCTCCGCTCCCGCACGCTCGCCGTGTGGTGCGTGATCCGCGGAGTCTCGTGCTCGGGATCGAGCTCGGCCAGCCGCGCCGCGCGGCTCTCGGCCTCGGCGCGCTCGCGGAAGCTCTGGCTCGGTGCGCAGATGCTCCGCGCGGCGGCATAGCCTGGCCGCTGACAGATGCGGTCTGCCTGGGCGCGCGAGACCCGGACGTCCCACCGCTCCGCGAGCTGCTCGGGCTCCTCGCGACGCAGCACGACGATGGCCTCCGGCGAGGCGAGGGACATCGTGCCGGCCTCGGTCACGTCAGCGACCGACAGCGGCGCGCGCACCGACCAGTCGGCCTGGAGGCGCGCGAGCGCAAGCTCGGCGCCGCCGTGCTCAGCGCAGTAGCACGCGCGCTCGGTGGGTCGCGTGCCGCCGGGCTCGCACCAGTGCTCGATCGCGGATGCGCCGCAGTAGCGCGTCGGCACGGTGCTCAGGTCGATGATATGGCGGCACCTGCCTGGCCGAGTGTGCACATCGATGCTGCGACCGTCGAGGCCGCGCAGGGTGAGGAGGCTCATCGGGACGCCTCCTCGCCGCGGGCGCTCACGGTCACGACGACCTGACACTCGATCTCGGCTCGGCCCTCCGCGCGCACGGTCCCGCGGATCGTGTGCGTGCCGACCGGGTAGTCCCCCTCCTCCGCCCAGTCGCGCCAGGCTGCGACCGCCTCGGCATCGTCGGCCGCCCAGATTTCGGCGCGACCGCCAGCGTCCCAGCCGCCGCCGACGCCATCATCGATGCCGCCGACGTAGAGTCGCCGAGCCGGATTGACCTCGTGCATCTCACCGCCCGCGCGGTCCTCGCCCCAGTAGACCGTGCGGCCGGTCTGGTCTGCGATCTGCTGCGCGTTGCGCAAGGCGTCGATCGCGCTCTGGAACCCGGTGGCGATCTGGTCGCCGAACCCGCTCTCGATCGTGTAGGTCGTCATCGTCATCGTCTCCATGGGTCACGCCGGGCGTCCGTCGCTCGGCACAGGGAATACTACGCCCTCCCCTCCCCTGCATTTCCTCGATTCCGAGAAAATCAACGACCCGGCGCGGCGAAAGTCGAGCCCGGCCGAACGAGTCGGCCGGGCCCGCCCATGGAGACGATCGAGATGACGGTCGATCGGTCGCCGGGCAGCCTACCCGCCGCTCGCGACGGCGAACAGGGTCCCCACCGCGATGCGCACCACGCGCTGCAGGGCACCGTGCAGCACCGCGCGCACCTGCTGCCGGCCGGCCGCGACGATCATCAGCGAGGCCGCCTCCGCCTGCGCAAGCTCGGCGCGCACGTCCTCGCCGGCGAGCTGCCGCGCGTGGAGCGCCAGGTAGTCGGCGAGCACGGCCTCGGCGCGCGCGATTGCGTCTGGCGTCCACTGCTCCACCTGCACGGTGAGCTCGTTGCGCAGCGCGGTCGAGATCTCGAGCGGAAGCGCGAGTTTCATTGCCCGGCCTCCAGCGTCCGCAACCAGAACCGGAACGACTCGACCGAGCGCTGCCGCCGCGCGAGCTCGTCGGGCCCGCGCACCGGCAGCACGGCCTGCACGCGCGCGACGCGTGCCAGGCGCTCATCGCGCTCTGCCGGCGAGAACGGCGCGGCGGCGACGAGCGTCGCGTAGTCCACGAGCACGAGGTGCGCGTCGGGCGACGCCTCGCAGATCGCGAGGAACTCCGCGTTGACCGCGCTGTCGTAGGCGCGCATTGCGCGCGCATCGACTTCGGGGCCGGCGCTGCACGACAGCGTGCCGAGCAGCGCGAAACAGGCCGCGAGCAGGACGACGAGTCCTCGCGGCCACACGTGGCGTTCCATGGGAATGCGAGCAGCCGCCGACTCGGCCGCGCACGCATTACACGGCAGCCTCGCGCGGACGTCCAGCCTCAACCCGTGCGCCGCGCGTTCGCGAGGTCGCTCAGCTTCTCCGCGACGCGCTCCTGGTGCTCGGACAGATCGCGCAGCACGCTCATCGCTTGCTCGTGGTTCTCCCGGTCGTGCGAGAGGATGCGATCGAGCGCCGCGCGGAAGTCCTCGCGCTGCTCCTTGGCCGCCGTGGTGTCGAGCTGCTTCTGCCACCGCAGATACCAGAGGAACATCCCCACGACGATGATCAGCGCGACGCCGACGACCGTCTCGATCGTCCATGGGCCCCGCGTTCCGGTGATCTCGGTTTGCACCACGTTATGGACCGTGACGCAAACGAGTGCGACATATGAAGCGGTGAGCGTTGCGAGCATCATGCGGCGTAGAGGAGTTCGACCCGATAGCTCCGCAGCGACAACGTGTCGCCGGAGTTGGCCTTCTGGCCGGTGATGGCGACCGTCGAGTCGCTGCCGGTATTGACCGTGGAGGTGCCAATGGCCGCGGTGCCGGTGCCGAAGACGCTGAACCCCGCGTGCCAGACCTGCGAGCTCGCGGAGTTCTGATTGCCGACCTCGCGCTCGTCGCGGTAGTAGACCTGCGTGGTGAAGGTCTGCGAGACCAGCGCCGAGCCGCCGGCGCCGCTATAGCGCACGCGGAACGTCTTGTTGTTCGCGTTGTTCGACATCTCCCAGAACGTCACGACGCGGAAGCGCCCATTGGCGCCGAGCGCGCCGCCCGGGATCGTGATCGAGGCGAGCGTGCTTTCGGCCGTCGTCGCGCCGACCGACAGCGCCACGCTGCTCTGCGCGACCGTCCACCAGACGCCGAGCTGTGCGGCCATCTCGCGCGCGCTCGCGCGCGATAGCGCGAGCGCTGATGCCTTCAGCGTGCGCGCGGTGTCGATCGTGATCGGCTGGCCGTGCACGTCGACGACGATCCGGCTGTTGCCCGAGTCGTCGTGCGCCATGCGCCCGATGACGAGGACGTCGTCACCGATCGCGAGGGTATTGCCGAGCCGATCGACCGCCATGCTCAGGTCCGCCGCGGGTAGAGGTCGACCTGGAGGAGTACTCGCGCGGCCGCGAGCGACGTGGGCGTGCCGTTCTTGGTCACCGTCAGGCGCAGCACGTTGCCGGCGGTGATCGTGCTGTTCTGGTCGGGGGTCGCCGTCCAGAGCGTGTCGACCGCGAGCTCTGCGCCATTGGTCGAGGGACCCGTGGCGAAGAGATCCAGCGACTGCGTGAGGTTCCGGAGCTGGAACTGGTAGTTGTTCGCGCCCGTGCTCGAGACGGTGGCCACGGTCGAGATCACGCCGATCCGCGCGACCACCACCTTGCTCGAGCTCGCTGGCACGTAGAGCGCCTCGCCGCCGGCGATCGCGCCCTGATAGAGCGCGAGCGTGCGCAGCGCGCCATTGGCGCAGATCGGACCGAGGATGTTCCAGGTCGAGCCGTCGTATTGCTTGCGCAAGCCGGTCCCGGTGTCGCTCCAGACCATCCCGGCCGTTGCGACCGTCGGCGCCGAGCTGCCCCAATGCTCACCGGCGAGCGCGCTGGCGTTGTCGATGAGCTGCTGCAGGATGGCAGCCTGGGAATCGGAGAGGACGGGAATCGCGAAGCTCATGTCAGCACCTGGATCGAGACGCTGCGCACGCGGCACTGGTAGCGCGTGGACAGCCGGGACAGCCGGAGGCGCAGGTCGACCTTGTCCGCGCGCCGACGCTGCGGCACGTAGGGCTCCCAATCACCGCCGTCGTAGGAGATCTCCAGCTCGGCACGGGTGTAGCTGCCGACGGCGCCCGAGGCACCGCTGCCTGGCTCGGTCGCCGTGTCACCAGGGCTGGTCACTGCTGAGCCGAGCACGTCGAAGTCCGCGGCGCCGGGCTGCCGACGACTCGCGGCGCGGCCGTGGCCGGTGCGCCAGAGCCACTCGGGGTCGGTCCCCGACAGCACGCCGTCCGCGCCCGTGAACCCCGGCTCCTCCTCGGCCACGTCCGCGACCACCAGCCAGCGCGCGTCGAGCGTGGCCACGAGTGTCGCGGCGTCCTCGATCGTCCAGGTGGCGCTGAGCTTCCCGTCGGCAATGGCGACGCCGTCACTGATGTCGGTCTGCGAGTGCACGCCGTCGCCGGCGTCGAAGTCGTCGGCGTAGAGCTCGACGATCCCCGCCGGCGTCGCGCGCGTGACCGCGAGGCTGGCATCGCGCCAGGAGTAGAGCCCGCCGGAGTAGCGCGCCCTCACGTGCAGCGTGTGCGTGCCGGCCGGGAGATCGGCGAGCAGCACGCGGGCCTCCCGCGGCTGCTCGAGCACGCGCGCGCCGTGCCACTGCGAGCCGATGCGCACCTCGTAGCCCAGCAGCTCCTGCGAGCGCAGCGGTGCCCAGCGCAGCTCCACGCCGTCGGGCACGTCCACGGCCTCGAGGCCGCTCACCTGGTCGAGATCGGTGACGCGCCACTCGGGCGGCGTGACCGCCACCTCGAGCGCGTCGTCGGGCGCCATGAAGCGGCCGGCGTCGTCCTCCGGGCAGACGGCCACCAGCAGCGGCAGGTCGGGATCGAGCTCGGTCGCGAGCTGGTCGCCGACGACCTCGCCGAGGAGCTCGCGCGGCTCGTCCGTGGAGCGCCTGGCGTAGACCCTGGCGCGCTTGCCGCGGTGCCCCCCTGGCATCGTCCAGGCGAGGCGCCAGCGGCCCGGCGCGGCGTCCCGAGACAGGGTGAGGCCGCTCGCCTGCTCGAGCTCAGGCGTGGGCCCGAGGTCCTCGCCCATCGGCACGCTCGTGCCGGCTTCGACGGCCGGCACGTCGAAGGCATCGGGCACCCACTGCACCGCCTGGATCTCTCGCGTGAGCTCGTCGGTGAGGCTGGTCGCGACCACGCGGTAGTCCTCGACGCCGAGCACGTCGGCATCGTCGGGAGCCATCGGATCGCCCGTGAACTCCGCGACCACCGCCACCACGCCGGCCTCGCACTCGACCACCGGCTGCGAGCTCATCGTCGGCAGCACCGTGCCGGCGACATAGGTGCCGTTCGAGACATCGAGCACCCAGCCACCCCAGGGGAACGCGGCGCCCACCGCCTGCATGAGCTGCACAGCGACGGTGCGCGTGCCCGTGGTCACCACCAGGTCGCGGTCGAGCACGATCTCGCGCACACCCGAGCTCGCACGCGCGGTGCGGCACGAGAAGTAGATCTCGGACTCGCCGTGCGGCCGATAGGCGTCGTGCTGCACCCCGATGATGTCGCCGACCTCGACGGCGAGCTGATCGAGACCGCAGCGGAAGCGCACCGCCTTCCGCGCGAGGCGCGCGAAGTTGTGCCGCAGCAGCAGCTCGCGGCGCACCTGCAGCGGGTTCGTGACGCCGAACATCTCGACCGTCTCGCGACGCACCTCGTCGGGCACGGCCTGCGTAGGGTCGTTGATCGCCGCCGCGGGATCCTCGACCGGCAGCGCGTCCTGCTCGTATTCGAGCTCGGCGTTGAGAAACTGCGCCTCGAGGAGGTTCGCGCGGCGCCTGGTCGGCAGGTAGTCCACCTGGAAGCTGTCGACGTTCGAGGTGCAGACGATCGACGTGCGCGTGCGCTCGGCGACGGTGTTCGTGCCGCGACCGTGCGCGTCGCGGAACTCATAGACCGGCTTGATCTTGCGCCCGGCAATGACGAGCGCCGCGCGGCCGGCGCGCGCGATGCGCAGCACGACGTCCCAGGCGTCCTCCCCCTGGTCGATCACGAGATCACAGGTCAGCAGCGCATCGCCATCGGCCGAGACCTCGTCGCAGTAGTCCGCCCAGTTGCGGAAGGCCTGCGCGTCGAGCTCGCTGAGCGTGAACGCCGCGCCGAGTCCGATGTCGCTGGTGAGCAGATCGGCACAGATCCACGCGGGATTGCGGCCGGGCTCGTGCGTCCAGATGCCGACGTAGGGATCGCCGTCCTCGTCGCCGGCCGCCGGCAAGTCCCAATAGCGGGCGCTGCTCCAGCCGACCGCCTCGTCCCACACGCGCACGAGTCGAGCTTCGACGGGCACCGAGTAGGCCGGCTGCCCGCCCTGCAGCTTCTCATTGGCGCGCAGTGTGACCGCGAGCAATGCCCGGCGCGGGTAGCCGAAGAACTGGTCGACGACGTAGTCGACGTCGAGCAGCACCGCGACGTCGACCCAGAGCTCGTTCGTCGGCGCCGCGGCCGCGCCGGCCTGCGTCACGCGGACGACGCGCACGTCATAGCCGTCGTGCGCCGCGAGACCTGGCGCGGACACCGCCTGCCAGAACCAGACCGAGAACTCCGTGCGCCTCGGCGTCGCGGGCGCGACCACCAGGCGCCGCGGCGCCGACCAGGCACTGGCCGCGTGGCTTCGCCATTGCAGATCAAACTCGACGCGATGCGCGGAGTAGTTGCCGCCGCCGGTCTGCTTGTAGAGCCCGCTCGGGAACTGCAGGCGCACCCCGAAGCGCGTGGCCTCGGGCGTCGGCACGACGGCCACGTGCTCGCTCAGCTCGTCGTCGAGCTGGCCGTTCACGCTCACGCTGTTGCGGGCGTCGTCGAAGCCGCGGATCGGCGGCTGATAGACCGCGCCCATCCGCACGCTCAGCACCGCGACGTCGGGAGTGATGAGGTTGCCGTCGACCTGCACGCCGGCGGGGAACTCGCCGAGGTAGGCCGACCAGCCGAACGGCGTGGGGATCTCGCCCATGTCGTCCTGGTCGAAGCGCACGCCGCCGATCGAGTGAAACGGCCCCTCGCCCAGCACGAGCAGCGTGCGCAGCAGCTCCGCATTGGGGTTGCCCGGCAGCGGCGTCACCGCCGTCGAGATCACCTGGCCGCCCACGCGATGCCGGCCGTAGACGATCGGCACGCGGAAGCCGGCGCCGTAGGTCGTGCCGATCCCCGACCAGGAGTAGGTCGCGCTGCGCTCGTCGCCGCGCTCGACGGGAGGCGTCGAAGGAGCAGGAAACAGCGCGCGCATGAACGCGCCGAGGAAGATCGACGCAGTCAGCGACAGCAACGCCGCGCCGATGAATCCCAGCTCCATTCCTTCCGGCACGGGTCCGAGCATCACGTGCACGTCGCGCAGCGGCTCGTCGAGCGTCTCACCCCAGAGGGGCCTTCCAGGCGTCGCGACCAGGCACTCCCCGAGCTCGTGCCCGTAGAGGCGCGCGAGCTCGCGCCCGGTCATCCCGTCGCGCGCGATGAACTCCTGCCGCTGGCTGCGGCCGACCCAGCTCGAGAGCACGGTCACGCGGAGCATGGGCACCTCCAGATCGTGTGCAGGCGCTGCCGCCACTCCGGCGTCCAGCGGACGCGCGTCACGCCCACGCGGTAGAGCGCGGTGACGCTCAGGCCGGGGCTCTCGACGATCTCCACGTGG
>JADZFZ010000475.1 GCA_020854145.1 Deltaproteobacteria bacterium | reverse complement strand
CGTGCTGCGATGCGGCGTCCGCCGTCAACAGCGCGATCTCGCTCAGCTGCCGGCTGTCGGTCGCACGTCAGCCGGTCGACTGCGCGGCTTCGCTCACACAGGTCCGCAACATCATGCGCGAGATGAATGTGGCGGAGCCGGCGGCGTGCGCGGGTCCGTGATCGCTCCGACGACCACGGGGTCGTCTGCGGTCGATGCGCTCGCTCGCTGCTGACGCACGACGATCGTATCGGCCCATCGGTCGCCGAGCCGCCGGCGGTCCTTGCTCGCGAAGAGCAACGCGAGCTCGATGAACGGCAGCGGGCTCACGTGGAGCGGCACCTCGCGCTTGAAGGATCGCCACGCGCCGATGGGTCGTCGCGTGCGTGCGTCGACCACGCGGATGCCGAGCAGACGTCGACCGAGGCTCCGGCCTCCGATCGCGTCCCTCGCCCACGCATACGCCACCACGGCGGCGAGCACGACGAGCGCGACGACGAGCGCGACGATGCGGGGCGCGCTCCAGTCGTCCCGATCAAAGATCGTGACGGGGAAGATGCCCACGAGCACGATGGGCAGGAGGATCGCGCGATCGATCAGCAGCGCCGCCACGCGGCGCGCAGGCGACGCCAGCGTGGGATCGGGCTCGGGCTCCTGCCCGCGCGCGGCGACGCCGAGCGCGCCGAGGACGGGCCCATCCAAGGTCGCCAGCTGTTGCTTCAGCGTCGGGAAGGGCGTCAGCACGCGGAGCGGAACCACCACGAGCAGCCAACCGACGAACGTCACGAGCCACGAGACGAACGCGGTCACGACCAGGTCGTAGGTGCCGTCCGGCTCGGTCGTCGCGTGGGCCATGTCGGCCCACGGGCCCGTGAAGGTGACGCCCCACCACGCCGTGATCGCGAACGTCACGACGAGCAGGACGAGCGCGACGACCTGGAACAGCCGGCGCGGGATGGGCTTCGGCAGCGGCACGCGATCGCAGGCTAGCAGCGCGTGTGCCCGGCTTCGGCCGTCGGAGTCGCGTGCCGCGAGATCACGGGTGGGCGGACGAGGTCGACTCCGCGACCTCGAGCACGGGCGCCTCGTCGGCGCGCGCCGCGAGACCGAGCGCGTCGAGCGCGTCGCTGCGTGCGGCCCGCGCGCGGAGCACCGCCCGTACGCGTGCGGCGCTCGGAGCCGAGACCGTGATGGTGCGCTCCTCGCCGGCGGCGAGAGCTCCGTGCCGAACGTCGTCGGCGTCGGTGATCAGCGCCACCTCGGCGCCCGCGCGCACGGGGCGGTCGCCGAGCTCGATCACGCGCGGTCGGCTCTCGACGCGCCCGTCGAGCGCCACCTCGACGTCGACCCACACGTCGCGGAGGAACGCGACGCCCGTCGGCACCGAGTGGCCCGCGCCGACGTTGGCGACCGCGACGATCGCGTCGCCGCTCGCGGTACGGCGCACCTCGAGGTCGAGCGCCTCGTCCAGGAGCGCGACCGCGCGGTCTCGAGCATCGCGCTGCGCTTCGGGTGCCTGCCCCCAGGCCGGGTCGATCCCCGCGAAGGTGTGATCGACGCCCCGCACCGGCCCGTCGTGCGCGCTCCGCCGCTCGACGCGCGGAGCGTGGCAGTCGACGCACTCCACGCCGGTGGCGGATGCCCACGAGGCCGCGTGCTCGCTCGCGGTCGTCTCGACGAACAGGCGCGGGCCGGTCAGCTCGTGGCACGTCGCGCAGAGCTGCGACGAACGGAGGAGCGCGCCGTCGCGGACGGCGTGAGCGCCCGTCGACGCTTCGTTCGTGGGCGCGAGCAGCGTGGTCGGGCCCATCGGGGCGAGCTCCGGATCGACGACGAGCAGACCGTCGTGCGCGCCGCGGTTGCCGACCGCTCCGTGGCACGACATGCAGGTCACGGCCCCGTCCTCGCCCGCGTGCTCGGGCGCGTGACAGCTCGCGCAGCGATCGGCGGAGGACGCACCCCACGCGACGCGTGCCCGCTCGTGCAGCGCCACGAACACCGGCGAGCTCGTTCCTCGCGCGTGCGGCGAGCGTCGCCACTCGGCGAGCTGCGCGGGGTGACAGCTCCCGCAGCTCTCGGCCGTCGGAACGCTCGGCGCGGACGAAGGCGCGGCGCAGCCGACGACCGCCGGCAGCGCCAACGTCGCCAGCACGACGGCCGGCAGCGGCGTGGGCCCGTGGATCACGGCTCGCCGAGGTGCAGCTGCAGGCCGGCGGTGGCCTCGACCACGCCGTAGGTCGTGTAGTCGCCATCGACGGAGCCGGTCCAGCCCTGCGCGCTGCGTGTGTGCCCGAGCCACGCGATGCCCTGCACGTCGATGAAGAAGGACCAGTCGGACGCGAAGCCGATCTCGATGCCCGCGCCGCCGTGCACGCCGAAGAGCACGTCGTCCGCGCGCGGGGCGCCGCGCTCCTCGGGATCGATCATGCTGATGACCGCGCAGAAGCCGAAGAGCGGACGAAGCCGGATCGCCTCCGAGAGATCGAACGGCACGTAGGCGTTGAAGCCGACGGGATGGTCGTGGCGCATGCCGCCGTCGTTCTCCACGATCAGCGATTGGGCGAACACCTCGACGCCGAGCCGCTCGAAGGGCTCCCATCGCGCGCGTGCGCCGCCGCCGGCCGCCGCGTAGTCGCCGGCCCAGCCCACGCCTTCGATCGCGAGGCCGAACGGTCGATCGAAGGGCCTCGGATCGGCGTCGGCGCTCGCGGCGCTTGCCGACACAAAAGCAAAACAAGCAAGGATGGTTGCCGCAGTCCGCTCGACCCGTCGCGCCATGGTGTCGCCCTCCGTCGTCCTCATCAGCGGCGGGGTCGCGAGCAGCGGGTATGCCAGCGTTCCTGGCGCAAATACCGCTAAAAATTCGGCATGATCGTGAGCCGGCGTTCACGGGTGCCCCGGAACCACAGGTCACGTGAGGTCGCGATGAATGTGGCGTGCGGCCGGGGCAACTGAAGGATCCGGGTGCTCAAGCAAAGCGCACGAACGAAAAGTCATCGCGGGCGTGGCGAGTAGCGCTCCATCGGGGCGTACTGAGCCGGCCACGGCATCGCGTAGCCCTGGTCGCGTGCGGCGTGGTGCGTCCAGTACGGGTCCCAGAGGTGCGCGCGCGCCAGGACGCAGAGGTCCGCGCGACCGGCGGCGAGGACGGAGTTGACGTCGCTCCAGGTGGAGATCGCGCCCACGGTCATGACGGGGACGCCGGCCTCGAGGCGAATGCGCTCCGCGAACGGCGTCTGGTAGAGGCGGCCGTACTCGGGTCGCGCTTCCGCGACGGTCTGGCCGGTCGAGACGTCCACGATGTCGCAGCCGTGTGAGGCGAGCGCGCGCGCGATCGCGACGGCGTCCGCGGCGTCCGTTCCGCCGGGAGCCCAATCGGTCGCCGAGATGCGCACCGAGAGCGGGCGCTCCGCGGGCCACGCGCGGCGAACCGCGTCCACGATCTCGAGCGGGTAACGGAGCCGCGCTTCGAGCGATCCGCCGTACGCGTCGGTGCGCCGATTGGTGAGCGGCGAGAGGAAGCTCGCGAGCAGGTACCCGTGGGCGAAGTGCAGCTCGAGCAGGTCGAAGCCCGATTCGACCGCCATCTCGGTCGAGCGCACGAAGTCGGATCGCACCTGGTCCATGTCCGCGCGGGTCATCTCGCGCGGCGTCTGGCCGGTAGGCAGGTAGGGGATGGGCGAGGGCGCGAGCAGCGCCCAGTTGCCGTCGGACAACGGCTGATCGGGCTGCTCCCAGAGGCGCTGCGTCGAGCCCTTGCGGCCCGCGTGGCCGAGCTGCAGACCGATGTGCGCCGTCGTGAAGCGGTGCACGAAGTCGACGATGCGGCGCCATGCGCCCACGTGGCCGCTCGTGTACATGCCGGCGCAGCCGGGTGAGATGCGTCCGTCCGCGCTCACGTCGGTCATCTCCGCGATGACCAGCCCCGCGCCGCCGACCGCACGGCTGCCGAGGTGAACGAGGTGCCAGTCGTTCACGGTGCCGTCCGTCGCCGAGTACATGCACATCGGCGACACGACGACGCGATTGCCGAGGACCAGATCGCGCAAGCGCAGCGGCGTGAACATCGGCGGGGTGGGTCTCGACGGAGCCGCGACGCCCGCGCGTGCGAAGGCCTGGTCCGCGAACCAGCGATCGATGCGCGCGACGAGCTGGGGGTCGCGAACGCGGAGGTTCTCGTGGTTGACCCGCAGGCTTCGCGTCAGGAGGCTCGTCGCGAGCTGCAGCGGGGGCAGGTCCATGTAGCGCTCGGTCTGCTCGAACCACTCGAGGCTGACGCGCGCCGCGCGCTGGGTGCTCTCGACGACGGGCCGGCGCGCCGCCTCGTAGGCCACGAGCGCGGCGGGCACGTCGCCGGGATGCGCCTCGACGGCCTCGGCGAGCGCGATGACGTCCTCCATCGCGAGCTTGGTCCCGCTGCCGATCGAGAAGTGCGCGGTATGCGCGGCGTCGCCCACGAGCACGACGTTGCCGGCGTGCCAGCACGCGTTGCGCACGATGGGGAAGCTCCGCCAGATGGAGCGGTTCGCGACGAGGCGGTGTCCGGCGAGCTCCTCCGCGAAGAGACGCTCGCAGTACGCGATGGTCTCTTCTTCGGTGGCGGAGTCGAGACCGGCGCGACGCCACGCGTCCTCGGTGCACTCGACGATGAAGGTGGAACGCTCGCGATCGTAGCGGTACGCGTGGACGCGGAAGAGCCCGTGCTCGGACTGCTTGAAGTAGAACGTGAACGCGCGAAACGGGAACGACGTGCCGAGCCAGCAGAAGCGGTTGGGCCGCCAGTCGATGCTCGGCTGGAACCGATCGGCGAGCTGCGCGCGCATCGCGCTGTTGACGCCGTCGGCTGCGAGCACGAGGTCGGCGCTCGCGCTCACGGCGTGGACGTCCACGACCTCGGTCTCGAAGCGCATCTCGACGCCGAGCTCGGCGGCGCGCCGCTGCAAGATGTCGAGCAGCGCCTGGCGTCCGAGCCCGCTGAAGCCGTGGCCCGTGGAGGTGATCACGCCTTCGCGCAAGTGGATGTCGATGTCGTCCCAGTGCGCGAAGCTCCCGAGGATCGCGTCGTAGGAGGGTCGATCCGCGTTGGCGAGACCTTCGAGCGTCGCGTCGGAGAACACGACGCCGAAGCCGAACGTGTCGTCGGGCTTGTTGCGCTCGAGGACCACGACCTCGCGGGCCGGGTCCGCCTTCTTCATCAGGATCGCGAAGTAGAGCCCTGCTGGCCCGCCACCGATGACGACGATTCGCACGGCCGCGCCTTACCCAACGCGGCCCATTCCTGGAAGAGCCGGGCGTGAGCTTCCGATGG
>JADZFZ010000474.1 GCA_020854145.1 Deltaproteobacteria bacterium | reverse complement strand
GGCGCGACGATCACATCCCGGGAAGGGGAACCCAGCTGCGGGAGAACTCTCCCGTCACCGGCAGAGAGCGATCGGAGCACGCCCGTTCGGGGTCCCGAGGGAATGCGTAGAGCGTGTAGCGTGCGCTGAGCCGGCCGCCGCCAATCTCTTCCACCTCGATCATTCCCGCGGCCCCGGAGCCTGGTCCACAATCGTATCCCGAGTACCGATTCAGCGGGTCGGGACCGAGTCGGATGAACTCGACGAACGCACATCCCGTGCAATCGGCGGTCGAGCTCCACGGGCCGGCAAATCCGGGATACGACCCCGGTGCGCTGATGCCCGCGAGGTTGATCTTGACCGAGCGATCGCCCTGGCGCTGCTCGATCCCGAATGCCATGTACGTCCGCCAACTGTCGTGCACGGTGATCGTACCGCCCATTCGCGTGTCCCCGAGGAACGTGGTGACCGACGTCTCGGGCGGTGGCGGGGCGACACAGGAGCCGCCTGCGGTGAACGAGCAAGAGAGGTAATCGAACCGGCCCGCGCCCCAGATCGTGGTGCCGGTGATCAGCGGTTCCGTTCCGCCGTTGATGCGGCTGCTCCCGCAGAACTCGATGTCGCGCGAGATGCAGCCGTCTTCCTCGCAGAGTCGGCCCTGCGCGACCCAGCGCTCCTCGCCGCCCGCCGGCGGTGCCGTGACGCGACACTCCCTTCCCGGAGTGCCGATGGTCGGCGTGAACGCTGCGGCGTCCTGACACTCGAATCGGGGCGCTGCCTCATAGGCCATGTAGCCCGTGCCCGTCGCGGGCCCGTGACCGAAGAAGAAGTCGCGGGAGGCACAAGCGTCGGTGGGACAACCGCGGAATACCTTCGAATGCCAGCCGCCGAGCATCAACCAGCCGGTCTCGCCACCCGCGCAGGCGATCGACCAGCAGCCGTTGACGTCGGGGCTCACGGTGGCCGTCGGGCAATCGCACGGAACGCCGCGATAGCGCACTCCGTATGCCGACCATCCCGGTGCCACCGGCGCAATTGCGCCGGCGCCGTCGAGGCGAAGCACCCGACGATCGCCGATCGTGACGTCCGAGGGCGAGACATCGTGAACGAACGGCCAGTCGCTGTCGCACGGCGTCTCGACCGCAGTCAGCCGCAGGATCGCGCCCGGAGCGCTCGGCGCGGTGAACACCAGAGGCTCCGACGACAGCCAGCATCCGTCCACGGCGGCGCTGACGCCGTCACACGACGGCGGGCGGGGCCGGCTTCGATCGGGGACGACGACGATCAGCGTGCCCACGACGGCGCGGCTGCCCGCGAGCAGGCCCAGGCGCGCGACGCCTGGCGCCCTCGCGGTGAGATGGAACGAGCTGCCCTCGAGCGTCGCGTCGATCGACGGGGAGCCTGCGCTCGTCACCGTGACGCTCGCGGTCGCGGGATCCCCGTGCGCCGAGGTGAGCGCGAACGGCACCACGGTCTCGGTCCCAGGCTCGAGCAGCACGAGTGGTCTGTCCGCGGCGAAGGCAACCGGCACGTCGGGGGGCGTCTCCGACACCGTCACCGAGACTCGACGGGTGTGGCCGGCGGCGTCGGTGACGACGAGCTCAGCCTCGCCTGCAGCGACGGCGACGACCCTCCCGGTCGCGTCGACCGCCAGCACCTCCGGCGCCGAGCTCGTCCACACGACGCCGGCCGGCACGACGTGCTCACCCGTGAGCTGATAGACCTCGGCCGTGAAAGTGCCCATCTCGCCCGGCCGAAGCACGAGACCGGCCGGGCGCACCTCGAGCCACCCGGGCGCAGACGGCGGCTGTTGCGCCGGCACCTCGACGGGCGTTGGATCGTCTGGACCGGTGGAGCCATCGCCGTCGCCACGCGCGTCGTGTTCCGGAGCCGCGTCGGGCGGGGTCGAGCCGTCGCCACGCGCGGAATCGACGGGGCCAGAATCACGCGCTTCGGGCTCTCCCGAGCAGGCAGCGGACAGCCCAAGCAGCGCGCTCAGCGAGATGAGGGCGGGAAGGCTCGTCGGTCGGAGCATGAGCTTCGTCGAGAGGGTAACCGATCGGAATGAGAAGGCGGTGCCGCGGGCGACGTCATTGCCGGACGGAGCGCACGCGCGGTCGCAGCTCGGCGCGGCCCTTCTGACGCACGCGGGCTGGAGCCTGGAGCCGGACGCACGAGAGCTTCAGGGTCGCAGCCGCGGCAGCGCGCGAAACACGAGCTGCGCGTCGTCGCCGCGCTCGAGCACGAGCACGGCTGCCGGCCACAGCCACCTCCACGGGCGCAACGGGGTGCTCGAGACGAAGGTATTGTGTCACTCACCGAGCTTCGCTTGACTCAATCCCTCTCTACGGCGCGACACGCGCGCTGCGGGGCACACCCCGATGCGAACGCCACTTTCACCTGCAAGCGCTGCGGAACGTATGCCTGCGCACGCTGCGAGCGAATGGTGCTGCCGGGCCATTGGTGTGCCGCATGCCACGACCGTTGGATCACCGCCAAACCGTCGACGCGTTCGGTCGCGCTCATCGCATCGGCAACGATGGGGCTCTGCTTCCCAGTCGTCGCGCCGTTCGTGTTGTGGCAGGCGTCCGTGGAGCTACGTGCAATCCGTGCTGGCCGCGCCCCACAGTCGGGCCAGACGAACGCGGAGATCGCGCGGGGCTTGGCGCTCTGTGAGGTTGTTCTGCTTTGCGTGCTCGTGTTTGCCGGGTTGGCGCGCTTGCGCCATTAGCCGCGGGAGGGCCGGTTGGCGAAGCTGACGCTCGCTCTGGACAAAGGGGGACCGAAGCGGGTCGAGCTCGAGTGGGGGTTCGCTTTCAAGAATCTCCGCGTGCGCGTGGACGGAGTCGAGCTCGGGACGATCGCGACGAAAGCCGAGCTCGAAGCAGGTCGTTCGTTCGTCATGAGCGACGGCTCTTCATTGATGGTTCGGCGCACGCCTGGGCTCATGCCCGTGATGAACGTGACTCGTGACGGCGTGCCGTTGCCAGGATCACCTGGTGATCCCGAAACCCACGTTCGAGGGGCGGCAACAGTCCTGTTCTTCATCGCGGCGCTCAACGCCGGGCTCGGCGTGGTGAGCCTCGTGATCGAGTCCGATTTCCTCGCGCGCGCAGGGATCGGCATCGCCTCTGTGGTGTTCGGCATGGTCTACGGCGGTCTCGGCTATCTGACGTTGAGACGATCCCTCATCGCGCTGGCAATCGGCATCGGGCTATTCGTCCTGGATGGCGTGGTGTCGCTCGTCGCCGGAGCTGC
>JADZFZ010000473.1 GCA_020854145.1 Deltaproteobacteria bacterium | reverse complement strand
GGTGTGGATCTGGCGCCGCGGCGCGATCGAGATCCACGTGCTCCGGCGGCAGCGTTACGAGCGCGTCCGCGCCAGCCACGTGCTGCGAGGCATCGACCTGGCCGAGCTGCTGCGCTTCGTGGACACCCGTCCCATGACGAAGGCCGTGCGGGCCTACCGCGCGGCGCTGCGCGACGGATAGCTCGCGCGCGCGGCCGACGTCACTCCTCCGATGGCGGCGGCTCGAACTGCCGGATCTCGGGGCAGCTGGCGTCCTCGAGGCAATGGTGGGAGTCGGGGTGCGTCTGGTAGTAGACGTCGCGTCCGCGCGACGCGAAGAACCGGGCGATCAGGTTGAAGTAGTAGACGCCGTCGTCCCAGGGCTCGCTCGGGTCGGCGGGCTCGGGGATCGCGTGCGCGCCGAAGGGCTCGCTCATCGCGTGCACGAGCGCCGAGAGCGGGTCGCCGTCCGCGTCGCCGGAGACCTCGGGCCACCAGACGTCGCCTTCGGCCACCGGACGGGAGCGGCGCACGAGCCGGAGCGGCGTGTCCGGGCGCTGCTCGCCGAAGCCCTGCAGGCCATCGTCGAAGTCGTCGATGTCGTAGAGCGTTTGCGGAGACTGCGTGCCGGGGTGGCGCTCGAGGTGCGGGATGCCTTCGAGCACGTGCGTGCGCACCAGCAGATCGAGCGGCGTCGCCTCGCCGATCCGCGACGCCATCGAGCGCGTCGCGCGGTACTCGGCGAAGTCGTCGGGCGCGTCCGACGGCAGGAACGGGATGAGCCCGGCGGCGCGCGCGTACGCGTCGCCCCCGGAGACCGGCACGTTGAAGTCACCGATGTTGTTCACGACCATGATCGAGCGGCGCACGCGCGAGCCGTCGTCCTGCTCGATCGGGTCGAGGAAGATGCCGCGCGCGTAGCTGATGGGGTCGCCGCGCTCGAGGCCCGCTTGTGCGATCTGTGCGAACCGCCGGAAGTCCGGCGTCTGGCGCCGCATGCCGAAGCCGTAGGTGGGCGCCACGAGCGAGCTGCCGATCGACCAGGTGCGTCGCTCGTAACGCGCGCACTCGGTGCAGTCGTCGCTGCCGACCTGGAACCGATCGAGCACCTCGAACGGCTGCTGGTCGCGCGGGCGCTCGCACGTGGCGAAGTCGAGGTACTGCGTGCCGTTCTGCCAGACCTCGATCACCAGGAGATCGTCCTCGTCGCTCGGGACGCCGATGCGGAACCGGCCGTCCTCGCGCACACCGGTGCATCGAGCCTCGCCGTTGATCAGGTTCGTCACCATCACGGCATCGCCCGGCTGCAGTCGATCCGCGTTCAGGCACGCGACCTCGATGCGCGCGGTGTTGACTGCCGTCGGCACCACGAAGCGGATCGAGCGCGATCCGGGGCGCGTGCACGACGAGGCACGCTCGGTCGGCTCGCCCTCGGTGGCGAGCGACGAGGCAGGCACGCCGAC
Organism: Deltaproteobacteria bacterium; assembly: GCA_020854145.1. Classification (GTDB taxonomy): domain Bacteria; phylum Myxococcota_A; class Polyangia; order Polyangiales; family JADZFZ01; genus JADZFZ01. Next base: position 1,394 of record JADZFZ010000473.1, on the reverse strand, counting down.
CACGAGCGGACCCTCGAGCCGCAGGTAGACGGCCTCCTTGAGCCCCCCCTGCTGGCTCCGCGTCGTCAGATCCGCCATGCCGCCGCCGCCCGAGACGGGCGCGGCGGCGACGATGGACGGCTCGATGCCGGCGAGCACCATCGTCGTGATGCCGCCCATCGAGCGCCCCGTCGCGAAGTACGGCCCGTCGGGGCCGCCGATGTCGGGCGTGCCGTCGAGATCGAAGTCGCCGAAGAGGTCGGCGCTGCCGTTCGCGTCGAGATCCTGCCCCTGTCGCGCTCCGTCGAAGCTCCGCAAGATCCGAACGACGTTCGCCGTGTCGAGCACGTGTTGGCGCACCATGTCGCGCGTGCGGAAGACGAAGCCGGTCCAGTAGTCGCCGGCCGTGTCCTTGATGTCGTCGCCGTTGAGGTCTTCCGCGCGATCGTCGAGCAGCGCCTCGCCGAGCGGGGCGTGGCATGCGCCGTCGAACAGCGCGAGCACGGTTCGCTCGAGCGCGCGCGAGAGCGGCAGGCCGTGCGACGGGCCGGTGATGGCGACCGTGGCGAGGCCGTGCTGCGCGAAGAAGCCGGCTTCGGACAAGCCCTCGAGGCCGACGAGCCCGGTCCCGTGGCCGTACATCACCGTCGGGAAAGGCTGCTGGTGCCCGGGCGTCTCTTTCGGCACGACGATGAAGACGGGCACACGGTCGTCGGTCACGCGCGCGTAGCCGCTCTCGGGGCGCACGTCCCACGAGTCGTCGAGCTGCGAGGCCTCCGGATCGCCCAGCAGATAGGGGCTGCGCACGAACCCGAAGGCGAGGTGATCCACCGCGTCGTAGGAGCGCAGCAGCTGCGCGGTCGCCTCAGGCGACAGGCCGAAGACGGCGCCCGCGAGCGTCTCGATGACGGGGAGGATCTGCTGGGTGTCGATGCGGTGCAGGTTGTCGGAGAGCTCGCATCCGTCGCCGCCTTGTGCGACCGCGAGCTCGAAGGTCGACTCCGCGGGGAACTCCTCGGCGAGCGACGCGAAGGTGCCGCGCCCGTAGAGCCCGTCGCGCAGGGCGCGCAGCTCCCCCGTCACCGACTGCGTCGTGAACGTCCACGCCATCGCGACGCCGTCCCAACCACGCTCCGAGAGATCGCCGTAGAGATCGGGCCGCCGCCGGAGCCATCCGGCGAGCGTGTCGAGCTCGCGGCGCTGATCGGGGTGGTGCACGCTCGCGAACGGGGAACGGACGGGCTGCCCGTCCTGTCCGACGAGCCGATCGGTGAGCACCACGGCGTACGTGCGGCGCTCCTGCAGCGGGACGAACGGACGCACGATGAGCGTGTTCGTCTCGCGCTCGTACCAGGTGAGCATGTCGTCGTACGGCCGATCGTCGGTGCCGGAGAGGGTGTTCGGGTGATCGAGCG
>JADZFZ010000472.1 GCA_020854145.1 Deltaproteobacteria bacterium | reverse complement strand
GTCTCGATCGACGTGCCCTTCATCCTGCGGCCGTTCCGCAAGCGGGCGCTCGCCGTCATCGAGCGCGAGGTGCGCGAGTGGGTCGAGCGCGCGAAGAACGGTGAGATCTGAGCCGGCACCGCTCGAGGCGCTGATCGCAGCGCTCGAGTCGTTCGTCGACGATCGCGGCCGCCTCGGCGCCGTCGATCCCGCGTTGCGGCGCCGACTGCTCGTCGCGGCCGGGCGGCTGTCGCGTCCCGAGCGCGACGAGCAACGGAAGCTCGCCAAGGCACTTAGACGTAAAGACAAAGACACCAAACGCGACGCCGACGAGCGGATCCTCGACGCGACGGTCATCCGGGCGCTGCGTCGCGCGGACGTGTTCCCGACTCCGCCCGTTCTTTCAGCGTCGGAGGGCACGCCGAGTGTCGAGACGCCCGAGCCGGCCAGCTCGACCGCGGAGCTGCGCGATCCGCGCAAGTGCTACGTATGCAAAGCGGCCTATCGAGAGGTCCACGCGTTCTACGACCAGCTCTGTCCGCCGTGCGCGGCGCTCAACTGGGACAAGCGCAACCAGAGCGCCGATCTCTCGGGCCGCGTCGCGCTCGTGACCGGGGCACGCGTGAAGATCGGCTACCACGCCGCGATCAAGCTGCTGCGCGCCGGCGCGCGCGTGATCGTCACGACGCGGTTCCCGCACGACGCGGCGCGCCGTTACGCGCGCGAGGGCGACTTCGATGCGTGGCGCGATCGGCTCGACGTCTATGGGCTCGACCTGCGCCACACGCCGAGCGTCGAGCGCCTGGCCGAGCACCTCGGTCGCGCCTACGAGCGGCTCGACTTCGTGCTCCACAACGCGTGTCAGACCGTGCGGCGGCCGGCCGGCTTCTACGCGCACCTCGTGGCCGGCGAGTCCTCGCTCGATGGGCTCGACGAGCGCGGGCGCGCCGTGGTGTCGCGTTATCGTGCCCTCGTCGCGCGCACCGAGCTCGGCGCGAGTCCCCCTCTACCCGAACGGGGAGAGGGTCGGGGTGAGGGGCGAGCGGGCGACGGTCGTGAGGGACGAACGCTGGACGAGCTCGCGGCAAGTTCCCCTCTGCCCGAATGGGAAGAGGGTCGGGGTGAGGGGCAGCCCGTCGGGCTCGCGGACCCTGCGCGGCTCTCGCAGCTCGCGTTGCTGGACGAGGACCACCTGCGTGGAGGCGCGCTCTTCCCGGACGGGGCGCTCGACCAGGATCTGCAGCAGATCGACCTGCGCGCGCACAACAGCTGGCGTCTCGTCCACCACGAGGTGCCGAGCGTGGAGCTGCTCGAGGTGCTGCTCGTCAACGCGGTCGCGCCGTTCGTGCTCACGGCGAAGCTGCGGCCGCTGCTGCTCCGCGTCCCCTCGCGCGACAAGCACGTGGTCAACGTCTCGGCCGTCGAAGGGCAGTTCTATCGCGACTGGAAGACCGACAAGCACCCGCACACCAACATGGCCAAGGCGGCGCTCAACATGCTGACGCGCACCTCGGCCGCGCGCTGGGTCCAGGACGGCGTGCACGTCAACAGCGTCGACACGGGCTGGGTCACCGACGAGGACCCCGCCGAGATCGCCGCGCGCAAGGTGGCCGAGCACGGCTTCCATCCGCCGCTCGACGTGGTCGACGGCGCGGCGCGCATCTGCGATCCGATCTTCTCCGGCCTGCGCACCGGCGAGCACGTCTGGGGAAAGTTCCTCAAGGACTACCGCGAGACGCCCTGGTAGCTCGGCGCACGATCGGCGGTTCGTCCCGCGCAGCCGAGCCGGGGGCTGCGCGCCGCGCGACCCCGCTTCGCCTGTCCGCCTGCAGACCCGCCGAGAGGTGACTCGGCGGGACGCCGGCGCCTCGAGGAGCCCGGCCACTCGAGCAGCCACCCGCGGACGCGCGGATTCGCCCAGAATCTGCGCGGATCGCGAGATGCGAGCGACGGAACGCGACGTGCTGACGCGCGCGGGCACATGCGTACCTTCCTCTCGTCCCTCCTCGTTCTCGCTCTGGCTGGCTGCGCTCTCGAAGGAGAGCCGAAGGATGACACCGCGGGTGCCGCGGCGGCGCCCGACACCTCCGCGCTCGGCTCGGCCGACACCGCGCGCTCGATCCCCTCGGCGCCGTGGTGCGAGCTGCTCACGGGTGAGCTCACGCGCTCGCGCCCCTACCAGCTCTACACGTTCGAGGGCGGCTGCGACGACGCCTTCATCATGCTGGCCAACCGCGACGGCCGTGACACCTACCTCGCGCTCTACGCCGAGCGTGGCGGCCGGTGGACCTTCGTCGCGGCCAACGACGACGAGTACCCGGGCACGCTCAACTCTTCGCTGAGCGTCGCGACCGAGCGCGGCGTGCGCTACCTCGTGATGGCGACCTCGTACCGGTACGCCGCGACGCGCCGTCCCGAGGCCATGTCGTTCCACCTCCAGGTCTCGTGCCGCGACGCGGCCGGCGAGTGCTTCGTGCCGACCGACGACGCGACCGGGCAAGCGTGCGGCAGCCGCGGCCTCGGCCCGTGCCCCGACGGTTACTTCTGCAACTTCCCGGCGGGCTCCCAGTGCGGAGCGACCGACCGCGGCGGCAGCTGCGCCGTGCGTCCCGACGCGTGCATCGAGATCTACCGCCCCGTCTGCGGCTGCGACGGTCAGACCTACGGCAACTCGTGCATGGCGGCTTCCGCCGGCGTCTCGGTCGCGACCGAGGGCGAGTGCCCGCGCGAAGGCCAGGGCGAAGGAGAGACCTGCGGCGGGATCGCGGCGCTGCAGTGCGCCGACGGCCTGCAGTGCGACTACTCCGGCAACGTCGGCTGCAACATCGCCGACGTCGGTGGCGTCTGCGTCGGCCCGAGCGCCGTGCGCTGCAGCTCCGTGTACGCGCCCGTCTGCGGCTGCGACGGCGTGACCTACACGAACGACTGCCAGCGCCGGATCTCGCTCGTCGCCCTCGATCACGACGGTCCCTGCTGAGCCTCCTCGCCCGACGCGAGTCGGCCCCTTCGCCCCCACGCCGAGTAGAGCCTCCTCTACCTCGCGTGGGGGCGATGCATCTCAGGGGGATGGTTGCGGGCTACCGACGAGGCACGCCGGTCAGATCAGCTCGACGCGCAGCTTGGGATCGATTCGCCGCAGATCGTCCGGATCGGACGTGAGCACGGTCCAGTCGCGCTCGCGCGCCAGGAGAGCGATGTGCACGTCGATCGGGTCGCGCGTGCGGCTCCTCCCGAGAACGCGTCCGATGGACTTCGCCGTTGCGAGATCGAGGTCGACGACCCGGGTGCGCCGCAGAACGAACGTCAGCGGGATCTGCCGTGCGCCGTCCCGCCAGACCTGCGCCACCACGCCGGCCGACGTCACGAGCGGCGTGCCGTCGTGGGCGAAGCGCAGCGCGAGATCGAGCATCACGCGGTCGCGTCTCTCGAGCGCGATGAAGGCGCCCGCGTCGAGCACCACTCCGGGTCTCACGCCACGCGCTTTCGCCGGCGCTTCGTGATCCGCTCGAAGATCTCTCCGGCCCGGCGGACGTCGGCGCGCGAAGGCGCGGCCTCGAGGTAGACCTCGGCAAAGAGTCGATCCACCTCTGCGTCGCTCAGACGCTCCTCGACGAGCTCCGCGATCCATGCGGACACGGGAGTCTTGCCCGCGGCGCTCTTGATCTTCTTCGCCGTCTCTTCGGGCACGCTGATCGTGATGCGGCGAATCGTCATAACACCAGCATAACATTGCGTGGCTCGGCTCGCCTGGAGCGCGGCGTGGAGCGTGGCGAGGTTCTGGCGCACCACCCGGTGAAGCGTGGTGGTAGGTGGCGCCATCGCGGGTGTGGCGATCCGGACGTGCGATCGAACGGCCGGCGTCGATGCGTCAGGGTAGCGGGACGACCGAGCGCGGAGGCACCGTCGTCGTCTCCACCACGAGGTCGGAGTCGCCGGTGTTGAGCGCGACGCGGCCGCCCGACGGAAGCGTCCAGATCCTGGGCACGACGTGGGTGCTCGCGTGATCGCGGCCGAAGTGGTCGGTGAGCGCGTTGACCAACGCGTCGGGCGGTGACTCGGGGAAGGGGTCGGCGGGAACCGAAGGCTCGCCCGCGAGCGCGACGCCGACGCGCGCATCGTCGAGGCCCCAGGGCAGGCGCGCATCGTCGAGTGACCGCAGATCGTCCGAGAGGAAGAACGCTCCGCCGGCGAACGCGGCGACCCACGCGCCCGCCGAGACCTCGGGCTCGGTCAGACCGCGCAGCAGCGGCGGGTCGCCGTCGCACGCGACGCGGCGGCAGATCGGCCAGCGCGCTCCGAGCGCACGCGCTTCGTTGGTCACGAAAGGCCACGACGGTCCGAAGGGCTCGAGCGCGATGTCCGGTCCCGCGCGCCATGCGTCGGCCCACGGCAACGAGGCGACGTCGGGAGCGCCCACCGCGAGCAGGAGCGTCTCTTCGCCCGCGGCTTCGCGCACGATGGACAACGCGCGCGCGTAGGCTTCCATCCCCGTGACGTCCTCGCGGCGCTCGCCTTCGAACGTGCCCGCGAAGAGGAAGTCGATCTTCAGGAGGTCGTAGCCCCAGCCGACGAGCCGGCGGATGACGCCCGCGAGGTGGTCCGCGGCGTCCGGGTGCGTGACGTCGAGGATGCGCATCTCGCCGTTCTTCGCGTGCACGTAGCTCGCGTCGCCGACGAACCAGTCCGGGTGCTCTGCGACCAACGCGGAGTCCGCATCGACCAGCAGCGGCGCGAGCCAGACGCCCATGCGGAAGCCGTCGGCGCGCAGATCGCGCGCGAGCCCGTCGAGGCCCGAGGGGAACTTCGCGTTCGGCTCCCACTCGCCCCAGCGCACCTGCCATCCGTCGTCGACGACGATGCGGATCACACGCCCATCGCGCGCCCACGGGCCGAGCACCTCCGCCGCGCGTGCGGCGTTGTCGCGCACGGCCTGCTCGTCGACGCCGTCCCACAGCTCGTACCAGGAGTTCCATCCGAGCTCGACCGCGAGCGGCGCACCCAGCGGCGTGCGCGCCGGCAGGGCGTCCGACCACCGCGTGACCGCGGCGCGCACGTCGCCCGCGATCTCGACGTGAAACGGCTCTCCCCGCGCCTCCGCCCCGGCACCGAGCGACACGCGCTCGCCCGTCGCGCCGG
>JADZFZ010000471.1 GCA_020854145.1 Deltaproteobacteria bacterium | reverse complement strand
GCGTCCGGTAGGCGATCGAGACGTGCGCCTCGCGCCGCTCGTCCGGGATCCGGGGGCCGCCAGGATCGCGGAGAGTGACCGCCGACTCGCGTGCGAGGAGTCGTCGTGACGGGGAGTCGACCGCCCCGACGTCGACCGCGACCGCCGGAGGTTACTCGACGAGCGTCGGGTTGCAGAACGCGCGGACGTCGCAGTGAGGCAGGCCTTCGCACCAGCTGTCGGTCTCGTCGTGCACCTTCAGGAAGAACTGCCCGAGGCGATGGCCGCAGTCGGACGGCTCTCCGCGCTCCGCGGCCACGTTGATGGCGAGGTCGATCCCCACGCGCCCGCCGGGCGCGAGCGTCCACGTCGCGAGCGCGAGGTCCGCCGCGGCCACGAACGCCTCGAGCGAGTAGCCGCCGGGGCGCGGCACGACGACGAAACCCCGCGACCACGGCCCCACGACGTGCGTGCCGTCGTCCGTCCAGTACACGGTGCCGCGCATCGACGGGGACGTGTCGTCGGTGGGGGCGGTCGCGATGAACTGACGCGTGCCGGGGTCGTCGTAGAACGGCGCGGCCGCGTACGTCCCGTCGGCGTCGATGTGGATCTCTGCGCCGGCGCCGCACCACACCTCGTCGCGCGTCTCGGCGGGCGTGCGGCGCGGATCGTCCACGTCGACGAAGGCGTAGATGCCGTCGGGTCGCCATGCGTACGCGAAGCGAGCGACGGTGCCCGCGGGGATCGGGTCGCTCGCGGTCCAGCCCGCGGGCTCGAGGGTCGAGAGCGCGAGACCACACTCGAGGATGCCGTCGATCACGGGTGCGGAACCGAGGCGCGGCAACGCCGTGCAATACGCGGCGGTCGCGGGCGGCGGGCCGCACGGCCCCGCGTCGCGCGGAGGTGGACCGACGTCGGGGGGTGGCGGGGGCGGCGAGGCGCCATCGGGCGGCGGCGCGTCGGGCGGGGGCGCGTCGATGGGCGGTGCGTCGGGCGGCACGACGACGTCGCCATCGCGCTCCTGCCCACCCATGTCGCGCGTGCCGGTCGATGCGTCGAGCCCGTCACCCGGGCGCGCGTCGTAGCCCACGCGACAGGCGCCGAGGACGAGGCAGCCCAGGGTCACGGCCCCGCGCGTACGACGCCGCATCGCAAAAGCGTATCACTCCTGGCCGTCGCGACGCGGACCGACGCGTCGCGACGACCGACGGGCTCTCGTTGCGACGACCCCAGCGAGCAGCATCGCGAGGCAGCCGATGGCGAGGCCGCTTCGCCGAGCGTGCCCCGGCACCGCGCATCCGCACCCGCCGCGGATGGACTCGTCCTCCACGCCCGTCGTGCCCGCGTCGCGCGTCGTGCCGCCGCCGCCGTCGCGCGCACCGATGCCGGCGTCGCGCGTCGGAGGCATGCCCGGCTCGAGCACCTCGACGCTCACGCACACGGCGTCGTCCGCCGGCCCGCCGAGGCCGGGATCGCCGAAGAAATGGGCGTCCCGGTAGACCAGGCCGAAACACTCGTCGACCACGCCGAGCGCCGCGCGTGAGCCACGCAGCGTCACACGGAAGGTGGCGTCGGAACCCGGTGCGACCGGCGCGTCGAGCGTCGCCGCGTGCGCGCAGTCCCTCCAGCTCGCGGCGTCGCACAAGGCCGAGTCGCGCCCACGCGGCTCGGTGGTCGCGAGCCACACCTCGCCGGGCTCCCACGCGAGCGTGCCGCGGTTGCGGAGCTGGAACGCGACGGGCACCTCGCGATCGACCTCCACGAAGTCGGGGACGCCGTGGCTCACGAGGCGCGCGCGAAGCGGGGGAGGATGATCGACGAGCCAGACCTCGGGGCCACCGCCCTGGGCGAGGAACGGGCGCGCGAGCAGAGGCGCACCTTCGACGAGCGCGTCGACGTCGGCCGCGGGCAGGACCATCACCGCGTCGAAGGAGAGGTGCCACGCGGCCATCGCGGCGGGATCCGGCACGTGACGCAGCACCGCGCCCTCGCGGACGTAGATCGCCGCGCCGTCCTCGGCGCGAACGAGCACGGGCGCGGGCGACACGTCGGGCCCTTCGTCGAGCGCGACGAGCGCGGCATCGTCGAGGTGCGCCACGTCGCGCGTGTCGAACGACCACGCCGCCAGGATCTCGGGGCTCGCCACGTGGCGGCGCACGGAGCCCGCGGGCTCGAGGGCGGGCAACGCGGGCGTGTCGCAGCGGAGCGGGCGCGGCGCGTTGCCGAGCAAGGCGTTGTCGCCGCCGCCCGTGTCGATGCCGTAGACGAAGACCTGCCGTTCGACGCCGTCGAGGAAGCCGCGCGGCACCGGCAGCTCGAACGCGTGCTCGCACGACCCGAGAGCGGTGCACAGATCGGGGCGCGAGAGCCCTGCGAGAAGCGGGTACCCGACGGCCATGGGATCACCGGCGGGCCCGCCGATGTACACGTGCGCGTCGATGGCGCGCGCAGGCTCGTCGGGGTCGCGTGCCCAACCGCCGATCACGTCGCAGTCCACGCGATCGAGGCTGCCCTCGGGGGGTGCGTTGGGGCAGGACACCGCGGGCCCGCTGCCCGTCGCGTAGAGCGCGAGGTGGTTGGAGACGGTGCGCTCGCTCCCATCGGACGGGTTGTTGAGCACGCCGGCGCCCGCGAGCCACATCGCCGACGAGCCGCCGCCGTCGAGGTTGAGCGCGTCGGAAGCGCCGAGCTCGGCCATCAGCGACGCGATCTCGGGGCACGTCATGCCGATGCGTCCGGTCGCGCGGCCGTCGATCACGGCCATGTAGAGCGTGCGCCGATCGGCCGAGAGACCGACGGCGGTGCGCGGATGACGGTTGGTGCAGAGCGGATCGCCGGAGTTGTCGCGCATCGCGCCGCCCTGCAGCACGGTCGGGTGACCGCTGACGACCTCGCGCATCCACGGCTGCGGTCCCGCCGTGTCCTCGTGCGGGACGAGCGCGACGCGACGATCGCCGAACGCGAGCGGGCCCACGTAGGTGTGATCGTCGCCGCCCCACGCGACCCCGTCGTGCATCGCCATCCCGTTGGGCGCGAAGCTCGGCCCGTAGAAATCGCCGTTGATCACGGCGTGCGCGCCGACGAGCGACGCGAAGCTCGACGGCGTGCGGCCGCGCTCCCCTTCGGCGGTCGCGCGAAACGAGATGCCCGCTGCGCACAGGCTCACGACGAGCACGTGCACGTTCTGCGACGACGTCGTGCGGTGCAGATGGCGCACGCCCGGCAGCGGATCGCTCCACACGTCGTCCGCGCGCGCACCGAGGCTCGGCAGCAGCGCGACGCCGAGCCCCAGCGACGCGAGCCACGTGCGTGCGAGCCGGAGACCGACGGGCACGGCGTCAGCTTACGCGAGGTCGGCGCCCGCGAGATCCGGTGAACGCGACGACCACGACGGCGTCAGCCGAACGCGTCTTCGAAGGCCCGATGGGTCGCGCGATCGCGTGTCCCGTCGAGCACCGCGAAGACGAGCTCGTCGAAGGCGTGCGCATAGGGCGCCTCGGGCACCACCAGAAGGCGCGCGAACACATCGGCGACGACGACGGGGTCGTTCCCGAAGACCCCCGCGCCCCAGGCACCGAGGACGAGCCGCTCGACGCCGTGGTGGAGCGCGACGTCGAGCACGAGGGCCGCGCGACGAGCCAGCGTCGCCTCGACCTCCGCGGCGTCGAATCGCCCGTGCTGTCGCAACGCGCCCGCGTTCGGCGCGGCACACGTGACGACCGACGCGAGGACCGGTCGTTCGAGCCACGCGCCGCCATCGTCACGGAAGAACGGGACGCGCGGCGAGAAGATCGCGAGGTCGAGGTACAGAGCGGAGTCTTGCGCGCGGTTGCGCTCGTAGTGCGACGGCACTCGCTGCAAGCACGGGTACAGGCCGGACGCGCGGGCGAGCGACTCCTCCTGGGCTTGCGCGCCGCCGAGGAAGCCGCCGCCCGGTTTGCGCGCCGAGGCGAAGTTGAGGCACGCGACGTGGCCCTCGCCGGTCGCATCGAGACGCACGAGCGCCTCGAGCGTGCTCTCGCCCGTGACCGAGACTCGCATCGTACGGCCCGGGGGGGCGGTCGCGGAGGAGCGCTTGGACGACGCCACGGGTGTGCCCTCGCGCTCGTGGAGCACCGTGCCCGACGACGCATGCGCGAGGGACGCCGCGAGCTCGACCCGCTCGCCGCGCGCATTGACGTAGAAGCCCGCGTCACACGCCTCGAGCGTCGTACGCGCAATCTCGCGGCGCTCGTCGTGATCGAGGCGAGGCGGCATCTGGCCGCCATCGTACTCGACGGCCGGCCTCCGGCGAGCATCACTCGCAGCTGCGGACGCTGCGGTACGCGCTGCTGCGGACGATGCGGCCCGAGCCGTCGATCGCTTGGACGACGTAGGAGCGCCCGCCCTCGCGCGTGGCGACGACGAGCTGCCCGCCTCCCGCGTCGACGAGGCCTGGGTCGGTGGCGCCGAGCGTCGCGATGGTCGTCGTCCAGGCGCGGCCCGCGCCGAGCCGTCCGCCGCCGAGCACGACGTCGAGCACCTCGCGGTGGGGCGAGCGCACGTGCGCGCTGCTGACGCCCATCACCACCGAACGGGAGAGCCCGTCGTGGGGCAGGAGCGCGTCGGCCCACGGCATCGACGTCGACGTGTTCCTCCCGTGGTGACCCGCGTGCAGGACGTCGACCCCGCGCGCGTCGAGGTCGGTGGCCCGCGGCAGGCGCGGCACGTAGAAGCCTTCGACGCCGTCCGTGTCCGAGCCGCCGCCCGTGAGGTCTCCGTTGAGGAGGAAACGGAAGTCTCCGTGCACGAGCACGCCCACGACGCTGCGGGCGTTCTCGCCGTTGGGGTCGTCGGTGAGAAGGCGACCGACGACGTCCTCGTAGCGCTCGCCCGCCATCACGGCGTCGACCGCGACGACGTCCAATCGCGTCGAGCCGCCGAGCGGGAGAAACGCGCGACCCGAGTCGCCCGAGACCAGCAGGTCGCCGCCGTCGAGCTCCGGGCAGCCGGCCGCGGGGTAGGTGCCCGACCAGCTACCGGTGTCGCACGGAGCGACGGGACCATCGCAGAGCGCGAGCTCCGTTCCCGGCCGCGCGGCGAGCGCGGTGCAGAGCGCGCCCACGGTCGCGTCGTTCGCCGCGGGTGTGACGTCGTGGAACCCGCGGTGGATCACGCGGCCCGTCAGCGTGACGCGGTCGAGGAAGTCGACGAGGCCGTCGGCGTGGTCCGCGTGATAGTGCGTCAGCAGGACGTGGTCGACGCGCGACGCGCCGCCGGGCAGGTGCGGTGCGAGCTCCTCGAGCACGGTGGCGACGTCGTCGTCGTGGCTGTCGTTGCCGACGTCGACGACGAGCACGGTGCCGTCGGGTCCGACGACGACGGCCGACTCGCCGATCGAGAGACCTCCGATGGGAACCTGGACGTAGTGGAGCTCGCCGGCGACGGGCCACACGCGCTCGGTGGGCGCGACGAGCTCGGCGAGACAATCGTCGGGCGCTCCCGAGTCGCCCCCCGGCGTCGTGTCCGCGGGCGCCGCATCGTCCACGCGCGCGTCGGCAGACGGCGCATCGACCGACGCATCGAGCGGCGTCGAGGCCTCGGCGGCTCCCGAGTCCATGGGCGGCGCCGCGGGCGCGTCGGGCCCGAGGTCGAGCGCGGCATCCCGCACGGGCTCGCCACCATCGCGCGAGCCCATCGAGGTGTCGTCGTCGCCGCACGCGCCGAGGAGCACCAGCGCGACGAAGAGGCGTGAGATGCACGGGCGCATGGCGCGCGAGGCTACAGCGTCGGTCCGCCGACGTGAACGTCCGCCCCCGCCGCGACCGCGAGGATCTCCGTCAGACGCTCGAGCAGCTCGCTCTCGAAGCGGCGCACGTAGCGCGGATCGACGAGCCGCACCCGCACGTGCCAGACGTCCGGATCCGTCGCGTCGTGCACGACCTCCGGCGCCACGTCGAGGCGCACGAGCGGCGAGAGCAGGATCGCATCGTGGAGCGCGCGCCGGACCTCGGGCGGTGCGACCGACCCACGCACCCGCAGGAGGACGCGTGGTCGCGGGAACGGCTCCACGACGAGCGCTCCGCGTAGCAACGAGCGATTGGGCAGAGCGACGTCGTGCCCGTCGGGGTCGCGCAGCGTGGTGGCGCGCAGGCCGACGTGCTCGACGGTTCCCGCGAAGCCTTCGCCCGAGACCCAGAGACCACGCCGTACGCGTCGCTCCACTCGGATGACGACGCCCGCGATCAGGTCCGGCAACACGTCGCGCGCCGACCATCCCAACGCGGCCGCGGCCGCGAGCAGCACCCAGGGCAGGGCAGGGCCCATCCACGGAGGGAACAGCGCGGCGACGAGCAGGAGCACGACCGCCGCCGCGAGCAGGCGCAGCAGCAGATGGACCCCCTCGAGCGCGCGCGGAAGGAGGCCGCGATCGGGTAGGGCCCGGCGAGCCCATCGAGCTCCTGCGGTGGACGCGAGGACGACGCCGAGCCCGAGCAGCAGCGCGACGACGCCGAAGAAACCGGCGCGAGGGAAGCTCGGCAGCAAGTCGCGCACGCTCGGTTGCGCAGGGGTGGGAGCCGGAGCGCCCTCGCCACCGCCGCCTCCGACCGGCGACGGGGGAGCCACGACGACCACCACGAACGGCGATGCGTCGGGCGCCCGCGTAGCCGCTGCGGCCGCGTCGTGACTCGTCCGCACGGGCGCGGCTCCCGCATCGCGCGAAGCGGCGGGCGAAGCGGTGGGCGCGACCGTCGTCGCTGCGTCGAGCGCGACCGTCGTCGCTGCGTCGAGCACGGCCGCCGTCGGATGGGTCGCTCCCGCGTCGGGTGGTGCCGCCGCCGTGGCGACGACGCTCGCATCGAGCGCGCTCGCCGCAGCGTCCATCGACGCATCCGGTCGATACGCGTCCGCCGCGACTTCGGGCGGAGCAGCGCGGCTCGCATCGGGTGGCTCGGCCGGAGGTGTCGATGCGATCGTCGGCGAGGCTGCGCCGTCGGTGCGCGCGACGGCTCCCGCGTCGGTGTCGAAGGGCTCGGTGCCGGCATCGGGCGATGCCTGCGTCGCAGCGTCCGTCGCCCCGTCGGTCCGCGCAGCGTCCGCGCCGGCGTCACGGGCGGGACGACGCGGCACGACCGATCGGGCCTTCGTCGTGCGTGCTCTGCGTGCGCCTCCGTCGGCGCGCGGTGTCGCCGGCTGTGCGCGCGCATCGGGAGCGCCCGATCCGATCCCCGTCGCGATGACGACGGCGATCACGCCGAGGGCCGCCGTGCACACGAGCTGACGCGCGTGGATCCTCGCTCGCGTCGGGCTCATGTCGACGACCAACCGCGCTCGACGAGCGCGCGCAGGACGGCGCCGCGCAGGTGCGCCGGGATCTGGAAGGTGCTGCCTTGCCGCTCCACGAGCCCGAGGTGCACCCACCTCCCGAGCTGTGCGTCGGCCGCCGAGCGCCCGAGCCGGAAGACGGATGCGTGGACGTCGACGTCGGTCCAACCTTGCCGCGCCATCGCCTGCAACCCGAGCAGCACGTCGTCGGGAAGCTCGCGCAGCGTCGAGAGCGCCGAGCGCGGAAGGCCACCGATCCGGACGACGTCGCGCTCCTCGTCGATCCGCTCCACCGACGCGAGCCACGACCGGAGCGCATCGCGGAGCAGGCCGCCCGACGCACCGTGCAGCGCGCGGAAGTACGCCTCGCTGGGGCTGCGCAGGCGACCGATCGTCGAGAGCACCACGCGCTCGAGCTCGCCCGTCGCGGGCTCGGTGACGAACTCGAGCCCATAGCCGCTGAGCGCGTGCCGTGCGCCGATCTCCGCCGCGAGCTCGCCGGGATCGAGCGGCGCGAGCGTCACCACCTCCGCGAACGCCTCCTCGAGCGGCGCGACCCGCGACGCGTACTGCCAGAACGGCGAGTCCGCCACGAGAAGGAACCCGTGTGCGCCGTGGTCTGCGATCACGCGATCGACGAACGCACGCAGGGGCGCGAAGCCGCCTGGCCGCATCGCCACCATCCACTGCGGCGCCTCCACCACGAGCACGCCGCCGTTGCCGACGCGCGCGACCTCCGCCAGCACGTCGGTCGTGCCGATCGGCTTCGACGGGCGCAGGCGGCGCACCTCGCGCCACTCGCCCGCGCGCAGGATCGCCGCGGCGAGCGTCGACTTCCCCACGCCCGGCGGCCCGACCACCGCGACCGTGCGCAGCCGTCGATCCTCGGCCAGCGCGCGCTGCGCCCGCGCCACGTCGTTCCGGCGCGCGACCAGCATCTCCCCCGCCTCGAGCGCCTGCGCGGCGAACAGCCGGCGATACACGAGCGGGAGGTCGGCGCGCGCGCGCGGCACCGCGAGCGCCTCGCCCATCGCTCGCGGGTCGGTCGGGCGCCCCGGCCATCCGATGCGACGGCGCCACGCATCGAGCTCGTCGTCGCCGAACAGCTTGGTGACCGCGCGCTCGGTCTGGTCGCGCAGGTCGGAGAGCCCTTCGCGCAGCCGACCGGCCTCGAGCCACACGAGCCGTCCCGCGGCGGCCCGCCGCAACACCTCGACGTGCGTGCGGCTCATCTGCCTCTCGACGAGCTGCACGCGAAGACCTTCGAGGGGCCGCAGCAGATCGTTGCGCGCCCGCTCGGCGAGCTCGGCGTGGGGCACGGCGGTCCCTTCGAGCACCGTCGCGAGCGCGCCCCTCTTGCGCTCGAGGGCGCCCACGAGCATCGCGCGCAAGGCGTCGCGCGTCGCCTCGGGCACGACGTCGGAGCCGAGCGGCTCGAGCTCGCCGCTGGCCACCTCCAGGTTGAACGCGAAGAGTCGCTCGAGCTCCCGGAGCGCGGAGACTCCGGAGCCGATCCGCGCCGCGAGGTCGCGGCCGATGCGCGCGAGCGCGGCGTCGACGGGACCCTCGACCACCGTCATGGCGAGCTCGCGCAGCGGGACCCCGATCGTGGCGCCGTCGGGCGGCGTCCTCCAGTCGGTGTGCCCCAGGCGACCGCTCGCGACCTGGTAGGTCTCGGTCAGCGAGGAGACGGCCTCGTCGAACGCGGCGCGCAGCGGCACGAGCGCGACTCCGGACGCGAGCCGCTCGCACATCGCGCCCGCCTGGCCCGCGGCGTCCACGATGCGCTCCGCGTGTCGATCGGTGACGCTCCGCAGCCGCACGAGGGTGGCGTCGGCCGGCTCGCCTGCCGCGATCGCGGCTTCGATGGCCGCGAGCATCTCGTCGAGCACGGGCGCGGTCCGTCCGATCGCTTCGCTCGCTTCGTTCGCGAGCTCGCGCGACAGCGCCGCCACCGGGGCGAGCAGCGCCTGCTCCATCCGCGCGTCGAGCGCGACGAGCTCGAGATCCAGCGCGACGAGCGACCACAGCCCGGCCCCCGCGCGCCTCGTACGATCGAGCTCGGTGTCGAGCGTCCGTCGGGCCGACGCGATCCGGCGCTCTGCCTCGGGCCCTGCGCGCAGCTCGGCCGGCAGATCGAACGTGGCTACGACGGGCAGCTCGTCCGCGAGGGCGCCGAGGCTGGCGGCGACCTTCGAGCCCGTGAGATGGACGCAGTGTTGCGTGGCGCGGCGCAGCTCCTCCTCGGCGGCGACGAGCTCCTGCTCCGCGAGGGCGCGAAGCCGGCGCAGCTCCTCCTGCGACGCGCTCGGCGGTGCGTCGTCGGCGCTCGCCGCCATCGAGGCGTAGCTCCGCAAGATGGAGTCGAGCACGGCGTGCGTGCGTGCTGCGAGCTCGCGATCGGCCGCGCCGAGGCGGGCGACGCCATCGGCGAGCCGTGCGCGCGCGCCGCCGAGATGGAAGCGGCCCATGGCACGCACCGGGACACGCCGCGGCGGAAGGTCGGTCTCGTCCTCGCCTCGCCAGCTCCGGCGCGCGCGCAGGAGCGCACGCCGCACCCTGCGCGCGAGCGGATCGGCGTCGCTCCGCCGGGTGAAGGACACCTCCTGCCAGGGGCACTGCACCTGCTCGGGCAGCGTGTCGACGAGCTCGTCGATCCCCCGCAGCAGCTCGTCCGGCGACCAGGGCGCGTGACGCACGTGCTCGCCCCGCGCCTGCACGAGCGCTCGAGCGCGCTCGGACAGCGTTGCGCGCGCGCGCGACAGGACCGCGGCTCGGCCCGGCGCGTCGGCCGCCTTGCGAAGCTCGGACGACAGCGCGCGCGAGTGGCGGAGCAGCTCGCCCCGCAGCTCCTTCGTGTGCTGCTCGGCCTCCACCAGAAAGTGGTCGGGCATCCGGCGCGCCGCCACGGTCACCCACGCGTCGAGCTTCTCCCAGAGGCCGACCATCGCGCGGTCGAGCGCCTCGGCCTGCGCCGCGGGCGGGCTCGGCCATACGAGCGCGCCCGTGCCCGGCAACGTCGCGAGCGTTCCGATCTCCTGCCGCGCCTCGGCTCGGAGGGCGGGCGGCGCGTCGTCGCGCGTCGGCGGATCGGGCTCGGTCATGGACCGCCAGGGTAGCGTTTCCCGCAAGCTCGCTCGCTGCCAGCGGTGCCGGCCCCCGGGGAGGCGCTAGGCTCGGTCCTCCGAGATGCGTGCTCTGCCCTCGATCCTCGTGCTCGCGTCGTTCGGCGCAGCTGCCTCGGTCTCGTCGTCCGTCGCTGCGCACGGCGGGCCGCCGGCCGTGCGACGCGTCGCGTTCCATCCCGTCGAGCCCGACACGCTCTACGCGCAGGCGACGTTCGGCCTCCTGGTCTCGCGCGATCACGGCGAGACGTGGACGTTGACCTGCGAGGAGGCCATCGGCTGGCAGCCCACCGAGAACCCGCACATCGCGGGCACGACGGATGGCGCCGTCGTCTTCGGGCTCATCTCGGGGCTGCGACGCTCCGAGATGGCGCTCTGCGGAGCGGGCCTGCCCCGCGCCGATCTCGAGGACGTGCGCATCATCGCGCTCGCGCGCGACGCCACCGACGACCGTCGTCACTTCGCGGTGACGGCGCTCAACGCCGATCCCAACACGGTCTACGTCTCGCCCGACGACGGCATCACGTGGGAGCCGAGCGGCGATCGGCTCGTGGCCGGTGACGTCCCGTCGTCGCTGCTCGTCGCGCCGAACGACGCGCAGACCGTCTACGTCTCCGGGTCGCGCCTCGATCCGGCCTTCGGGTTCGTCGCGCGCTCCGACGATGGCGGCGGCACGTGGACGACGTACGAGGTTGCGCTCGAGGACGCGATCACGTTCTCGCTCGGCGCCGTGGATCCGCGCGACGCGCGTCGCGTGCTGGCGTATCGGACGTCGTTCGACGTCGCCGACGTGCTGCTCCTCTCGGAGGACGGCGGCGAGACGTGGGACGAGGTCGCGTCGGTCAGCGGCGACGTGACGGCGGTGGCGTTCGCGCCCGACGGGTCGCGCGCTTGGTACGGCAGCTACGAGAAGGGTCTCCACGTCTCGGACGACGGCGGGCGGACGTTCGCGCCGCAGATCCTCGACCTCGCCATCCAGTGCCTCGCGGCGCGCGAAGGCGAGCTCTGGGTCTGCGCCGACAACTACGCCGACGGGTTCGCCCTCGGCGTGTCCACCGACGGCGGCGACACGTTCGAGCCCCGCTTCCGGTACGAGGAGCTCGCGGGGCAGGTCGCGTGCGCCGAGGGCACGCGCTCGGCCGAGGTGTGTCCCGTCGCGTGGCGCGCGATCTCCGACATCTTCGGGCTCGACGCGGGCGCCGGCGCCGACGACGCAGGCGCGGGGCGGCCCGATGCCACGGCGCGCGACGCGGGCGCCGACGCCGGTCGCGACGGCGACGCGTCCGCCGCGATGGACACCTCCGTCGGGCCCGACACGAGCACACGGTCAGCCGACGATGGCGGCGACGACGACGGTTGCGGCTGCTCGGTCCCGGGCCGCTCGCACGGCACGCCGCGCGCGTCTTGGCTGGGCGTCGCGCTCGTCCTCGGTCTCGCGGTCGGGGCTCGCCGCAGTCGGCGGAGTCGGCAGAGCCGGGCGCGCTCGTAGCGCTCTCGCGCGGCGCGACGCACGCGCTCGCGATCATCCGCCCAGGTGGACCCGGTGGCCCGCTTCGGGCGGGAGCGCCTGACCCTGCAGCTCCGCGAGGGCCTCGCTCGGAAGGGGAAACCACCGCAGCGCCTCGGTCTCGGGCGTCAGCACCTCGCGCTCGATGGACGTCGTCCGATAGCCGCGCACGGCGTCCTCGATGATCCGCCGCGCCTCCTCGACGTATCCCGCGAGGGCAGCCTCCGGCTCGGTCGCGTGACGCGAGCGGTACTCCAGCTTGCCGCTGCGGTAGGTGTTGTCGGAGAGACGCATCGCCGCCTCGGAGCGGCCGCGGCGGTGGCGCCACATGCCGCTGGCGAGATCGAATCGATAGTGCGGCAAGAGCTTCCAGCCCTCTTCGGCGACGAGCCGGACCGCTTGGATCAGGAACTCGAAGACCGTCTCCGAGATGAAGTAGTTGAAGTTCACGCGGACCCAACCGGGCTTGATGCCTTCGGCGCCCGCCACGACCGCGCACTCGAAGCCGCGCGACGTGGTCAGGTCGATCCCGAGAAGGCGATGACCGTAAGGGCCCGCGCAGGAGCAGCCGCCGCGCGCCTGGATGCCGAAGAGGTCGTTCAGCAGGGCCACCACGAAGTTGTGATGGAGCACTCCCTGCCCGTGGCGCACCACGAAGCTGACGATCGAGAGGCGCCACGCCTCCTTGTTGCCGAGGATGCGGATGTTGGGGCTCTCGCTCCACGCATCGATGGCGCGGTGGATGAACGACTCCTCGCGCGCGCGGATGAGATCCGTCCCGACGGCCTCCTTGAGCTGGAAGACGAGCCCCGCGCGGATCGACTCGAGGATCGCGGGTGTGCCGCCTTCCTCGCGCTGCACGGGGTCCGAGAGGTAGCGGTGCTCGAACGCGTTCACGTACGTGACGGTGCCGCCGCCGGGAACGGATGGGACGCGGTTCTTGAAGAGGTGCCGCTTCGCGACGAGCACACCCGGGGTGCCGGGCCCACCGATGAACTTGTGCGGCGACAGGAAGATCGCGTCCTTGTGCGTCGAGACGCCGTCGACGTCGGCAGGGTTCATCTCGATCTTCACGTACGGTCCGGCGGCCGCGAAGTCCCAGAACGACAGCGCGCCGTATCGGTGCAGGAGCGCCGAGATGGCGTGGGTCTCCGAGCCGATGCCGGTCACGTTGCTCGCGGCGGAGAAGCTGCCGATCACGAGCGCGCGGCCGCGGTGCGCGACGAGCTCGCGCTCGAGATGAGCGAGATCGATCCTGCCGTCGGAGTCCTCGTCGATCGTGACCACCTCGGCGATCGACTCGCGCCAGGGCAGCTCGTTCGAGTGGTGCTCGTACGGGCCGATGAAGACCACGGGCCGCTCTTCCGGCGGGATGTGCTGGCGGAGCCCGTAGCGCGCATCGAGATCGGCGGGGATGCGGAGGTTGAGGATGTCGATCAGCTTGTTGACCGCGGCGGTCGCGCCCGAGCCCGCGAAGACGACGAGGTCGTCCGCGCCGCCTCCCACGGCGTGATGGATGATCTCGCGCGCGTCCTCGCGAAACCGGGTCGTCTGTTGTCCCGTGCCCGAGTTCTCGGTGTGCGTGTTCGCGTAGAGCGGCATCACCTGGGTACGGATGAAGTCCTCGATGAAGCCGAGCGAGCGGCCCGAGGCCGTGTAGTCGGCATAGGTGACCCGCCGAGGCCCGTAGGGTCCGTCGAGCACGCTGTCGTCGCCCAGGATGGAGCTGCGGATGGTCTCGACGAGTTGCTCGCGCGCATCGATGGTCACGGGGCCACTCTAGCCCGAGATCGAGCGCTCCCGGGTCGCGTGTGCGTCGACGGCGTCGCGATGTGCCCGCCGGGGACGCTGCCGTGCGAAGGCGGATGTGTCGCGGTCGGCGGCCCGCCGTGCATCGGCATCGACGCGGGCTCGCCGTAGCGTCACGCGTCGGAGCCCCCGCCAGTCACTCAGCTCGCGCTCAGGCTCGCGGCGACGAACACGGCCGTCGTGATCGCGAG
>JADZFZ010000470.1 GCA_020854145.1 Deltaproteobacteria bacterium | reverse complement strand
GCGCGTCCCGCGTCGTGGAGGATGCGGAACTGCGCGGGGATGCGGCGCAGGAACCGGCGGATCGCGGCGACCTCCGAGTCGACGCTGATCGCGACGATCTCGAGCCCGCGCGCCGAGTACTGCTGGTGGAGCCGGTTGAGCACGGGGAACTCCTCCGCGCACGGACCGCACCAGGATGCCCAGATGTCGATGAACGCCACCTTGCCGCGCAACGCGCGCGACTGGTAGTTGCGCCCCTGCAGATCCGGCAGCGTGAAGGGCGGCAGACGCGCCCCGACGTCGAGCGCGTGGGCGGTGGTGGGCGCCGCCCACCCTGCGATCGCCGGTGCCGCGAGAAGGCCGAGGCCCAGCGTCGAGAGCAGCTCGCGCCGCGAAGGCGCGAAGTTCGGATGGTCGTTGTCCTGGTCCAACCCAGCTCGGTGATCGCTCATCGCGGACTAGACTCGCACGACACGACGGCGATTCAACCGCGCCACTCGGCCGTGTACTCTTGATGACTGGGGGAGGCTCGGTGGGGAGGCGGAGCCCGCGGACGAAATCGGGGTTGGGCGGTTCGAGGCTGCTCCGGCTGGTCACGGAGGAGCTCGAGGCCGCGCTCGCGCCCGACGCGGTACGAACGCTGCTCGAGCGGGCGATGGACCCGACGAAGGTGGACGCTTCCGACGCCGAGTCGCTCCTCGCCTGCGTGCACGGCCCGCTCCGCGAGGCGCTCGGCGACATGGTCCGTCCCGACGAGGCCGAGGCGCTGGCCAACCGGATCGCCGACATGCTCACGCCGCACGTGCGCAGCGGGATCCGGAAGAAACGCGAGCCCACGACACCCGTCGTGGTCCAGACGCAGCAGCGCGTGTCCGTGGGGGTCGTTCACGGCAGCGATCGCGCGCTCCGCGACACGCTCGTGGCCGCCCTCGGAGCCGTCGGCATCGCGTCGGTGTCGCTGGGCTCTGCGCGAGGGTTGTCCGCGACGCCCGCCGCGAGCTGGGTGGACGCGTTCCTGGTGACCTCGGACCTCTCGGCCCACGACGCGCGCGAGCTCGCTTGGTTCGTCGCCAACCGCGCGCACCCGAGCATCGTCGTCGTGTGGCCCGTCGGCGACCAGGTCGCCCCGTGGGCCGCGGCGATCGAAGGAGCGGTCCTCCTGGGTCATCCCGACGTCGAGCTGCTCGCGGCGACCCTCGTCGACATGGTCGGCGATCTCCGGGATCGCGGCGGCGACTGATCGGTCCGGCACCGCCGCGCGTCGTTCCGCAGGGATCGACGCTGCGCGAACGCGCCGCCGATCCGAGGCGCCTGTCCGCCGCGGTGCCGCGCGGGTTCAGTCGATGGACCGAGCCCGCGTGCCAGCCGCCCGTTTCAATCAGCGGCCTTCGAGCTCTTCGCGGAGGTAACGCTCGAGATCCTCGACGGGCTCCAGGTAGCGGCGGCCGTTGACGATGAGCGTGGGGGTGCTGTCGACCTCGAGACGGCGACCCTGGTCGAGGTCCTGGTCGATCTGCTGCTGTGTCGCGCGCGACTGCATGTCCGAGCGGAACCGCGTCATGTCGAGCTGGAGCTGCTGCGCGAATCGCTCGATGTCGGCTTGCTCCAGCGTGGTCTGGTTCTCGAAGAGCAGGTCGTGCATCTCCCAGAACTTGCCTTGCCGTCCGGCCGCGATCGACGCGCGCGCGGCCGGCACCGCGCGGTCGTGCATCTCGAGCGGGTAGTGCTTGAAGACGAGGCGGGCCCTGCCCTCCATCGTGCGGAGCACGCGGTGCAGGACCGGAGCTGCGCGGCCGCAGTGGGGACACTCGAAGTCGCTGAACTCGACGATGGTGATGCTGGCCATCTCCGGGCCGCGTACGGGCGAGCTTCCGACGTCGACGCGCAGCTCCTGATCGGGCGCGAAGCGAACGCCGACGAGCACCTCGATCTCCTGGCGCTCGTAGCCGTCCTTGACGAGGCGCACGATGTACCGAGCGGCGCGGGGGCAAGCCCGGCACTCGGTGCTCTGCAGGCAACGCGCGACCGAGATCGGCTGACCACACGGGGAGAGCTGGTCGTTCGCGATGTCGATCGCGACCCTTCTCTCCGCGCTCGAGAGCTCGCCGAGGTCGATCCCGCGAAGCTCCGCCACGCGCGCGCCCTGCGGTCGCACTTTCGTGCTCGACTTGGTCGGCGTCTTCGTCTTGCTCGCGGGAGGACGGTCGGTGTCGGGCTCGATCGTATGACCGGTGCCTTCGTTGCGACCGCAGCTAGCGCCGAGAGACAGCAGCCCGAGGAGAGCGGCGACGGCGCGCAGAGTGCTCGGGGAGCGCAGGCACGACATGTGGCGCGGGACACTAGTGGCCACCCCGACCTGGTGCAACCGCCGCCAGCCCGGATCAACGCGTGGGTGCGCCGGCGCGGATCCAGGATTGGAGGAGTCTCTGCTCGTCGCGCGTCAACGGGTCGGCCCCGCGCGGCATTCGCTCTCCGTGCGCCCATTCGTGGCCCGTGACCTTGAGCATCAAGTAGCTGTGCTCGGGTCGTCCCTCGTCGCCGATGATCTCGATGCGCGCGAGCGCGGGCCGGCCGAGCAGCACCCCGAGCGAGATGTCGCCCTCGCGGGGCCCCGCGGTTTGGATCGCGGCCACTCCGCGCGCGGTCTCGCGGACCCCTTCGGCGGTATCGAGGCGAAGACCCATCGCCGGTCGATCGCCCCCGTGGCAGCCCTGCCCTCCGCATCGTGCCGCCAGCAACGGCCCCACCTCCGACCACGCCGCCGGGGCGTCGTCGGGCGGCAACGCGTTGTCGTCCGTGGCGGTGCGGAACGGGATGGTGATCGGCTCTTCGAGCTCCCCGCCCGAGGCTCCTCGGATCGCGTCGACCACCGCCCGGTAGCGCACATCGGCCACGAGCGGTCCGCCGCGGAACGCACGAGCCTCGATGGCGCTGTCCACGATGTCGTAGCGGGTCGTCAGCAGCACCGCCCCGTCTCCCGACACCAGCGCCACGGTGTTGCGCGAGACGCTGCGCGGGTCGAGCTGCCGGTCGAGCTCGAACCGCAGCACGAGCCGCCGGGGAACGTCCACGGCATCGCGTTCCGGAAACGACGCCAGCAGCGCCGGCGGGCCCGGATCACGCGCAGGATCGTCGGGCGGCAGATCACACGCCGCCAACGCGATCACGGCGAGCGCCACGGGTCCGCACGCGATCGCGAGAGTCCTCGACACGTCTCCGGCAGCTCGACCGATCAGGACTCCGAGTACAGAACCAGCTGCTCGCGGATGACCTCCTCGTTCACGCCGGTGCGGATGTAGTCCTTGAGGCAGTCCGCGAGCGTGTTGAGCAGGTCGTCGACGCCCTTGTCCTCGATCAGCTTCGAGAGCAGGGCGCGGGCTTCGCGGCTGTCGTCTTCGCGAAGGAACTGCCGAACTTGGTCGATGGTGATCTCACCTTGGAAGTCCAAGAAACAGTTCTCGAGAAGATAACGAACGAGCTCCTTCACCGCGGTCCTCCTTGACGCCCAATGGGCAGGTCGCCGCCCCGACCGAGCCGGCGTCCCAGAGCCGGCCGCCGACAGGGGGCGAACCGGGCGCAGGTAATAGCCCGTCGAGGCGCGTCGCGGCAAGGCTTCTCGCAGGCTTGACGCGGCCCGTCCCCGCGAGGAGCGTACGGCCGCCATGGACGAGCAGCGGCCCCGGGTGCTCATCGCGGGCTTCACGGTCGTGCCCGCGTCGAGCGCGGACGCATCCGCGTTGTTGGCCGCGGCCCGCGCGCTCGCGCACCGCTGCGAGGTGGACATCGTCTCCATCAAGACCGATGCGCTGCCCCACATGGAGCTCGTCGGTCGCGCCCGGGTGTTGCGCGTACCGCTCGGAGTGGGCGGGCGACCCGAGCGCGCCTCGGCGTTCCGACGGGCGCTGCGACGCCAGCTCGAGGGCGAGCCCTACGACGTCGTGCACGTCCGCGGCGCCCTCGAGTGCGGCGTCGCCGTCGAGGCCAAGCGAGACGGTGCGCCGTTCCTGCTGGTCTACGACATGGGCGCGTTCCCGTCGGAGGACGATGGTCCGGGCGCGGAGGACGCGTGGGCGGCTGCCCACGTGCGGGCGTGCGCGGCCGCCGACGCCATCATCGCGCCCTCGAGCGCAGCACGTGCGGCGTTGCCGGTGCCGGAAGCGCGCGTCGAGGTCATCGAGCCCGGCGTGGACATCGACCAGTTCGACTGGGAGCCTTCGACCGCGCGTGCGCCCGCCACCCCGCCGGCGCCCGGTCGCGCGCGATCCAATCGCACGACGCGGGTGCTCTACGTGGGCCCGTACTCGTCCGACCGCGACATCCCGACGCTCGTCGCAGCGGCGCGCATCCTCGGACGCGATGCCGACGTTCGCTGGTTGCTCGCGGGCGAGGTCGACGCAGCGCGGCGTGCGCGCGTGCGTGACATGGTCGCGAGCTTCGGGCTCGACGAGGTCATCGACGTGCGCGGCGAGCCCGACGTGCAGGCGTTGCCGATGGTGATCGCCTCGGCGGATCTCTGTGTCGTGCCCGCCGCGCCCGTCGCGCGTTACCTCGAGCACGGCGACGTCCCGCAACCTCTGCTGGAGCACATGGCGTGCAAGCGGCCCGTGGTCGTCGCCGCGGTGCCCGGCGTGCGCCAGATCGTGCGGCACGAGGTCGAGGGTCTCCACTACGAGGCCGCCGACGAGGAGAGCCTCGCGCGTCAGGTGCGCGCGCTCGTCGCGGATCCGGAGCTCCGCGCCGCGCTCGCGGAGGCGGGCTACCACCGGGCGCGCGACGACTTCAACGGAGCGTCGATGCGCCGACGTTTTCTCGGCGTCTACCAGCGCCTGCTCGATCTGGACGCCGCGCCGGCGTGGGGCTGGTTCGTCGCCGACCCGAGCGGCGTCGTGTCCATCGGCGCTCTGCAGACGAGCTCCGGCACCGACGGCGAGCCGCTGCGGACCGAGCACACGATGGTGCTCGAGGGCGACGAGCTCGCGCTGGCCGAGGTCGCCGCGGTGCCCGAGGACGCGTCGACTCGACCGCCACCCCCGGTGCGCATCCCGAGCCCGGACACCGCCGAGTTCGAGCTGCCCGAGGCGCCGGACTCCTCCGTGCTCAGCGTCGACACCGGCGCCCACCGTCTGCCCGATCTCGCGCGCGCGCCGATCGCGCGCGCCGCGGTCGCACCCACCACGACCCACGACACGGGCCGCACCGAAGCGAGCCCCGACGAGCCGGCCGCCGACACGGGACCCCACCGTGCGCCCGATGTCGGGCCCGACCGCGCCTCGGACACGTCGCCACACCGCGCGCCGGACACGTCGCCACATCGCGCGCCGGACACGTCACCCCTCCGCGCTCCCGACACCGCGGAGATCCTCGCGCCGGAGGACGACGGCGAGCCCATCGACGATTCCTGACCGCGACACGTGACCGCGACGCGCTAGGCTGCCGAGCGGTCATGGAGCACCACCCTGCTCGGCACCGCCTCTCGGTGCGTCTCTCCATGGTCGCGGGCCTCG
Organism: Deltaproteobacteria bacterium; assembly: GCA_020854145.1. Taxonomy (GTDB): domain Bacteria; phylum Myxococcota_A; class Polyangia; order Polyangiales; family JADZFZ01; genus JADZFZ01. The sequence goes on along the minus strand of JADZFZ010000470.1, from coordinate 3,376 downwards.
CCGAGGCCCTCGTGCTCGCGCTCGGCGGCGGTGCGTGCGGCTCGAGCGACATCCCCTGCAGCGTCGACTCCGAGTGCCCGAACGAGCCCACCGGCGATCCGTGCGCGGAGTGGCGCTGCGACGCGACGAAGAGCGTCTGCGCCCGCCAGCGGACCGATCGGGACCGAGACGGCTTCGCGCCCGTCGCGTGCGCCGGCTCCGCGACCGCAGGTGCCCCGGCGACCGACTGCGACGACACGCGAGCGTCGGCCGCGCCCGATGCCGCCGAGACGTGCAACCGGATGGATGACGACTGCGATGGCGAGATCGACGAGCAGGCCGCGGCGTCGAGCCTGTGCGCGACCGTCGCGAACACGACGATCGAGTGCCGCGACGGCGTCTGCGAGGTCGCGGGGTGCCACGGCTCGTACGAAGACTGCAATCGGCGGGCGACGGACGGATGCGAGACGGATGTCTCCATCGACCCGCGGCACTGCGGGGCGTGTGGCGTCGCGTGCCCGGAGATGCCGGGCGTCACGGCGTGCGCCGCCGGGCTGTGCACGTGCGCGGGCGCGTTACCGGCGGTGTGCGGAGGCGTGTGCGTCGACACGGCGACCAGCAGCGTCCACTGCGGTGCGTGCGGAGTCGTCTGCTCGATCGCCGCCGGGTTCTCGTGCATCGAGGGCACGTGCGCTTGCCCGGAGGGTCGGGTCGATTGCGGAGGCGCGTGCCGCGACACGAGGCGCGACGTGGACGCGTGCGGAAGGTGCGGTGTCGCGTGCGCCGTCGGTCAGACGTGCGAGGACGGCGTGTGCACCGGACGCCTCGTCGGTTTGACGGTCGGCGACCGTCACGCGTGCGCCCTGCGGAGCAACGGCCGCGTCGTCTGCTGGGGCGCGAACGACGTCGGACAGCTCGGCGACGGATCCCTCGCGCCGAGCACGCGACCGCGTGAGGTCGGAACGCTCGAGGACGTGACGCAAGTAGTGGCCTCCGCGAGCCACACCTGCGCACGCACGCGCGACGGCGAGATCTTCTGCTGGGGCGACGGTGACGGCGTGATCGAGCCCGGCGTCGACATCGGGCCGCAGACGCTGCCGGTTCGGGTGACGGCCGCGCTGCCGTCGAGCCTCACGGACCTCGACGTGGGCACGGGAGGCATCGCGACGACCGACGGTAGCGTCGTGGTCCGCTGGGACGCGGGCACCGACGATTCGAGCATCGCGCTCGTCAACGTGCAGCTCGATCTCGGAGCGCGTCATGGCTGCGTGCTCGAGACGCGACCCGGCCCCGTGTCGTGCTGGGGCGACAACGAGGTCGGGCAGCTCGGACGCGGAAGCTTCGAGCCCGCGAACGATCTCGCGGCCGCCAGGACGGTGGGCATCGGCAACGCCAGCTGGCTCGCCGCGGGTGGAACGGCGACGTGCGCCGTGATCGACGACGGGCGCGTGCGCTGCTGGGGCGCGGGAAGGCACACGCCCTCGCGCGTCGACGAGCGAGCCGACGGCGGGCTGATCGAGCTCCAGGGTGTCGTCGGGGTGACCACGACGAGCGGGCACGCGTGCGCGTGGCGCGCCGCCGGCACCGTCGTGTGCTGGGGCATCGACGACAGCGGCCAGCTCGGACGCGGTGGCCCCGGCGCAGGGACGTCGTGGGCGGAGCCCGTGGTCGACCTCACGAGCGCGACGCTCCTCGAAGCGGGCGGCGCCTCGACCTGCGCGCTGGCGCGCGGCGGCGAGGCGTACTGCTGGGGTGCGAACGACGAAGGTCAGATCGGCGACGGCACCACGACGCAGCGCAGTCGACCGACGCTCGTCGTCGGGCTCTGAGCCGCCCGCTTCTCGGGACCAGGCTCCCTCCGGTCGTGAGGAAGAGGTTCTGGGCGAGGGGCGAGCCCGCGACGGATCACGTCACGATCATCGGCTCACGACCGAGCTCTTCCGACGCGAGCTCGCGCGACTCGCCGTTGACGCGCACCACGACGCGCACGCGGAAGCGTCCATCGTGCGGACCGAAGCCGGTCTGCTCGGTGACGCGCGACCAGTCGAGGCCGCGCAAACGGTAGCTGACCTGGAGCGACTGCGACGCCGCGACGCGGCCGTCCCATGCGCCGTACGTACCCTGGGGGGTCCAGACCTGCCCCGGTGCCGGCGTCAGGGCCAGGATCCGCGAGCCCGAGCGCGCGTCGTACAGCTCCACCGACGCGACCTCGACGCTCGCAGGCGCGCTTCCAGCGCCGGCCGTCAGCGCGAGCTGCAGCGTCGTCGGACGACAGGCCGGGCCCGTTCCACAGTCCGATCCGGCGGCGCACCGACCGGCGACGAGCGTGGAGGGCGCGTCCGCGGCTTCGCCCGCTGCACAGTTGTCCCCGAGCGTCACCGACGCGATCGATGCCGTCACGTTCACCGCGGGCGTCGCCGGAGTGGGCGGGGTCTGCTCGCCTCCGTTCCACGTGGTCGTGCTGACGGGTGATCCGATCTCCGCGGAACCGCAGGAGAGCGCCAAGACGGCGGTGACAGCGGCGAGGCCCAGGAACGTGCGCGGTAGCTTCATGGCTGCATCGACTCCTCTCGGGGGGGCAGACCTTGGGTCGCGCCGCGAGACGCGAAGAAGAACGCTCAGGATACCCGTGCGTCTGCGGCCGTGCGAAACATTCCCCGTGGGTAGCGACGACGGCCTCGAGCTCGTGCCGCGTCTGCGCGAAGCCGTGCTCGCGGTGGCTCGTTCCGGAAGGGGACCCTCGGAGGCGGAGCACATCGGCGGGCTCTACGAATCACTGCTCGGCGAACGGGATCGACGCGCGGCGAGCGCGCACTACACGCCCGTCGCGTTGGGCCGGCGCCTCGTCGCACGCACGCTGGAGCCGCTCGTTCGATCGCTCGGACCGAGCCCGCGGAGCGAGGCCGTGCTCGCGCTGCGCGTATGCGACGCGGCCGCGGGATCGGGCGCGTTGCTCGTCGAGTGTTGTCGATTCCTCGGCGCTCACGTCGTGGCCGCGTGGCACCGCGAAGGAACGACGCGCGACCACGAGGATGCGGTCGTCGATGCGCATCGGCTGGTCGCCACCCGTTGCCTCTTCGGCATCGACCGAGATCCCGTCGCCATCGCACTGGCACGCGCCGCGTTGTGGCTCGTCGCTGGCGGCGACGGCGATCCTTTCGCGTTCTCGGAGGACAAGCTCGTCCGCGGCGACGCGCTCGTCGGCCTCGATCGCCTGCAGCTCGAGGCCCGTCACTGGCTGCCCGGAGCCCCGCGCGCGCCGACCCCCTACGACCCTCCGCGAGACGAGCCCCAGCGGGATCGGCGGGCGCTGCTGGGCGATCTGATCGTCGGCGCGTTCTTCGCGCACGAGTCACGCAGAGCGCGCCAGCGCGAGCTCGTGGCGCGCCTGCGTGCG
>JADZFZ010000469.1 GCA_020854145.1 Deltaproteobacteria bacterium | reverse complement strand
CCGAGAATCGATTCGACGTTCGCACGCTGCTCTCGCTCGGGCGCGTGTCTTCGATGGCGCCGTCGCCGGACGGCTCGTGGCTCGCGGTGGCGGTCTCGCGGCTCGACGCCGAGCGCGCGAAGCTCGTGTCGTCGCTCTGGCGGGTGCCGCTCTCGGGCGATGCCGAGGCCGTGCCGCTGACGCGCGGGCTCTCGAGCGATCGCGCGCCGTGCTTCCGCCGCGACGGCGCGCTGGGTTTCCTGAGCGATCGCCCGACCAAGCCGGGCAGCGCGGACGAGCCGCGCACGCAGGTATGGCTGCTGCCCCCGCGCGGTGGAGAGCCCGTGCCGCTGACGGACGAGCCGCTCGGCGTCCTGTCGTTCCGCTTCGCGGAGAACGCCGACGTGCTCGCGCTGATGGCGCCCGTGCTCGTCGGCGTCGCGCACGACGAGCAACGCAAGACGTACGACGATCGGAAGAAGAACGGGTCGTCGGCGCTCCGCTACGCGACGATGAACGTGCGGCACTGGGACGCGTGGCTCGGACCCGCGTGGCCGCACCTCGTCGCCTGTGATGCCCACGGACGCGGACGACGCGATCTCACGCCGGAGGCGACGCGCGAGTACGAGACGACCGAGCTCGATCACGAGTGGGCGCTCTCGCCGACGGGCACGCACGCGGCGATGCTCCGGCAACGTCCCGGCGCGGACCGAATCGCGGAGGTGGCGCTCGACGTCATCGATCTCGCCACGGGAGCGAGGCGCACCTTCGGAGAAGCGGCACGGACGACCCACCAATCGCCGGTCTTCTCGCCGGACGGCCGAAGGCTCGCGTGCTCGAGGCACACGCGCGGCGAACGCAGGCTCGGCAAGCCCGGCCTGTGGGTCTACGCGCTCGACGCAGCGGGTGGGGGCGCTTCCGACGGGAGGGCGCTCGCCGAGCGTTGGGAGCGCTGGCCGGTGCCTCAGGCGTGGACGCCGGACGGCTCGGCGCTGATCGTGACGGCCGACGATCGTGGCGAGGTCCCGATCTTCGGCGTGGACGTGGCGTCGGGCGAAGTGACGCGCCTGTCCGATCCGAAGGCGGGGGGTTGCCACGACGGCGTGCGGGTGACTCCGGCCGGCGATGCGCTCGTCGGCGTTCGTCACCGGTTGCTCTCGCCGCCCGAGCCTTTCGTGATGCCGCTGGGCAGCGCCGCCGCGCCCAGGGCCGTGGGCCGTCTGCCGGGATTCTCCGAGGACGACGGTGCGCGAATCGCGCGATGGGAATCGATTGGGGTGCGTGCTCCCGACGGGGCCGAGGTGCAGTCGTTCCTGCTCTTGCCGCGCGACCACGCGGCGGGCGACGCACCGTTGCCGCTGATGGTCTGGATTCACGGCGGTCCGATCAGCGCATTCCACGACGGCTGGCACTGGCGTTGGAATCCGCTCGTGGCGGTGGCGGCGGGATATGCCGTCGTATTGCCGAACCCGCGCGGCTCGACGGGATTCGGGCAGGAGTTCGTGGAGCAGATTCTCGGCAATCGGTGGGGGGCCGAATGTTACGAGGACGTGATGGCGACGGTGGAGGCCGTGGCGTCACGACCGGAGATCGACGCGACGCGCGTGGGCGCGATGGGCGGCTCGTTCGGCGGGTACATGGCCAATTGGATCGGCGGCAACACCGATCGGTTCCGGTGCCTCATCACGCACGCGAGCTTGTTCGATCTCACCGCGTTCTACGGGACGACGGATTACCCGGCGTTCATGCGCTGGGAGCTCGGGACCGATCCGTACGACGATCGCGAGACGTTCGAGCGTCATTCGCCCTCGAGACGCGTGACGGGCTGGAAGACGCCGACGCTGGTGATTCACGGAGAGCGCGACTATCGCGTGCCGATTGGCGAAGGGCTGGCGCTCTTCGAGGCATTGCAGCGGTGTGGGGTCGAGTCCGAGCTCCTCGTGTTCCCGGACGAGAATCACTGGATCCAGAAGCCGCGAAACATCGAGGTCTGGTACGACGCGTTCGTCGAGTTCGCCGACCGGTACCTCAAGGCCTAACCCCACCCCGATGGGGTGGGCAATCTGCTTTCCTGGGCACGAGCGAGAAACACCCACCCCGATGGGGTGGGGCAATCTGCCGGTCGCGTGCGCCCGCGGATGGCCGAGCCGAGCGCGCCGGCGGGCGTACGAGCTGCCGTGCGCGTCATGGGTCGATACTATTCCACGAGCGTCTCGCGACCTACCCGGACGCGACGGGTGCTCGCGGAGGCCTGGCGCATGGGTGGAGGCGCTGGCGCGGAGGCGCAGGCGAGCGCCCGGGTGGGGCGGGTCAATCCTCGACGGGGTGGGCGGCGATGCCCAATCGATTCGTCACGAGCGAGTGCACGAGATAGAGGAGCGGAGTCAACGAGACCGCGACCGCCATCTTGTAGACGTAGGACCACGCGGTCACCGCCGCGATCTCGGAGAAGGCCATCGTCCCGGCGAGCGCGGCGAAGTTGACGACGACGGTGTCGGCAATCTGGCTGATCGCCGTCGAGCCGGTGG
>JADZFZ010000468.1 GCA_020854145.1 Deltaproteobacteria bacterium | reverse complement strand
TCGCGAGAGCCGGCAAGAAGGTGCTCGTGGTCGAGCAGCACTACCTGCCGGGCGGTTGGTGCCACTCGTTCCACCTGGAGGGCCACCGGTTCAGCCCCGGGGTGCACTACATCGGCGAGATGGGCCCGGGAGGGCGCCTGCGCGGCATCTACGAGGGCCTCGGTCTCGGGCACGACCTGGAGCTCTGCGAGCTCAACCCCGACGGGTTCGACCACGTGTTGCTCGGGCCGCCCGCCGCGGGCTCGCGCGATCTCTATCGGTTCGACTTCCCCAAAGGCCGCGAGGAGCTCGCGCGCCGGCTCGAGGACCGCTTCCCGGCGGAGCGCGCGGGGATCCGAGGCTACCTCGGCACGGTGCAGGGCATCGCCGACGAGATGGGCGCACTGACGACGATGACGCGCGCGCGCGATCTGCTCGCTTTGCCGGTGCGGGCGCCGACGCTCATGCGATGGGGCCTGCGCTCGCTCGAGTCGTTGATCGGGCACTACGTCCGCGATCCGCGGCTCGCCGCGATCCTCGCGGCGCAGGCGGGGGATCACGGTCTGCCACCGAGCCTCGCGCCGGCAGCGCTCCACGCCGGTGTCGCCGCGCACTACTTCGAGGGCGGGTGGTACCCGCGTGGGGGCGGCGGCGCCTTGCCGCGCGCGATGATCCGGGCGCTCAAGCGTGCCGGCGGCGACATCCGCGTCCGAGCGCCGGTCGAGCGCATCCTGCTCGAGCGCGACGGCCCGCGATCCCGCTTGCGTGCGGTCGGCGTGAGGCTCGTGGGAGGCGAAGAGGTTCGCGCGACGACGGTGCTGAGCAACGCCGATCCGGCCGTGACGTTCTCGCGTCTGGTCGGCGAGGAGAACCTCTCGCGCACCCTGCGCTTCAAGCTCGGGCGCACGCGTTACGGCGTGTCCGCGATCAGCCTGTTCCTCGCAGTGGACATGGACGTGCGCGCGGCCGGGCTCGACTCGGGCAACTACTGGCTGTACCCGAACGGCGACGTCGAGCGCGCCTATCGCGAGTCGATGGGCGACTGGGCCACCACGGGACGCGAAGCGCCGGGCTTGTTCCTGACCGTCACGACGCTCAAGGACCCGAGCAAGCCCGGCAAGGCGGGCACCCACACGATGGAGGCCTTCGCGCTCGCGGGATGGGACTCCTTCGCGAAGTGGTCCGGCACCAAGCAGGGCGATCGGCCCGCGGCGTACGAGGCGCTCAAGGAGAGCTTGAAGGACCGGCTGCTGCGCGCGGCGTCGCAGATCGTTCCGGACATCCGCGAGCACGTGGTCTTCTCCGACGTCGGCACGCCGCTGACCAACGAGCACTACGTGGCCGCGACCAAGGGCAACCTGTACGGCACCGAGAAGACGCTGCGCCACGTGGGCCCGCTCGCGTTCCCGGTGAAATCGGAGATCGCGAACCTCTGGCTCTGCGGCGCGAGCACCATCGCGCACGGGGTGATGGGTGCGACGTTCTCCGGCATGGTCGCCGCACGCGGCATCCTCGGCGCACGCATGTCCGAGCTGTTGCGCGCGGGCGAGCCTGCGGTGCGCACGTACCCCTCGGAGCACCCGGAACGCTGGGTGGCGAGGGCGGCTGCGACGTCCCAGGCCGAGGCCGTCGCGGGGTAGCGGGATGGCCGTCTCGGCGCCCGAGACCGTTCGCGATCTCCGTCGCGCGCAGATCATCGCCGCGGCGCGGGCGATCGTGTGCCGCGACGGGCTCGACGCTCTGACCATCGGCGCGCTCGAGCAGAAGCTCGCGTTCACGCGTGGCGTCATCACGTACCACTTCGCGGGCAAGGACGACATCGTGCGCGCGGTGCTCGAGAGCGCGCTGGCCGAGATCGACGAAGCGTCGCGCGCCGAGGTCGAGAGCAGCCTCTCGCCGGCGGAGAAGATCGCGGGCGTGCTTCGCGCGAACGTGCGCGGGTTCGTCGAGCGGCCGGAAGCGGGCAAGGTCCTGCTGTCGTTCTGGTCGCGGCTCTCGGCGGACCGGCGGATCCGCGAGCTCAACGCCAAGCTCTACGCGCGCTATCGCCGTCGCACGAGCGCGTTGATCGAAGAGGGCAGACGGTCCGGGGAGCTCTCGGACGTCGACGCGCAGCACGTGGCGACGGTGGTGGTCGGGCTCGTGCTCGGGATCGCGACGCAGTGGTACTTCGAGCCTGCAGCCATCGACGTGGACCGAGCGGTCGACACGGCGGTCGCCGCGGTCCTGGCGCTCCTCGGAGCCCCCGGGGCCGCGACCCGGATCCGCCCGCCGGCGGCCCGAGAGAAGCGCCGTCGCACGGTGCGTCGCGCCTGATCCTCCCGGTCGTGCTACGGGTCGGCCGCCATGGACCCGTCCACGGAGGAGCCGACCATGATCCGAATCGCAGACACCATCCTGGTGGCCACCGACTTCTCGCGCGCCGCAGACCTCGGTCTCGACGCCGCAGCGATCCTGGCGCGCCAGAACGACGCCGAGCTGGTCCTGGTGCACGTCCACGTGCCCGAGGCAGGCGAGGAGCTCGAGGACGATCCGTCGACGCTGCTGCTCTACCCGGGGCCCGCGATTCGCGAGGAGCTCCACGCGCAGCTGAAGGAGATCGCCGACACGAAGCTGGCAGGGCTCAAGACCAAGATCGGGCTGATGGCGAGCCGGGATCCCGCCGAGGGGATCTGCCACTACGCGAAGCACGTCGACGCGGACCTCGTGGTGCTCTCGACCCACGGCCGGTCCGGCGCAGCGCGCCTCTTGATCGGCAGCGTCGCCGAGGCCGTCGTGCGCCACGCGCCGTGCCCCGTCCTCACGCTGCGCAGCAAGGCGAAGGACTAGGCCTAGCCACCCTCCGGTCTTCTGGGACGCTGGGGGCGGAGCCCCGGCAACAATCATTCAGGGCGGACCGCAGACCCCCGTCGTGCATCGCTCGCCGTCCGCGCACGAAGCGTCGCAGTCGCCGCAGTGGCGGGGGTCCGCACGCGGGTCCACGCAACTGCCGCCGCACACGAGCAGCGGCGGCCCGCAATGGACGCATGCGCCGAGCACGCAGCGTTGCCCGAGCGCGCAAGCATGGCCGCAAGCGCCGCAGTTGCGGACGTCGCTCCGTAGATCGACGCAATGGTCTCCGCAGGTCCATTGGTCGTCGGGGCAAACGAGGCGACACTCGCCGCCGATGCACCAATGGTCCAGGGCGCACGATTGCCCGCATCCTCCGCAATGCCGCTCGTCGCGCTCGAGGTCGAAGCACCCCTCGGGACAATCGGTCAATCCAGGCGCGCACGCGCACGCTCCGGCGCGGCAGGATTGGGCGGGCCGACACTCCACCCCACAATCGCCGCAATGCATGGGGTCGAATCGCCGGTCCACACATTCGAGGCCGCAACGCACGAACGGCGCGACGGGGCACGCCTCGATGCACGTGCCCTCGAGGCAGACCTCTCCCGGGCTGCAGCGATGGCGGCAGCCGCCGCAATTGCGCGGGTCGCTCCCGATGCGCGTGCAGACGCCGTCGCAACGCATCTCGTCGCTGCTCGTACCGCAGACGTCCTCACACGCGCCTCCGATGCACCGCGTGCCGCTGGCGCACACGCGCGAGCAGCCGCCGCAGTGGTCCTCGCGCGAGGTGACGTCCACGCAGGCACCGAAGCACCTCGCGAAGAAGGTCGGGCACGTCGTGTCCGGCTCCTGATCGCAGCCGGACGCGACCCACACGGTCCACGCGCCGAGGGAGATGGCGACGAGCGCCCGGGACTCGGTGCCGGCGATCACTCGGGCACCGTTTGCACGACGATGGTCGCCGCGCGGTCGAGGGGGCCGAGCTGGAATCGCGCGGTCACGTGCAGGCGCGTCTCCGAGGTGATCGCGCTCGGATCGTGCTGGCCCGCGGGCACGAAGATGCCCGAGTCGTCGAAACCTCCGGGACCTCCGAGCAGCGAGGGCGCGTCGGCTCCGCCGGCGGTCCTGCAGGCCGCGCCCTCGCAACGCCCTGCGGCCCAGTACAGGAATCGGCTCGTCGTGAGCTCCACCCGATCACGCGCGAGTCCGTCACTCACGCCGTAGGCCCGACAGCGAAAGGGCGCGCCGCCGGCCCGGTGGGGCCCGCCGCACGCGACCTCGATCCAGAGCCAAGGTTGCCAGGGTCCGCAAGAGCCCTCCGTGCAGAGGCCTCCGATGCAGCCGAGACCGTCGTTGCACGCCCCGCACACCAGTCCGCCCCGGGAAGGGACGCAGTCGAGCTCGGTCTCGCGCGGGTCGCAATCGATGGTTCCCGGAGCGCAGACGATCCGGTCGTCGATGCAGGACGCGCTCGCCGGCACCACGCGATCACACCCGCCGCAATGCGACGGGTCGCTCGCGCCGACGCATCGGCCGCCGCAGACACGAGCGCAGCTCGCGCCGCCGTCGGCGACGCAGGTCCCCGCGACACACGCGAGGCCCTCGCCGCAGACGAGGCCACATTCGCCGCAGTCCATCTCGTCCGTGGAGAGATCGGCGCAATACCTCCCCAGGCAGAGCTGCAGGGCGTCGGGGCACGCACAGCGTCCATCGCGGCACGACGCGTCGAGCGCGCACGCCCAGCCGCATGCTCCGCAGGCGTCGGGATCACGCCGGAGATCCCGACAGGAGTCCGAGCATTCGGCGGTGCCGGCCGGGCAGACGCACGCGCCGGCGTCGCAGACCGCCCCGGGCCGGCAGACCCGCCCGCAATCACCGCAGCCGTCGGGATCGGAGTCGGTGTCCACACACCGGTCGTCGCAGATTCGCCCGCCGCCGACGCACGCGCACTCGCCGCTCCGGCATTCGGCCCCGCTCGGGCAGCGAATGCGACAGCCGCCGCAATTGTGCTCGTCGTGGTCGAGGTCGATGCCGGCAATCGGGCAGCCCTCCGGCAGGCATTCCCCGAGAACGCAGCGCTCGTCCTGCGCGCACGCTCGTCCGCACGCGCCGCAGCTCGCGTGGTCGCTCGACGTGTCCACGCACACGAAGTCCGGGCACGTCGAGAGCCCGCGCGGCTCGCACGAATCCTCCTCGCACACGCCCCGATAGCACTGCTGCCCGCGTGGGCAGGCACTGCCGCAGCGTCCACAATGGGTCTCGTTCGAGCTCAGATCGACGCACGCACCGCCGCAGCACGTATGTCCGGTCGGGCATTGGCAATCGGCGCCGTAGTCGTCGCCGCACGCGAGAGCGCGCAAGGACACCACGACGAGCAGGCCGCGCAGCGCGTGGCCCCGCGCAGCAAGGAATCGATCCATCCCGCACGTGCATCGTGCAATCGGTCTGCCGACTCGTGCCGACGAGCGCGACCGCAGCGCGGACGAAGGGGCACGACGACATTCCTGTCGCGCCGCCGCCGAGGAGCTCGACACGAGCGGTTTCTCGTGACGCAGCCGAGACGCGGGAGCGTACTCTGGGGTCGTGAGCCGTCTGAGCCCCCTGGATGCTGGCTTCCTCCTCGCCGAGTCGCGCGAGACGCCGATGCACGTCGGCGGCCTCTATCTCTTCTCTCTGCCGGAAGGAGCCGACGAGCAGGAGCACCTGCAGGACGTGCTCGCGATCCTGCGGAGCACGCGCGACTACCGTCGCCCGTTCGGTCACCGATTGAAGACCACCGCGCTCGGAGCCGCCGGGCCTTCGCACTGGGTCGAGGACGAGCAGCTCGATCCCGAGTACCACGTGCGCCACTCGGCGCTGCCGAGGCCCGGCCGTTACCGCGAGCTCTTCGCGCTGACGTCGCGTCTCCACCAGACGCTGCTCGATCGGCACCGGCCGCTCTGGGAGGTGTACGTCGTCGAGGGGCTCGAGAAGCGGCAGTTCGCGCTGTACTCGAAGATCCACCACGCCGCGATCGACGGCGTGGGAGGCGTGCGGCTCGCGCAGACGATCCTGTCGCCGGACCCGAAGGAGCGGCGCGAGCACTCGCCGCTGTCGGCGGAGGCCTACCGGCGGACGCATGCGCGGGACGACGATCCGAGCCCGCCCACCGACGTCGAGCTCAAGGCCGTGGCCGAGGTGCTCAAGGCGAACTTCGGCGTCAGCAAGAACCTGTTCGCTGGGCTCCGTCGCTACGCACGCGCGTGGTGGAAACCGTCGGAGGACGAGAACCTCATGACGGCGTGGTCGCGCGTCCCACCGACGAGCTTCAACACGAAGATCACCGGCGCGCGGAGATTCGTGGCGCAGTCGTACGCGTTGCCGCGGGTGCGTGCGGTCGGCAAGGCGCTCGGCGGCACGGTCAACGACGTGGTGCTCGCGATGTGCGGCGGCGCGCTGCGGCGCTACCTCGAGTCACGGGGCGAGCTGCCCGACGCGCCGCTGACGGCGATGACGCCCGTGTCGCTGCGGAGCAAGGACGACCACGGCTTCGGCAACGCGGTCGGTGCGCTCACGGCGAACCTCGCGACGCACGTGGCCGATCCGGTGGAGCGATTCCGGCTCATCAAGGCGTCCATGACCGACGCGAAAGCGATGCTCCGCGAGATGGGACCGAAGGAGATCCTCCTCTTCACGCAGCTCACGCAGGCGCCGCCGTTGCTCGTGGGGATGCTCGGGCTCGCCAACCGGTTCCCGCCGTACAGCACCGTGATCTCGAACGTGCCCGGACCGCGCGAGACGGTGTACTGGAACGGCGCGCGCCTCGACGGGATGTACCCGGTGAGCGCGGTCTTCCACGGCTTCGCGCTCAACATCACGCTGCTGAGCAACGCGGATCAGCTGGATTTCGGCGTCATCGCGTGCCGCAGCTCCGTGCCCTCGTGCCAGCGGATCATCGATCACCTCGAAGAGGCGCTCGTCGAGCTCGAGACCGTCTCGGGCGCGTGAGCGATGGCGCCAGGGCGGGGGTCTGCCTCTTACGGCGCGATCTCGTCGAGCAGGGCGTCGATCCAACGGTTCACGGTGCGTGGGAAGGGCCACATCCAGCCGTACGCGGACGACACGAACTGCCGCAGCACGTGCGCGCGCAGCTCGGGCGAACGCGCGGCCGCGGGTCCGGCGAGCTCGGCGTGCGCGCGGATCGTCTCCGCGTACGCCTCCCACTCGAGGCGCGCGCGACCGTACGCGAGCCCGATGGGCAGGATCGGCAGCAGGTAGAGCACGCTCATCCCGACGAGCCCGAAGCGCCGGAACTGGCGGAGGTGGACGCGCTCGTGACGGAGGGTCGCGATGCGATCGAGCGCGCTGCGGCGCTCCCAACCGGACGGCAGCCAGATGGTCGCGCCGATGGTGGTCACGTAGCGCGTCATGTAGAAGCGTTGGCCGCCCAGCGTCGCGATGCGCAGCGCGACGTCGACCAGCCGTGAGAACGCGTCGCCGTCCTTCGCGACGAATCGAAGCCGCGGGAACTCGCGCCGCATCTCGTCCTCGAGCGTGCGCACGTCCGCGTCGTCGAGGACGCGCCGAGCGCCCGGCGTCGGCGCCGCGCTCACCATCGGTGACCCATCGAGAGCATCGGCGTGACCGGGAGGCGACGAAGAGAGCCGGGCGCGTTCCGGTCGAGCGGGACGAGCAGGCCGCAGTCCACTGCGAACGAGCGACCGCCGATGCGCGCTCCGGCCGCGACGTACGGGAACGTGCGCGCGTCCCTGGGCGCGTCGTCCTCGCGCGACAGCTCCACGAGCGCCACACCCGACACGAGCGCCGAGACGAGGCGCGTGATCTTCAGCTCGAGCGACGAGTGCGCGAGCAACCAGAGGCCCCCGCGTGCGGTTCGGCCGCCCAGATGGACGCCCGCATGGACCGAGGCTTCGTCGCCCCACAGGCTCGCGGTCGGCCCGATGGCGTACGCGATGCCCGTCGCCGACGTCGAGAAGTCGACGCCTTCTTCGTCGTTGAGCGGAACGGACACGTAGCCGTACGCCGCGACCGCGAACGAGTCGGTGGAGACGACGGCCACGCGTGCGTCGGCGCTGACGCCCGACAAATAGAAGGGCAGGCCGAGCCCCACGTCCACGCGCGATCCGATGCCCGCGCGGATCCCGAACCAACCGAGCGCGGACACGTACTCGCCCGAGAGCCCCGGCCCGCTCGTGCGCGCCGTGGGCAGATAGAAGACGTGCTCGACCGAGGCGCGCGGTCGATCGTCCGGCGGCTCGACGGGCTCGGCGCGCTCTTCCGCTTCACCCGCGACCGGGAGCGGCGGGGAGCGACGCGGCTCGAGCGTGAAGTCGCGCGGAGCAGACGCCGACGTGTAGGAGCGAGGTGGGGCTGGGGCGGGCGCGTCCGCACGCGCTGCGTCGGGAAACGCGACGCACGCGAGGAGCACGAACGATCGGTGCCACCGAGCCACGAACGACGTCAGCGTAGCTCGACCCGCCGAGATACGGTGTGCGGGCCTCGCGCGCGCGGTAAGTCGATCAACCTTCGCGCCAGCGTTTGAACGCGAGCCACCCGAGGGCCGCACCTCCGAGCAG
>JADZFZ010000467.1 GCA_020854145.1 Deltaproteobacteria bacterium | reverse complement strand
GCAGCTTCCCCATCGCGCCCTCCGCCGAGCATCAGCGCACGCCCGGTTGTCCTGCGTCAACCGGGGACAGGATCGACGTGTACAACCCCGCGGAATCGTTGGTCGTCTGGGCGAGCAGTTCCAATCCTTCGGATCTGCCTGGAAAAAGCGGGGATTCCTCTCACAGCCCGAAGTCGGGGCAGCGCAGCCCTTCGATGCACCCGGGGCGCGGGCGTCGTCCGGCGTCGCGCGGTTGCGGACGCGCGCCCGCATCGCGCGCTTGCGCTCGTCCCGCGTCCCGTTGTGCCCGACGACCGGCGTCCATCTCGGGCGCGTCGGCACGACGAAGCCGCAGGTGCAGCGCCGCGTTCTCGTTCGGCGTCAGCGTCTCCTCGGCCTGCGTGCGTCGCGGTCCGAACAGCGTGATCTCGATGGTGCGCCCGCGTGGAGTCTCGAAGAAGCACGGCGTGCTCGCACACACGATCCCGCGACCGCCGACGCGCACCTCGGCGCCCGACGGCGTGCTCGTGATCGCGACTTGCACGTTGTCGTTCGTCACGGCGGCATCCATCGCGACGGCGACGGCAGCGTCGTCGGGTGTGCCCGCGTCGGCCGCGACCACCTCCATCGACGCGTCCTCTTCGACGACGCGCGCGTCCTCCGAGCCGCCGGTGGTCACGACCGTCGCGTCGGCCATGCGCAGAGGCTCGATCGTGCCCGCGTCGGTCACCTGCGCGATGGGACCCGGCCGCAGGAACCCGAAGTAGACGCCCGCCACCGCCGCCGCGATCAGCACCCCGACGCCTCCCGCGATCACGACCCCGCGCGCGCTCGAGGGCGTCGCGGCGGGCGCCGAGTCGCTGCCCGGCATCGTCTGCGCCGGCACCACCGGCGTAGGCGTCTGCGTCGCTCCGGGAAACGCCGCGGTCTTCGCGGTGGCGCGTGCGTCCGCGGCCGTCGCCGCCCCGAGGGCGGGCACCTGGGTGGGCGCTGCTCCGCCCTGCACGGCGGGCGCCGGGATGTGCGTCGGCCCGCGGAACTGGCCCGGCATCACGTCCTCGACGGCCGCGAGGATCTGCTGCGCGAGCTCGGCCATCGACGACTGCCGGTCGCGCGGATCCTTGGCCATCGCGCGGCGGATCACCGCCTCGAGCGCGGGTGGGCAATCCGTCGCCGGGTAGACCTCGCGGATCTCCGGCGGCTGCACCGTGATGTGCTGCGTGAGGATCGCCATGAACGTGTCGCCCACGAACGGGACACGTCCTGCGAACATCTCGAACGCGATGACGCCGAGCGCGTAGATGTCGACGCGGTGATCCGGCGGCCGCCCCGCCGCTTGCTCCGGCGACATGTACTCGGGCGTGCCGAAGATCATGCCGGTCTTCGTGAGCTTCTTGCCGCCCGAGCCGGGATGATCGAGATCGCTCATCTTCGCGATCCCGAAGTCCACGATCTTCACGAACTCCGGGTTCCCCTCGCGCGCCGTGAGAAACACGTTCTCCGGCTTCATGTCGCGGTGGACGATGCCCTTGGCGTGCGCCGCGCCGAGCGCCTTGCAGCACTGGATGAGGATCGGGATCGCGCGCGCGAGCGGGATGACCGTGGTCTCGGCGATCGCGTGCGCGAGGTCGCGCCCCGCGAGCATCTCCATGACGAAGAACGACGCGCCGTCGTTCGTCTCGCCGAAGTCGGAGATGTCGATGATGTTCTCGTGCCCGATGCGGCTCGCGCTCTTGGCCTCCTGCCGGAAGCGCTCGACGACGTCGGGGCGCGCGGAGAAGTCCGGCCTCAGCACCTTGAGCGCGACGCGCTTCTCGATGACCGTGTGCTCCGCCTCGTAGACGACGCCCATGCCGCCTTCGCCGAGCACGCGGATCACGCGGTAACGCCCGCCGACCGTGGTGCCGATCAGCGGGTCGCGCGTCACGGCCTCGATGTCGATCTGCGATGCCGAGAGGAGACGCGCCCCGTCGGTCGGGCAGAACTGCTCGCCTCCGGGGTACTGCGTCTTGCACTCGGGGCACGTCTTCATGCGCTGCGAGAGGCCGCCACCCTATCATCCGTCGCCGCACTACAGCGACGCGCCGGCCGTCACCTCTTCGCGTCCTCCGTGGTGGCCTCGCGTACCCACGTGTGGACGGCGACGGTTCCGGGCATGCCGATCGTCGCGGCCGCGAGCGCGACGACTTGCTCGACCTCTTCGGCGGAGATCCCCGAGGCGAGCGCCTTGCGCGCGTTGGCGATGACGGCGCCCTGGCGCATCGCGCCGATTGCGACGGCCAGTCGAACCAGCCGCGTGGTCTTCGCGTCGAGCGGCCCCTGACGGCCTGCTTCCGAGATGAGCTCCCACGCCTGGCCCAGCTTGGGGTAACGCGAGACGAACGACTCGTAGGGCTCGGGTGCGGGAGGGAGCGACTTGGTCATGGATCCGCCTTTCCTGTGCGACGAGGCGGCGAGAGTATCTCCCTCGACGAGGCACGAGAACCCATGAGAGCCGACATCACTCCGTGGCGCACGCGCGCGACGCCCAAGAACTGGTCCTGCCACCGTGCGGCGCAGCACGACCCTCGTGGCAGGCGCGCGCTCGTGCAGCGCTCGAAGGAGGGCCCGCTCCTGTGGGATCTCGCCGCGCTCGAGCCCGTGCCCGGTGACTGGGTCGCGCTGCACCCGGATGGCGAGCGTGCCTTTCGCCGCCTCGACGGCGCCACGATGGAGCTGTGCGACGTTCGCACGGGCGCGGTCTCGTGCACGCTGGCGACCGCGTGGCTCTCGCCGAGCCCGTACGACCCGTTCGCGACGTGGCGCCTCGATCAGGATCTCGACGACGAGCCGCGCATCCGCAAGGGCCAGAAGGTGACGATCCCCATCGTGGACCTGCGCACGGGTGAGAAGATCCGGGAGCTCGACGTCCCGATGGCGCTCGGCGCCTGGCTGCCGGGATCGCGCCTCGCCGCGTGCGACCTCGTCGGCAAGATCGAGATCTGGGACGTCGCGACCGGCGAGCGGACGCACACGCTCCCTGGCTTCGCGCGCAAGCCGAGCTGGATGAAGGTCGACCCGGCGGGCACGCGAATCCTCGTCTACAGCGTTCACAAGAAGGGCGAGTCGATCGCGAAGCTGTGGGACGCGACCACGATGGAGCTGCTCCTCGAGCGCAAGATGTCGTTCGTGAGCTTCGGGCATCACGTGGCGTTCGCGGGCAGCACGCGCGTGCTCGGCGACCTCGCCGTGTGGGATCTCGAGCGCGACGTCATCGACGAGCTCTGGCTCGGCGTCTACTTCGGCTCCCCGCACGTCCGGTCCCTCGTCCCTTGTCCCGATTCGCCATGGCACGCGGTCCTCACCTGCCGTGATCGAAGCGACATCAAGCGTCATCTCGAGGTCTGGGACGCTGCGCGTCGCGTCCGTCTGGGCATCCACGAGATCGAAGGCGGCCGGGCGGAGCAGCTGATCGCCGGGCAGGACGGCGCCTGTTTCGTGTTGCACTCGGTCGTCGGGCGGCCGGCGTACGACGACGCGGAGGATCCCTCGGTGTCGGCGTTTCGCGTCATCGTCGACGCCGACGCGCCCGATCCCGAGCAGCCCGCGCCGGGCTCGTACTTCTTCGAGAAGGTGTGAGAGCATCCGGCCATGGGGAGGTCGCAGCGCACCCCTGGACCGGGCAGGGGGCTCGGCAAGACGGGGCCCGATGCACGAAGGCGCGCTGCACCCTCGGTGGTGCTCGTCGCCGCGTGGGTGCTGGTCGCGGGTTGCGACACCGCCGCGATCACGGCGTGCGACTCGCGCGCGGAGCCCGTGCTCGATGGGGCTTTCCGCTATTGCGTCTACGACGAAGCGCAATCGGGTAGACCGTCGTTCGCGTGCCCCGAGGACTTCCCGAATCGCGTGGACGTCGGAGCTCAAGTCGTCTGCACCACCGATCTCGGAGCGACCGCCGAGACCCTTCCTCCGAGCGTGTGCGAGCTGCTGACGGAACCCTCCTGTGGACATGCGCCGGATGCGGCCGTCGACGCCGGCGTGGACGGCGACGCCTCGACCAGGGACGCGTCCGCCGCCGACGCCTCCACCGAAGACGCCTCCACCGAAGATGCGGGTGCGCCCGTCGATGCAGGGCCGGACGCGGGCGCTCCGATGGATGCAGGCCCGAGGGACGCCGGTCCCCGACCCGACATGGGCCCTCCGGGTCGCAGCGTGTTCCCGATGTGGCCGCTTCCGGGGACGCCGGGAAACCCGCTCAGCTACGACGTGCGCGAGCTGACGGTGGTCGATCGCGTGACGGGCCTGGAGTGGCAGCGTGTCATCCCGGCAGAGTCGTACCTGCATGACGACGGGTTGGCCTACTGCGATCTGCTGTCGCTCGATGGGAAGCTCGATTGGAGGCTTCCTACACGGATCGAGCTTCTCTCGATCGTGGACTACACCCATGTGTCGCCGGCCATCGATCCGACGGCATTCCCCGATACACCGTCCGCGTACTTCTGGACCTCGTCCGCCGCCGTCACCCCGGGCAACACCCCGATTGTCTACTTCGCCTTCGGCTCCACCAACTTCGGCGACGAACGGTCTCACCTACACAGGGTGCGCTGTGTCCGCTGAAGCGTACGAGGACGGCTCCGTGACGGCTCGGCGCGTCGCTGCCGCCGCGCTCGTCGTGCTCTGCCTCGCGGCGCTGGGTCTCGCGATGCGCGGGTCCGGCGTGCATGCGGAAGCTCCGCTCGGACACTACGAGATCAGCGGTACGGAGGTTCGCGACACGAGGACGGGCCTCGTGTGGAGCCAGACGATCTCCCCGATGTCGCTCCCCTACTCGGAAGCTGCCAGCTTCTGCTCCGACATGGGGGCAGGATGGCGGCTGCCGACCGTGCTCGAGCTCGCCTCGATCGTGGACGAGACACGCGGGATGCCTGCGATCGACCCGACGGCCTTCCCGCTGACTCCTTCGCAGGAGTTCTGGTCGTCCACCCGTCTCGCGGACGCCACCGACAACGCCTGGCACGTCGAGTTCAGGCGCGGTTTCACCGACATCTCCTCGACGGCGAGCGCGAACCGCGTGCGCTGCGTGCGCTGATCACAGCCCCGCGCGCACGTAGATCTCGTACGGCAGACATGCGGAGGCGCCGGCCGCCGAGACGAACAAGAAGTAGTCCCCGGTCTCGTCCGAGCCGCCATAGTCGGGCCGGTCGCCGCAGCTCGCGAGGGCGCCGATCGGGGCGGTGCACTCGGAGAGGTTGAGCGCCGCCGAGGTCCCGGTGCGACACGGCACGATCGCCTGGTAGAGCGTGAGGCTGACGCCGACCCGCGGAGTCGTGAGCACGGCGACGAGGAGCTCGTCGGTCGTGCCTTCTCCATCGTCCATGTGGAAACGCCAGCAGTCCGAGTCGTCGGGCCCGTCGAAGCTCCCGGATCGCGTGATCTCGGTGTCCCCGACGCTCGTCAGCAGGACGCAGGTGTCGCAGTCGTTCGGCTCGTCCGCGCCGCACATCGCCACGGTCGCGTCCGGCGCGGCACCGTCGGCGCCTGGCGAAGCGTCCTCCGGGCTCGACAGGTCGTGGAGGGACGATGCGTCGCGCAACGCCGGGCCCGCGTCGAGCAAGCTCGCGGCGTCTTCGGGACGAGGCGTCGCATCGCGCATCGGCTCGGCGTCGCGCACCGGCTCCGCGTCGCGTGGCGGTGCCGCGTCGTCGGGAGTCGCGGCATCGGGCGTCGTCCCGCAGCT
>JADZFZ010000466.1 GCA_020854145.1 Deltaproteobacteria bacterium | reverse complement strand
GGGTCGCGGGCGGAATCACTCTCCGCGGACCCGGTGGCGGCGGATCAGCCGGTGCAGATAGGTGCGATTGAGCCCCGCCGATCGCGCGGCCTCGCTGACGTTGCCCTTGTGCTTCTCGAGCAGGGCGGTCGCGTATTGTCGCTCGAACGCCTCGAGCGCGACGCGACGGGCCTCCTCGTACGGCAGATTGGTGCTCACGAGCGGCGTGCCCGAGGACGAGGGAGGGGCGCTCAGGCTCGGCGCCTCCTTGAACGCGACACATTGCGCCAGGTAATTGCGGAGCTGCCGGACGTTCCCCGGCCACGCGGAGGTGGACAATCGCTCGACGAGCGCATCGCGATCCAGCCAGTCCGTCTGCGCTTCCGGGTCCAATCGCTCGATGATCGTGTCGATGAGGATGGGGAGATCCTCCGGGCGATTGCGCAATGGAGGCAGCTCGATCTCGATGACCGCCAATCGATAGTAGAGGTCCTCGCGAAACGAGCCGGAGTTGACGCCCGCCCGCAGGTCGCGGTGCGTCGCCGCGATCACGCGCACGTCGACCGCACGCGATTGATTGCCGCCCACCCTGCGTACCTGTCGATTCTCGAGGATTCGAAGCAGCCGCGGCTGCAGCTCGAGCGGCAGCTCTCCCACCTCGTCGAGGAAGACCGTGCCGCCGTGGGCTTGCTCGAACGCGCCCGCACGCGCTTTCTCTGCACCCGTGAACGCGCCTCGCTCGTAGCCGAAGAGCTCGCTCTCCACGAGCGTCGGCACGACCGTGCTGCAATCGACGACCACGAACGGACCGTCGGCGCGCGCGCTCGCCTCGTGGAGCGCCTGCGCGGCCTCTTCCTTTCCGGTCCCCGTCTCGCCGCGCAGCAGCACGGTCGAATCCGTCGTCGCGGCCCGCTCGAGCTGTGCGAACGTCGAGCGCATCGCAACCGATCGACCGACGAGCCCACCGAAGCGCGTGCGACGGCTGAGCGCGAGCGCGTTCTTGCCACCGAGCAACCCGAATCGCAGCACCGAGTCGCCGAGACGCAGCACCGATCCTTCGCGGAGCCACGCTTCGACCACGGGCACCCCGTCGAGCAACGTCCCGTTGGTGCTGCCCAGGTCGCGGATACGCGCACCGCGCTCGTCGAGCCGGATCTCCGCATGGAAGCGCGACACCGTCCTGTCCGCGAGCACCACGTCGTTGCGCTCGTTCGAGCCGATCGTGCACCGGTCGCTCGCCGGCTCCCACGTGGTCGGGCCACCTTGCGCGCCTTCGAGCAGCTGCAGGCGAAACCCGCGGACGAAGCTCTCCTGCGGGAGCTGCCAACGGCGGAATCCGTCCGCCTGCGCAGTACGATCGTCGTCTTGCGACATGAGCGCAGTCTACATCGCGCCGCCCGTCACAACGCG
The DNA here is from genome assembly GCA_020854145.1 of Deltaproteobacteria bacterium. Taxonomy (GTDB): domain Bacteria; phylum Myxococcota_A; class Polyangia; order Polyangiales; family JADZFZ01; genus JADZFZ01. The sequence goes on along the minus strand of JADZFZ010000466.1, from coordinate 2,149 downwards.
CGGCAGCCGCTCGGCTCCGCTTCGTTGCACACGAACCCCGGCTCCACGCGGCACGTCGCGTCGCAACCGTCGCCCGGCGTCACGTTCGCGTCGTCGCAGCCTTCGAGCGCGAGGACCCCGTCGCCGCACACGCGTCCGACCGGGTTGCAGCTCGCGTCGCAACCGCTGCCGCAGCGCGGACCGACGACCTCGTCGAGCACGACGTCGACCACCTCGCCGGTGTCGTCCACCTCGGGGCCGACGTCGGTGTCGGCGCAGCCCGCCGCCACCACGGCGCACGTATCGCCGAACGCGCGGCCGTACACGTAGTGGCGCCCTTCGGCGACCTCGCCCAGCGAGGACGCACCGGCGGTCCGCCGCACGCGCGTGCTGCGAATGGGCATGAAGGGGTCACCGCCCTGACGAACGGGCTGCAGGCCGCATCCGCCCTCGACGAGCGCGAGCTCGATCAGCACGACCGCCGCCGCGTCGACCCCGTCGCCGAAGCGCACCACGACCGGGCGTTGTGCGGGCTCGGCGCACGAGCCGGTGAGCGCCAGCACGCAGAGGGCCGCGAGGACGAGCTGGATGCGGCCCTCCATCACGTCACGGAGCGGGCAGCAGCGCGAAGTCCACCTCGACGACCTCGCGGCTCTCGCACGACGGGCTGAACCCACGCCCGCGCATGAGGAGCGGTCCCACCGGCACGAGGCCGGTGAACGGGTTCTGGACGGCGCGGTCCACGACGCCGTCGCCCGCGGCCGGATCTCCGAGCATCCCATCGTCGAGCAGGCTGAAGAGCGGCAGGACGCGGACGGACCCTTCGGCCATGTACTCCGCCTCGATGCGCACCCCGACCGAGGTGGCGGTCGCGCCCGCGCAGCGACCGAGCTCGGCGTGGACCACCAGATCGGCGAACACGTCATCGCGGCGGAGGCTCGTCGGGTCGAGCGTCAGCGCGCGCAGCTCGACGAACTCGCGCGGCCGGCACCCTCCGACGCTCTGGCCTTCGCAGCTCACCTCGAGCGGCGTGCCCGAGTCGCACGCAGCCACGAGCCCGACGAGGCACGCCGCGATCGCCGCATGCGCGCGCGCGATCAAGGCTTCGGCGGCTCCGGGGGTGGCGGAGGGACCGACTGCCCTCCGCGTCGCGCTGCTCGCCGACCGAGCGCGATCACCGTCTCGATCATGCCGATGAGCACGTAGCAGCCGAGCAGCCACACGAGCGCGAACGTCGGGTGGTAGACGAGCGAGATCGCGATGCTCGAGCCGACGACGATCACGATGAAGGCGATCGTGCGCGGGTTGCGGAGCTTCAGATCCTTGAACGATCGGAACTTGATCGTGCTGACCATCAGCGCCGAGAGCACCAACGTCACGCCGACGATGACGGGCTTGAGCGCCATCAGGCGACCGCCCACGGCGTGGTTGGCGACGACGAGCGAGATGAGCACGCCTGCCGCGGTCGGGATCGGAAGCCCGACGATGTACTTGCCCGGTTTCTGCGGCGTCCCGCGTGGGTCCGTCGTGAGCACGTTGAAGCGCGCGAGCCGGATGGCGCCGCACGCGGCGAACGCGAAGCAGACCGCGATGCCGCCGAAGCCGAGATCGGAGAGCGCCCAGCTGTAGACGAGCACGGCCGTCGCGATGCCGAAGCTGACGACGTCGGCGAGCGAGTCGATCTGCACTCCGAACGCGCTCTGCGTGCGGGTCAACCGCGCGACGCGACCATCGATCGTGTCGAAGAACATCGCGAAGATGATGAGGAGCGCGGCGCGGTGGTGGTCGTCGGCGCTGGGGTTCGAGGTGCAGATGAGGATCGCGTAGAAGCCGCAGAAGATCGACGACAGCGTGAACAGGTTCGGGAGGATGAAGAGCGTTTTCCTCAGGTTCACGGCGACCGCCTCGACGCTGTCCGCCAGCCGAGCCCATCCATCGGGGGCTCGAGCCAAGCCCCCCCGCCAGCCAGCACAGAACCACGCGAAAAGGGGACACTACCGGGTGGCTCCGCCCCGGGTCAACGAAGGGCGAAGATACGCCCTTCGCGGCCTTGCGCCACGAAGCGTGCGCGCGGCACGAGCCGCGACTTGAGCGGCGCGTAGCACCGCTCGTAGTCCTCGCGGCGCCACTGGGGGTAGAGCATCAGGATGTCGCGCGACGGATCGAGCTC
>JADZFZ010000465.1 GCA_020854145.1 Deltaproteobacteria bacterium | reverse complement strand
GCAGCTCGGCCGCCGATACCGACTCGGATGGCTTGGGGGGCTCGTCGCGATACATGGGCGCACCGGATCGCGCCCTGGTACTCCCCGGCTCGCAGACGGTCAACGATCCAGCGCGCCGGCCGCCTGGTGCGCCGCGTTCGAGGCGCGATCTCTCTCGCGAGCGTGGACTTGCCGGCTGGGCATTCCGCGCAGGAGCGCGGTCGGCCCCGTCCGGGAGTCGCGTCCATCGAGGTGCACGAACGGGGAGACCGAGGGTCGGTCGTCAGGATCGTCGCGGAGGTGCGGACCGCCAGCCTCGGCGGTTCGCCGTCACCGTTTGATGCCGGTGACGACGACGCTGCCGGGGGCGGCGACCGAGCGGTGGCTGGTCACCGACGCGAAACCGGCGTCCTCGAGCCAGCCCTCCATCTCGCGGCCGTTGTACGTGCGCGAATCGGAGCAGAGCCGGAAGTAGAGCGCCGCTCCGTCGTTGAAATCGGCCTTCGTGCGCGGGTCGGGGAGCTCCGCGTCGTAGATGGCGATGGCACCGCCGGCGGCCGTGGCCGCGTGCACGCGTCGCGCGACCTGCCGGCACTGTGCCTCGCCGAAGTGGTGAACGACGTTCGACAGGAGCACGACGTCCCAGCCGCTGCCGAGCTCGTCGGTGAGGGCGTTGCCCGCACGATGCTCCACCACGTCGTCGTGGCCGGCTTCTTTCGCGAGCGCGCGCGCGTGATCGATGGCTGCGGGCAGATCGAGCACCGTGGCGCGCAGCGGCGGATGCTTCCGGCAGATCGCGGCACCGTAGGCTCCGTGCGATCCGCCGATGTCGAGCAGGCGCCGTGCGCCCGCGGCGACGGGAACCACCTTCGCGACCCAGGGCGCCTCGAACCGCGACAGCTCCAGCATGCCGCGTTGATAGGCGGCCCACTCGGCGGGGTCCTGCATGCTCTGGTGGATCTCGATGCCGTGCCCCGTCTCGAGCAGCTTCTCGAGGCTCTCGAGGATGTGCCACTGGGCGTAGTTGAACGCCGCGTACCCCGTCAGGTCGCGCTCGGCTCCTTTGACCATGTGACGTCGCGACAGACGCGTGAGACCGAACTTCGCGCCGCGCTGTCGCAGGTACCCTCCGACGACGAGCGTCCGCAGGAACGGCAGCATGGCCGCTTCGTCGAGACCCGCGCGCGAAGCGACCTCTGCGGGCGTGAGCCAGCCGCCCGCGAGCGTCTCGAAGACGCCGAGGCGCACGGCCGCCATCAGGCATCGCGAGAGCACCAGCGGGACGAACATGTCGAGCAACGGCACGGGCACGACCCCGAGCGCGAGCGCGACACGCTCGGGGACGTTGGTGGGGATGACGCCGTAACGCATGGCCGCGACCTACCCGTTCGAGCCGAGCTTGTCGAAGCACGCGACGCGCCCCTCGACCGTGCTCGGGGCGAACGGTTGGCGGCTTGTCGTCACGCCATCAGAGGCAGCGTTCGCCGCCCTCGTGGAGCACGACGGGGTCGCCGACCATCCCGACGAGCGTGCGGTAGTGCTCGCGCAGGCCGACGAAGAAGTCGATGTGCATGCCGTCGATGCCGCCGCCGACGTCGTCGGCCAAGACGCACCCGTCGTGCACGAATGCCCCCCACGGAGCGTCGCCCGGCATCGTCAGCCCATCGAGCTCTTCCACGTAGTAGTGGGTGCCGATGTCGAGCACTGCGCGATCGATGGCGACGGACCGAAAGGGCGCGAGCGGGCGATTCGCGACTCCGACTCCCCACGGGTGATCCGCGTCGAGCTCGAAGAAGCAGGGTGAGCGCGCGCAGCCGCACCCGCCGGAGACGTTGAGCATTCGCCCGTCGAGCAGACGCCCGGTTCCCTCGAGGGCGATGGCGTCCGCGAAATCCGCCGGCACCGACGCGAGCACCGAGCAGTCGTCGGCGTAGAGGTCGGTGGCCGGCCCGTCGGGGTGATCGCCTTCGTACGCGACCCAGTAGAACGTCAGCTGGAAGTCGCCGATCACGGGCCCGGGCGACGTCGTCGGAGGAGGGCCGGAGTCCGGCGGTCCGAGATCGGCAGCAGTGCCCATGTCGAGAGCGCCCGAGTCCGGCGGCGGCGGCGTGACCGTGCCCATGTCGCCGGGCGGCGGCGGCGGCGTGGTGCCCGTGTCGCCCGGCGCTGGCGGTGGCGGAAGCGGGACCGCGGAATCCGTTCGGGCGCTCCCGTCGGGATCCGCCAGGGTGCCATCCTCCTTCTCGATGCCGCAGCTCGAGCCGAGCAAGACCAGGAGGATTGCCCACGCCGACCCACCGTTGCGCATCCGGCGAGAGTGCCACACTCGACCATCGGTACTCGTCCTGCCAGGGGGCTCGTACCGAGAGGGCGCCGCGTCAGGTCGCTCTCTTGCGCGCGAGCGCCAGACCGATCGCTCCGAGCCCGAGGGCTACCGCGGGGTAAGCAGCCGATAGCCGGTAGACCGCGTCGAGCGCCAGTCGACCGCGGATCGCACCGAGCGCGAACGACGACAGCCCGACGCCGACCATCAGCGCCGCGATCGCCATCGAGGAGGCGGTGGCCGCCTTCTCCGGCGGCGCCGCGAGCCGCGATGCGAGCGCGACGGTGAGCGGGAAGAAGGCGGAGCAGCCGAGGCCCGCGAGCACGAACAGCGCGATGCCGCTGGCCGCGTCGGAGGCGAAGGGGATCGCGATGAACGCCGCGATCATCACGATCGGCAGCGCGAGCCAGACGCGCTCGGCAGAGACGCGCGCGACGAGCGCGGCGACACCGAGACGTCCGACGGCGATGGCGAGCCAAAAGCCCGAGAGCGCGAACGCCGCGAGGTGCTCCGGCACGGCGCGATCCTCGGCGAGGAAGATGGCCGCCCAGTTCGCGAACGTGCCCTCCGCGAAGGCGTAGACGACGGCGACGCAGAGGAAGATCGGTAGGAGGATCGCGCGCGGCCTGGCGGTGGAAGGGGCGCTCATGCGATCGCCTGCGACGTCGCCCGCGGCGGCCCTCGTCGGCGGAAAGCGCGCGACCGATGTGACCGCGACCGAGAGCGCGCACGCCGCGGCCACGCCGATTCCGTAGCCGGGCCACGAGCGCGCTCCGTCCCACGCCGTCACGAGGATCGGGCCGAGGGCGAAACCGATCCCGATGCACGTGTGCAGCGCGACGAGCGCGGCGTCCCTGCGTGCCGGGAAGAGGAGAGGCGGGTAGCCGTTGAGCGGCGCGGCACCGAGGCCGAAGCCCGCGCCCATGAACCCGGTGCCTGCGAGGAGCGACGTCAGACGATGCTCGGGCGAGAGCCAGTGCACCGCGACGAGCAGCAGCTCTGCGACGACGGCACACGTCATCGCCGCGACGAGCAACGCACGCAGGCCGAGCTTGCGCGCGAGCGCTGCGCCGACGAGGGAGCCCGCGATCGTGAGCGCCATCTGCGGGAGAAAGAGGCTCCCGTACCCCGCGTCGTCGAGACCGTATGCGCTCTTGAGGACGTTCGCGCTCGCCGGGAACGACACGACGGTCAGGCCCTGCAGCAATGCGGCGGCGTAGACGACGACCATCGCGGCGCGGTGCGTCGGGCGCAAGTCGGGCGCGCGGGTGCGCCCATCGCGCTCGGGGGTGGTCGCGGTCACGTCGCGGCTCGCGGTCTCGTCTTCGACGAAGCGATCGATCGCATGCCGGCTCTACGTCGATCGCGGCTCGGCGTTTCCGACGACGGCGGGTAACGGGCATGCGGATCCGGCGTAGGGTCCGACCATGAGAGACACCGATCGACGTCGCCGCGCGTTTCGGCTCGCAGTGCTCGTGGCCGGCGCGTCGATGGGCGCGATCGTCGCGTCGGTGTCCTCGATCGCGCAGCCTGCGCCGACCCCGACCGCACCGGCGCCGGTACCGCCCGCTCCGACCTCGCCGCCCCGCGCACCGACGGCGTTCGTCGCGCGCATCGACCTCACCGTCGCCGATCTGGAGGCGCGCGCCGCGTTCTTCATCGACGCGCTCGGTGCGACGCGCGGTATCACGGCGACGGCCGCCTCGAGCCCGCAGCTCGGCTCGCTGCTCGCGCTGCCGAACGTCTCTGCGCGAACGACGACGCTCCGCCTCGGCAACGAGACCCTCGGCCTTCGCCAGCTGGAGCGTGCCCGCGGGCGCGCCATCCGTCGCGACGCCGCGAGCCGCGACCTCGACTTCCAGCACGTCGCGATCGTCGTCGCCGACATCGACGCTGCGTGGCGGCGCGTGATCGCCGCACCCGGCATCCGCCGCATCTCGCCGGCGCCGCAGCGCATCCCCGACGACAACCCCGCGGCGGGCGGCATCCGCGCGGCGTACTTCCGCGACGCCGAGGGCCATCCGCTCGAGCTCATCTGGTACCCGAACGGGCGGGGCGACCCGCGCTGGCAACGGCGCACGCGGGCGAGCGCGATCGTCCTCGGCATCGATCACACCGCGATCGCGGCGCGCTCGACCGACGCGAGCCGGCGCTTCTACGTCGAGCTGCTCGGCCTGCAGGTCGCCGGTACCAGCCTCAACTCGGGCGTCGAGCAGCAACGTCTCTCCGGCGTCCGGGGCGCCCGCGTCGCCATCACGGGGATGCGCGGCACCTCGGGTCCCGGCGTCGAGCTGCTCGAGTACCAGGCGCCGGGCCCTGGTCGTGCGTCCGCGTCGTCCAGCGCCGCGGACCTCGCGCACACCGAGACGGTGATCGCCGTCGCCGATCTCGACGCGACGATCGCGCGTCTGCGCGAAGCGAACGTCCCCATGCTCGCGGGCGCGCCCTCGCCGTGCATCGACTCGGTCTGCGTCAACGCGAGGTCACGCGCCATCGTGGTGCGCGATCCCGACGGCCATGCCGTGCGCCTCGAGGGGCGCTGACCGCAGCTCGAGCACGGAGGAGGCCGAGCTGGGGGCATCGAGCCGAACGCACCCTCGCGTCATGCCGGAGAGACGACGTTCCAACCGATCGCGCGCGCGGCATCGGCCATCCGGAGATCGTAGGTGACGAGACTCTTCAGCGAGGCGCCGAGGAGCGTCGCCGTCGCGAGGTGGATCGCATCGAGCGAACGGATCCCCGCAGGCAGGAGGGCCCCGGCGACGGCCAGGATCACGTCCAGCGAGCTCGCGAACCAGGTCAGAGCGACAGCAGGTAGGCGACGAGATCGGCGATTTGCTCGGCCGTCAGACCCGAGGTCGTGCCGTGGAGGTCGTCGGGGTTTCGCGTGGTCAGGACGTCTTCGAGCGTCGCGGCGGAGCCGTCGTGGAGATAGGGAGCCGTCAGCCAGAGATCGTGCAACGTGGGTGTGTCGATCCCCGAGAGCGTGGCGCCCAGCCGCATTCCGCTGCCGGGGCCGAGCGTCCCGACGTCGTGCAACAGAGGCATTCCCGAGGCCACGAATCGACTGTCGGTCAGTCGCGCGCCGGCGTGACAGCTCGCGCAGCCGACTGCCGCCGACTCGAAGAGCGATCGGCCGCGCGCGGCCGACTCGGACAACTCGCCTCCGGCGGTGCGATGGGGGCTCTCGGGGTCTTCGTCGAGCGACGCGACGTAGGCCGCGAGCGCGTCGAGATCCGCGCTCACACCCGCTTTCGGATCGCCGAGTGTCGAATCGCGCGAGCCCGTGTGGAAGTCCGCGTCGGCCATCAATCCGAGTCCGCGAAAGGCATTGCGGATGTCGTGCTCGAAGTCCTGGATCTCGTCGAAGTTGCCGCTCCAGTGGATCGGGCCGTCGCCCGCGCCGGCTCGCCCGAGCAGCGAGATCGTGTTGCGCAGGCCCTCTCCCCGATCGGTGAAATCCCAGACGCGATTGTCGGTCTCGCCATCGAGGTGGCAATGCGCGCAGGCGATGTAGCCGTCGCGCGACAATCGCGGATCGAGCGAATCGTTGAACAGGCGCTTGCCCATCAGCACGTCGGCCGAGAGCGGCTCCGACTCCACCGTCGGAAGGCGCGCGACGGGCTCGGGAAGGTCCGACAGATCGCGCACGTCGTACACGACCAGCTCGCGCGAGAGCGACGCATCGACCAGCAGGAATCGATCGTCGGCGGACAATGCGACTCCTTCGACGGCCCATCCGACGTTCTGGAGATTGCCGGAGCTCGAGCCGTCGAAAGTGTCGATTCGCTCGACTGCGCGGGTGCCGCGGAGCGCCACGAAGAGGAAGTCACCGTGGCTCGACAGCACCCCTGCCGAAGCGAACCCGTGATTGTCGAGCTGCTTGCGGGCTTCGAAGTCCTCCACCCCGGTGCGCAGGTCGATTCGCGAGACCACGGCACGTACCGTGGTCTCGAAGGTCATCGGACGGCCGCTGCGGAACAGGCCTTCTCCCGTGGCGGCCTGTAACGACGGGACGAAAGCCCGCATGCCGTCCGGCGAGACGAGGAGCTGGTGGAGATAGCTCGGCACACCGCCGATCTCGGTGTCGCTGCCTGCCTGCGGATCGACGGCGAGGGACCACGATTCGCGCGCATCCGGACGGTCGGGATCGACCACGGTGAGGGTCGCGCCGTCGTCGGTCGAGCGCCAGCGGGTGACGGCGATTCGCCCGTCGGGGAGCTCCGCGACGCCGCGCGCGTCGGGGAGGTCGGGCCATCGTGCCGTCACACCGCCGCCGTCGCCGATCACGAGCTCTCCGGTGCCGCCGAGCGCCGCCGCGAAACCTCCGCCGCTCGTCGCGACGACCCCGAACGGACGTGTGCCGCGACCGAGGGCGATGGAACGTGTCGGCGCGCCGTCGAGGCTCGTCACGTCGAGCGTGCCGGCTCGCTGGCACGCCACGAACACGGTCCCGTCGTCGGCGATCGCGACCGTGCGCGGACCCGCGGAGACGGCGATTCGCCGAGACACGCGGAAGCTGCCGTCTTCGTCCCAGTCGACGAGGGCGACGAGGTCGGCGTCGGGGACGACCACGGCGGCCGTGCGTCGGTCGCGGGCGACGCTCACGGTGCTCGATTGCCGCGGGCGCCACACGAGCGGCTCGGTCACCGTCACCACGACGGTATCCGTCCGCGTGCGATCGGCTTCGTCGAGCACCGTGAGCGTGGCCGCGAATCGCCCGGCCGACGTGTAGACGACGCGCGCGACGGGATCGTCGCTCGGCGCGCTCTGGCGCTCGCCATTGCCGTAGTCCCACCGATAGGCGACCGCGCCCGTGGAGCCGGAGCCGTCGAGGGTCACCTCTTCTCCGACGATCGCGTAGGAGGATTCGCCCGCATTCGCGGCAAGCTCGACAGGACCGGAATCGGGATTGCCGAGGTCGGGCGGACCGAGCGCATCTCGCTCGGGACCCGCATCGACGGCGCCGAGGTCTGCGGCGGAATCGACGGTCGCCGCGTCGCCCGGGCCATTCGCGCGCTCGCCGCACGCGGCGAGCACGAGCCCTGTCGCGATCGACAGGGAGAAAGCCGCGGAGAAGGACCCCGCGTTGCGGGGAGAGGGCATCATTCGGTCGTCGTGAATGTCGCCGTGAATGCTTCGGCAATCGGATTACCCGTGAAATCGACGATCCCTCCGGCGGGGATCTCCAACGTGTAGCCCGTCG
>JADZFZ010000464.1 GCA_020854145.1 Deltaproteobacteria bacterium | reverse complement strand
GACATCACCGTTCCGCCGAACGACCCGCGTTACCCGGGGCAGTGGTACCTCGATCACATCGGGATCGAGGATGCGTGGAGCCTCTCGACGGGTAACGCATCGACGACGGTCGTCGTCGTCGACAATGGCTGCGATCTGACGCACCCCGACCTCGTCGCGCGGCTCGACCCGGGTTACGACGTCTTCGATCAGGACGACGATCCGTCCTTTCTGCCGGGAGATACAGGCAACGAGCACGGCACCGCGTGCGCCGGCATCGTCGGCGCGCAGGGCGACAACGGGATCGGGATCGCGGGCGCGTGCCCCGAGTGCCGCGTGCGGTGCGTTCGATTGTTGGGCCCTCCGGGCTCGCTCATCCCGATCTCGTCCGACGTGCAGGCGTTCGATCTCTCGAACGAATGGGGCGCAGCGGTCGTGTCGAACAGCTGGGGGTTCGAGGAAGGGCTCGCCGTGCCGGCCGCGATCGCGCGCGCGATGGAGTCGCTCTACGACGAGGGTCGCGGGGGGCTCGGATCGCTCGTCGTGTTTGCCGCGGGCAACGACGCTCGCGAGCTCGATCCGTCGGAGATCACGGGTGTGCGCGGCGTCGTCACGGTCGGCGCGATCAACAACTTCGACGAGGCGACGTCGTTCAGCAACTCGGGCCGCGACGTGGACGTGACGGCCCCGACGGGAACCTTGACGACCGACATCCAGGGCGCCGAAGGCGAGAACGCCACGGAGTACACGTCGCTCTTCGGCGGGACGTCGTCGTCGTGCCCGGTCGTCGCGGGCGCGGCCGCGTTGCTCTTCGCGGCGGCTCCGGACGCCACGGCCGAGCGCGTGGGGACGTTGCTCTCGGAGACCGCACGACCCGCGCCCTTCGCGACGCCGGACGCGGACGGGCACGACCTCGTGTACGGCTACGGGATCGTGGACCCGGCGCCCGCGCTCCGCGCACTGCTCGGATTGCCGGGCCCAGGCGAGGACGCGGGACCGCCGCCGGTCGAGGATGCCGGCTCGGAGGTCGACTCGGGAGGCGAACCGGACTCGGGATCGATTGCCGATTCGGGTGCAATCGATTCGGGCCCGATTGCGCCGCGTGGCGAATCCGACGACGGTTGCGGCTGTGGCGTGGTCGGACGATCGAATTCGTGGAGCGCTCGCCCCACACCCCCCCCCCCTCTCCCCATTCGGGGAGAGGGAGACTTGCCGAGACCGCCACCTCGAGACTAGGCCTGCTGCTCGCGATTGCCTTGGCAATCGTGGTGGCACGGCGCGCGATCAGATGAGACAGCGGCCCACGACGGGCTCCGAGGAGTTGTTGTCCTCGCGGCACTCGTGGAAGGTGCGGGTCGCCTCGTCGACCTCGATTCGTGCGACGAAGGCCGCCTCGGGCGGCGCGTCCGCAGGGGCGTCGACCGACACGCGCTCGACCTGACCGGGAAACAGCGCCGCCGTGGTGCTGCCCTCGCCCACGAGCGTCATCGATGCGCCGGTCTGCTGGTAGAAGCGCACGACGACGCCGGCCGGCAGAAGGGCCTCGCCGAGATTACGCACGCTCGCGACGAGGCGGAGCGGCCGATGGCACTGGACGGCGAGCGTCACGACGGCGTCGGGCGCGTCGAAGAGCCCTTGGTCCTGCACGTTCTGGCGGAAGTTGTTGAGCCAGGGCACGTCCCAGTTGTCGCGCATGGTCTCCGGGATCCGTCCGTAGCCGCGCGCCGGGTCGCACGCGTCGTCGCGGTCGTCGCATACGTTGCTCACCGAGTAGGCGTGCTGATTCCACAGCGTGCGCGTACCGACCCAGCTGCCGGTACGGTCGCCGAACACGGAGATGCCGCGATACGCAGGGCCACCCTCCGGCGGGATCCAGGCGGGGCGCACGCCGTCGGGAGAGGTCCATGGCGCCTCGGTGCATCGCCACCCGTCGGGGCTCGCACCGTTCGAGACCATGACGACCTCGGCGGCACCGTCGCCGTCCACGTCGGCCACGAGCGACGCCTCGGTGGCCGTGAACGACGTCGTCGGAGTCGCGAATCGCACCGCACCCGTGGCGCCGTCGTAGACCCAGAGGAAACACTCGTCGTTGTAGACGACCTCGGCCGCGCCATCTCCCTCGAAGTCGAAGACGGTCGAGCCCGTGACCGACGAGCTGAAATCGTGGTTGGGCGACTCCCAGAGCAATCGGAGCTCGCCCGCGTCGTAATCGGCCTTCAACACCTCGTAATAGTTCTGCGTGGCCATCCCGATCTCGGGGAAACCGTCGCCGTCGAAGTCGGCCACGGTCGGCGGGCCTCCATTGCCGGTCCCGCTGCCGGCGGTGGGCCCGAGCTCCGTCTCGCCCGAGACGCCGTCGAGCACGTAGCAGCGGGCGTCGGAGACGACCGCGACCTCGGGGACGCCGTCGCGGTCCAGATCGCCGACCGCCGAGAATCCCTCGGGGATGTCGGTGCGGTCCCAGAGAATGGTTCCGTCGTCGCGATAGGCCGTGCGCCCGGCGAGCAGCTCGAGCGCCGGGGTGTCGTCGAGATTCACGAAGAACGACAATGCTTGCGAATGCGCGCGGCCGATTCCCCCCGTGCCGATCCACAATCGCGCGAGCGTCGTGCCGTCCCACCGGAAGACGGTGCGGCCGTAGGCAATCTCGAGGCTGCCGTCGCCCGTCGTGTCCGCGACGGCGAGACCGCCGCCCCAGCCGAAGGACGCAGCGTCGTAGCCCGGCGTGCGCTCGGCGCTCACGGCGAGCACGGTGCCGTCGCCGTCGACGAGCGCGACGCGCCCTTCGCCCGTCATCGCGAAGATCTCGAGGCCGCCGTCGCCATCGACGTCCGCGAGCGCGACGGATAGACCCGCAAAACCGATGGATCCCATCGCCGCGCGCCGCAGCGACCACACCTCGGCGCCCGTGCGACCGTCCAGCACGCGGAGCACGCCGGTCAAGCACGAGGTCGAGTCGCCGCACGAGCAGCAGGTGCCGCCCGCGTTGCCGGCGACGAAGACGATGTTGGGAGCGTCGTGCAGATCGTGCAGTCCGTCGCAATTGGTGTCCGCGACGCGCCCCACGGTCGGCGTCGCCCAGACGTCGGTGTGATTCGGGAATTGCGCCGCCGTGGGTCCCCAGGTCCATTCGCGCACCGCGTCGAGGGGCGCAGTCGGCGGGCGGTACTCGCAATCCCGGATGCAGGATTCGCCGGGCATCGGCTCGTCGCCTTCGCAGCGCGGCGGCAATGCGAGACAGCGCCCCGGCGGCGGTCCCGGATCGAGGCAGACCGGCGCGGGCCCGGAGTCCGGTGTCGCCGCATCCATGGGGGATCCCGCATCGGGCGGAGACCCCGCGTCGGTCGCCGGCACGCCTGCATCCGTCGGAGCGCCTCCGTCGGCCGGCCCGGCGTCGGGCTCGACCGGAGAATCGGGAGCCAGCGCCGGCTCGCAGTACTGGCCTTCGTCGCAATCCATCGACGTCCGACATTCGCGCCCGGGCACCACGCACGCGCTTGCGAAGCAGGTCTCGCCTGCGCCGCAGCACGCGGTTCCGCAGACCTGCTCGGCGGTCGGGCAACAATCGCCCTCCACGCAGAATCCCGTGCCGCACTGCTCGTCGCTCGTGCAGCGAAACGGCCCGGTGTCCGGCAGGATCGGGGGCCCTAGGTCGGGCGGCGTCCCCGTGTCGGCGGCGTCGGACGGGTTCGCGTCGGGCGCGGGCGTCGGGCGACACACGCCATCGACGCACGATTGCCCCGTCGAGCAATCGGACGACCGCTCGCACGCGGTGGAGCTCGGCGCGGAATCGTCACCGCACGCGGGCGGGACGAGCATGGCGAAGGCGAGCGCGAAAGCGTGAAGGCAAGCGCGAGGGGGCCAAGGCGAACGTGGCACGTCGACCCAGTGCAGCAAGCGGTGCGCCGCGCGGAGACGCGCGCGAAGGGCGGCGTTCGGCGGAGGTCGAAGGTGCGCCGAAGTGGGACGGCAGTCACCGCTCGGCGGGGTGTTCTGTCCCCGTCTGGCGCAGCAACGTCCCGACGAGCGAGACGGCGACGCTCGCGCCGTAGAACACGAACGTCGCGACCCACGAGAACGCGGAGACGTTCATGGCTTCGGAGATCGAGCGTGCGAGGAGCTGGGCCTTCTCGGCCGGGTTGGCGGACGCGACCGAGGCGAAGGCGCCGATGAGCATCTGCACGGTGAGCACGAGACCCACGGAGAACGAGACGAAGCCCGCGAACGGGAGCCACGAGGTGCGTGCAAACCATGGATTGCGCGGGTGACGACGCGCGACGCTCCGGGCCCAGACGTGGAGACCGAGCGCGACGCCGAGCTGGAAGAGCACGGCGACCGCGATGCCGCCGACGACCGAGGCTTCCATGACGCGACCGAGGATACGCGCCTCGTGCTCACGTGCTTCCTGCCTTCCTCGCGCGCGTCCGTGCGTTCGTTCGTGGTAAGCACGACTGCGTACGTGGACGAGACCACATCGGATCCGATCGCCCTGGGGATCGCGGCCGCGGTCGTGATGGCGCCGGGCGTGCGTGCCGTCGTGCTCGACGGGCTCGGAGCGGCGCTGCGTGGCTCGGCGGAGCGCGAGCTCGACGGCATCGAGGCAGGAGCGACGAGCTCCTCGGGCCGGACGGCGCGGCTCGAGACGCGGCTCCGCAGCGCCGTGGCGAATCCCGAGCGCGGCGTGCCGCTGTCGCTCCGTGCGCGGGCGGCGGTCGGGCCCGTCGCGGGCGCACCGCCGGCGCGCCCTGGGTTTCGGCCGTGGCGCGCTGCTGCCGCGGTCGTGACGGCGGTGATGCGATCCGGTGGCGGGCCGCCGGACGTCGCGTCCGATCTGGCCGCCGGCAGGATCGTCGTGGCCGAGACGTGCGCGACGCTGGACGGCGACACCCGCGCGACGCTGATGGCGCGCCTGGCGGAGGGGGAGCGCGAGGTGGTCGGGGCGTTGTTGCGCGCGTACGAGAAGGTGGAGCGCGGCCACGGCTCGGGGAGCGCTCCGGCGGCGGCGCCGGAGCGCTCGCGTCTGCTCGCGATGGCGATGGCGCGTCGGGCAACCGTGGACCCTGCGCACGTTGGAGCGCTCGTGCGTGGCGCGGCGACGCTGCTGCCGACGGACGATGGTGCTGCCCTCGGCTGCGACCTCGCACGGCTCGAGCCGTCGGTCGGTCGGTGGGCGCGGACACGGCGGGAGCGCGCTGCGTGAGTCGGATCGTGCGCGGTCATCCAGCGCTCGATCCGGCGCGTGATCGCGTCGACGATGCGTCGCCGCGCGTGATCCCGGGCGCGGTCTACGACGCGAGCGCGGAGGCGGCGCGCATCGTGGCTGGCGCGCGCGAAGAGGCGGCGCGCATCGTGGAAGAGGCACGCGTGCTCGCCGAGCGGTTGCGCGACGAGGCGCGGTCGGTCGGGCAACGTCTGGGACGCGAGGAGGCCGCCGCGCTCGTGGTGGCTGCGCGTGCGCGGCGCGATCGGGCGCTGCTCGAGCTCGAGCCCGAGGTCGCACGCCTCGCGGTCCATGCGGCCGAGCGGCTTATCGGCGCATCGCTCGCCGTGGACGCCACGCAGGTGATGGAGGTCTGTGGCAGGGTGCTCGAGCACGCGCGTCGCGCGTCGTACGTCACGTTGCGCGTGAGCCCCGAAGACGCCGCAGTGGTCGAAGGGCAGAGCGAGCGGCTCGGTGCGCTCGCGCGCGTCGCGGCGCCCATTCGCGTGGTCGCGGATCCCGCCATCGCGCGTGGGGGCTGTCTGGTGCAGTGCGATCTCGGGACGATCGACGGTCGGCTCGAGACGCAGCTCGCGGCGTTCGAGAGAGCCCTGCTCGCCGTCGCACGGACGGACGGCGCGGGCGCGCGAGCGGGCAACGACTGAGATGGACGAAGGCTCGCCGCACGGCGTTCCGCGCGATCGGACCTACGCGACCGATCCCGACCCGCAGCTCGTCGAGATCGAGCTGCGGCCGCGCGAGCCCGATCGGCTGCG
>JADZFZ010000463.1 GCA_020854145.1 Deltaproteobacteria bacterium | reverse complement strand
TTCGGCCTCCCGGCGGCGCGGCGCGCGGTGCGCGACCACCTCGCCTCGCGCGGGACCGAGGCCCCCGTCGAGCGGGTCGTGCTCACGGCTTCGACGAGCGAAGCCTACGGGTTCCTCTTCGAGCTGCTCTGCGACCCGGGCGACGAGGTGCTCGTGGGATTACCCGGATATCCCCTCCTCGATCACCTCGCGCAGCTGCACGACGTCCGACTGGCACCCTTTCGCCTGCGGTACGACGGACGGTGGCACATCGACTTCCACACGCTCGAATCGGCGCTCTCGCATCGCACGCGCGCCATCGTGCTCGTCCACCCGAACAACCCGACCGGCTCGTTCGTGTCCCGCGCCGACCTCGAGCGAATCGAGTCTCTGGCCGCCGAGCGCGGGCTCGCGATCGTCTCCGACGAGGTGTTCTTCGATTACGCCTACTGCGCGGCTGGCGGCGGGCTCGGCTCGCCCTCCGCGACCCCCTCGCGCGATTCTCCGGATTCTCCTGCCCGCAGCGTCGCGACCGTCCGGAACGCGCTCTCGTTCGTGCTCGGAGGGCTCTCCAAATCGGCAGCATTGCCTCAGATGAAGCTCGGTTGGATCGTGCTCGCCGGTCCGGAGCGCCTCGTCGACGAGGCCCTCGCGCGGCTGGAGGTGATCGCCGACGCCGCGCTGTCCGTCGGTGCCCCCGTGCAGCACGCATTGCCGGTTCTGCTGCGCCGCGCAGCCCAGACCCGATGGCGAGCCCTGCAACGGGTGCTCGACAATCGCGCGCGCGCCACCGCGCTCGTCGCCGGGACCGCCACCACGCTGCTGCACGCCGAGGGCGGCTGGTACGCCGTGCTCCGCGTCCCGACGACGAAGACCGACGAGGCCTGGGCGCTCGAGCTGCTGCGCGAGGACGGCGTCCTCGTGCAACCGGGCTACCTCTTCGACTTCGAGGCCGACGGTCACCTCGTCGTCAGCCTCCTTTGCCGCCGGGCAGTGCTCGCCGAGGGGATGTCCCGATTGGTCGCGCGAATCGAGCGCGGCTGACGCTGCCACCCGGTATCCTGGCCGGCGTGACGGCACGCCCGGCAATGCTGCTGCTCTGGGTGCTCGCGGGGTGCGCAGGCACCGTGTCTTCGACCGAGGACGCCGGCCGATCACGCGACGGCGGCGCGCCGGGGCGCGACTCGGGATCACCTCTCGATGCCGACACGCCGCTGGACGGGGCGATGGGCGACGGCGCGAGCGGACACGAGGGCAGCGTCGCCGGCGACGCCGATTCGCCCTTCGACACGAGCGTTGCGCCGATCGACTCGGCCGCTCGCGCCGATCTGGGGGCTCCCTCGGACGATTCCGGCCCTCCGCCGATCGACGGGGGACCGAGCCCATTGCCGTACCCGACGCGCAGCGCCTACCGGATCAAGGGCATTCAACCCGACTTCTGGGCGAATCCGGACGAGATCTCCGGGAACAACGCAGGTGGCGTGGCGATGAACCTCGTCTGGGCAACATGGGAGCCCGAGGTGCGCTCGCCCCCTTGCGATGCGGCGACCCAGCAAGAGCACGAAGGGCGTTGTTACGTCATCGACGGCGGGGTCGACGCGGCCATCGCGGACTGGACGGCACGCGGGCTCGTGGTGACGGCGGTCGTCTACGGGGTTCCCGCTTGGGCGCGCTCGGGTCGCGTCTGCTCTCCGGCCGCTCCCGGCTTCGAGATCTTCTGCGCACCGAACGACGCGACCGACTACGGGCGATTCGCCGGCATGTTGGCGCGTCGCTACGACGGGTTGCACGGGCACGGGCGCATCGCGGACTTCGTGATCCACAACGAGGTCAATGCCAACACGTGGTTCGACATCGGCTGTGGGCAGGGCACTGCGTGCGATCCGAATGCCTGGATGGACATCTATGCCGCCAACTGGACCGCTGCCTACGACCGAATCGTCGTCGAGCAGCCCGCCGCGAAGGTGCTCGTCTCGCTCGAGCACCATTTCGGCTCCACGTTCGATCGTCCGGCGGACGCTGATGCGCTCCTGTCGGGAGAGACGTTCCTGCGCGGTTTGGCCGCGCGCGTCGGCGGTCGCGCGTGGCGAGTCGCGTATCACCCCTATCCGCCCGACCTGCTGCGCCCCGAGTTCGGCCCCGACGACTGGCCGCGCGTGACCTACGGGAATCTCGGCACGCTGCTCGGCTTCCTGAGGCGGGAGTTCCCGACGACGCCGAGCGCATGGGAGGTGCAGCTGACCGAGAGC
The DNA here is from genome assembly GCA_020854145.1 of Deltaproteobacteria bacterium. GTDB lineage: Bacteria > Myxococcota_A > Polyangia > Polyangiales > JADZFZ01 > JADZFZ01. The sequence goes on along the minus strand of JADZFZ010000463.1, from coordinate 3,340 downwards.
GGAGTCAACTCCCTCGCTCCCGGCTCGACGGCGGCGGCGCAGGCGGACGGGGTCTGCCGGAGCTTCCGCAACGTGCTCGGGACTCCAGGCATCGAGAGCTACGTCTATCACCGCATGGTCGATCACCCGGCAGAGACGGTCGCCGGGCTCGGATTGGGCCTCCACGACGAGTCGCGGGTGGCGAAGCCGGCATGGGCAGTGTGGGCGCTCGCCAATCGAGCTGACCTCGTACCTCCCATGTTGTCCTGCGGCTTCGAGGATCTGCCGCATACCCGCTTGACGCGCAGCCATCATCCGACGAGAGGTCACTGGGTGAGCAGCCGCTTGGCACCTTCGGGGTTCACCGAGGAGTCGCGCTGGCGCCTGTGGCGCGACGAGCAACCGGGAACACGACTGTTGCTCGAGTGCCGTGTGGGCGACCACTCGTTGCTCACGCCCGATGCCGGTTGCGAGGGTCTGCATCCGCTCGGTCCCGTGGGCTGGATCCACACGACCGCCACGCCCGGTACCGTGGCGCTCCATCGCTGTTACGTCCCCACGAGCGGGGACCATTTCGTCAGCCCCGATCCGGCGTGCGAGGGAACCCGGATGGAGATGCTCCTCGGCTACGCCCTGCCTTGACCGGCCCGGGAGCGCACCCCGCACGACGGGATCCCCGAGGCGGTCAATCCGCGGCGGGCAGGACGACGCGCATGCAGGTCCCGCGCGGCACCACGTCTTCCACGACCACGGCGCCGCCGTGGCGCGTCACGATGGCGAGCACCGTGGCCAGGCCGAGACCACGGCCCTCTTCGCCCTCGCCGCGCCGGGTCGTGAAGTAGGGCTCGAAGATGCGCTCGCGGACGTCGGGCGCGATCCCGCCGCCGGAGTCGCGGACCTCGAGGATCGCCACATCGGAGGCCGCGACTCCGAGCCTCGCGGCCGCTGCGGGCTCGAGCCGCGAGCGCGACGTGGACACGCGAAGATGCCCACCCTCGGGCATGGCGTCGCGCGCGTTGAGCGCGAGGTTCAACACCACTTGCTCGAGCTGGGACCGATCGGCCAGTACGCGGACCGCGCTGCCGTCGTCGTCGGTCACCACCACGATTCCCGAGCCGAGGGTGCGCGAGAGTATTCGCGTCACGCTGCTCACCACCTCGCGCAGCTCGAGCACCGCGGGCGGAGAGAGGGTGCCCCCGGACAGATCGAGCAGCTGGCGCGCGAGCGATGCTCCGCTCGTCGCTGCGGCGTCGACGTCGTCGAGGAGCAAGAGCCGCTCGACGTCGCTCTCGTGCATGCGGAGCCGATGGACGAGCACGCGGATGCTCGAGAGCACGTTGTTGAAGTCGTGCGCGATGCCGCCGGCGAGCTGGCCGATCGAGCGCTGCATCTCCGCGTGCCGCAAACGCGCGTCGGCCTCCTCGCGGCCGCGCTCCGCCTGCACCTCGCGCGTGATGTCCTCGAACGCGACGATGACGTGGGTGGGCTCGCCGCGACCGTCGAGCACCGGCCGTGCGTGCGCGCGCACGTTGACGCGTCCGCCGTCGTGACGGTGGATCACGATGTCGTCCAGCGTCACGAGCCGTCGCGCCTGCAACGCCTGCACGAAAGGCATTCGCTGCTCGGGATACGCCGAGCCGTCGCGTGTGCGAATCCCGTAGGGCGACCCGTACTCTCCGACTCTGACGTCGTCGCGAGCGGCCATTCCCATGATCTCGCCGAACGTCCGATTGGCGAACAGGAGCTCTCCGCTCGGAGCGCGTGCGACCCAGACCCCGATGGGCAGATCGTCGAGGATCGCCCGCGCGAGCTGGTCGTGGCCTCCAGACTCGCCGGGACGGCTGGGTCCGGGGCCTTCGTCTCGGCGCTCGTTCACCACCACCTACCGGGGTGCGTTCGGCAGATCCGCGAGGACCTTGTCGAGGACTGCGCGGTCACCCTGGAGCGCGACACGTTGTTGGTAGAAAGCCAGGCCGCGCGCGCTGCCGAGCTCTTCTCCACCGCCCGCACGGCCCGGGCCTCCGTGCACGAGCGCAGGGAGCACCGTCCCCGGGCCCGTGCTGTGCTCGGCAATCTTCGCGCTGCCGAGCATCAATCGACCGTGGAATGGCGCGATCCCGAAGAGCAGCGGCTCGAGCACCGCACGGTCGTCGGTGTAGATGGACGAGACCAATCCGCCCGCGCCACGTCGAATCATCGCGACGGCCTCGTCCGGCGCTCCGTAGCCCAGCACCGTCGCGACGGGGCCGAAGACCTCGCGCGCGTGAACGATCGGCGCGTCGTGCCCCCGCTTCGCGTGAAAGAGAATCGGATGGACGAAATAGCCCTTGCCGTCGGGACGTGCCGCGGGATCGCCGACCACCGTCCTCGCCTCGCGTGCGATGGCTGCGGCACCCTCCAGAACCTCGCGGCGCTGCGCGTGCGACGTCACGGGGCCCATTCGGACCTCGGGGTCCGCGGGATTGCCGATTCGAATCGCCGACAATCGCTCGCCGAGGTCCTCGATGACCGCTTCGGCCAGATCCTCGGGCACCAGCACGCGGCGAATCGCGGTGCACTTCTGACCGGCTTTCTGGGTGATGTCGCGAACGACGTCGCGAACGAAGAGCTGCCAGGTCTCGCTGCCGCGCTCGACGTCACGACCGAGCACGGCGGCATTGAGGCTGTCGGCTTCGACGTTGACGCGAACCGATCGCGCGACGGCTGCGTCGATGGAGCGCAGCTTCGCACCCGTGTCGCTCGAGCCGGTGAACGCGAGCACGTCCTGACCGTGGAGGTGGTCGAGCAAGTTGCCGACGCCGCCCGCCACGAACGTCAGCGCACCCTCCGGCAGCGCACCGCTGGCGAGCAGCACCTCGACCAGACGGTGCGCGAGCAGGGCAGTCGCGGTCGCCGGCTTGGTCACGACCGGCGCTCCGGCGAGCCACGCGACCGCCGCCTTCTCCACGAGGCCCCACGCGGGGAAGTTGAACGCGTTGACGTGAACGGCGACCCCTTCGCGCGCCACCCAGACGTGACGACCCACGAACCGCGGCGACCGGGCCAGCTGCAGCGCCTCGCCGTCGACCATCCGCACGTGCTCGCCGAGCGTGGCGCCGAGGCGCGCGTACCAGTCGAGCGTGGCGATGGCGCCGTCGACGTCGAACTTCGCGTCGCCCCGCGTGTTGCCGCCATTGTCGATGCCGAGGCCGAGCAGCTCGTCGCGGTGCGCGTGAATCGCCTTCGCCAGCGCCTCGAGCATCTTGCCGCGTGCCGCGAACGTCATCGCGCGGAGCCCCGGGCCGCCGACGTCGCGCGCGTGCGAGACCGCGGCCGCCCAGTCGATCCCATCGGTCGACGTCTCGGCGAGCGGCTCCTCCGT
>JADZFZ010000462.1 GCA_020854145.1 Deltaproteobacteria bacterium | reverse complement strand
TTGTCGGGCCCTGCGGCGGTGACGACGGGCGAGGCGGGCGACTGTCTGCGCGGCGCGGCACGCGGGATCTCGTTCCCATCGTTCGACGGCCCGGAGATGACCGTCCGCTGGCACCTCACGCTCGATTAGGCCGCTTGCGCTCGACGCCGCGGCACCTCGATGCGATGGTGCCCGCATGACGACGAGCGTCCCCTGCGAAGGTTGTGGAACGAGCCTCTCGCTCCCGAGCGCAGATCACCCCGCCCTGTGCGAAGACTGCACGCGCAAGGCGGGCCTGCCGCCGTTCGCGCCGAGCCAACGACCGGCCTTGCCATGCGCGCGGTGCGGTCACGCCGAGATCGTGCGCGTGCGGATGCGGGAGCGAACGGTCGTCACCGGACAACAGGCGAACGAAGAGCGCGTCGCTCCCGTGGCCGTGACGTTCGATCGCGCCGTCACGTACAAGGGCTTCTTCTCCAAGGAGCAGGTCCCGATGCCCGTCGCGGAGACGGACAAGCCCTTCGGTCTGCTGGACGCGCACGTCTGTCGCGCTTGCGGCTTCGTCGAGTGGTACGCGCAGGAGCCGGAGGCCATCCCGATCGGCGCGGTCTACGGCACCGCGCTGGTGGTGGCGAAGCCGAAGAGCTGAGGCGGCGCGCCGTCCGCGCCATGGACGATCGCGATCGACGCGTCCGGCGGGTGCTGTGGGCCGTGCTCGCCGCCAACCTGGCGGTCACTGCGATCAAGCTCGCCGTGGGCTGGTGGACGGGTGCGCTCGCGGTGCTCGCCGACGGCGTCCACGCGATGCTCGACTCGTCGTCGAACATCGTCGGGCTCGTCGGGCTCTGGCTCGCGGCGCGCCCCCCCGACGCCGATCACCCGTACGGCCACCGGCGATTCGAGACGCTGGCGGCGGCCACGATCGGCCTGCTCATCGTCGGGGGCCTCGCCTCCGTCACCACGGGTCTCATCGAGACGCTGCGGGCCGGGCGATCCGCGGCGAGAGCCTCTTGGGCGTCGGCGGCGCTCGTCGCGTTCACCATCGGCGCCAACGTCGTGGTGAGCTGGTACGAAGCGCGCCGAGGCCGCGAGCTGTCGAGCCCCATCTTGCTCGCGGACGCGGGCCACACGCGCAGCGACGCCCTCGGCGCGACGGCCGTGCTCGCTTCGTTCGCCGGCGTCGCATTGGGCTACTGGTGGGCCGACCCGCTCGCGGCCGTGATCGTCGTCGTGCTCATCGCGAAGACGGCGTACGGCATCCTGCGCACCAACCTGGGTGTGCTCGCCGACGAGGCGCGTCTCGACCCCGACGCCGTACGCGAGGTCGCCCTGCGCATCGAGGGCGTGCGCGGTGCCCACAAGGTTCGGTCCCGCGGAGCGCTCGACCACGTTCACGTAGACCTCCACATCCACGTCGATCCGGAGATGTCCGTGGCTCGCGCCCACGACCTGACGCACGCCGTGGCCGACGAGGTGCGCCGATCGTTCCCGTCGGTCGCCGACGTCGTGATCCACACCGAGCCCGCCGACGGCCGCGAGAAAGCAGGCTGATCGGCGGATCAGAGACCGTCGAGCAAGGCCCGATCGAGGATGCGGGTGCCTTCTTCCGTTCGCTCGATCGCACCCTGGGCGGCCAACGACTGCAGCGACCGGCACACCGACTCCGTGCGGAGCGCGGCGAGCGCGCCGAGGTCGCGCTGCAGGATCTCGCCCGGGATCACGTCGCGAGGGCGGAGCGGCCACAACGTGTCCGACAGCGTCGCGAGCAGCGCCGCCAACCGCGCGTCCGCGGTGGTGCGGGCGCGCGCCTGTGCCGTGCGCTCGACGCGCTCGAGCGTCTGCGCGGCGAGCCAGAGGTACGCGCGCGCACCCTCGTCGCGCGCGAGCACCGTCGACAGCACCGCCGTCGGGATGAGGCACACGCGGCTGTCCGATGCCGCGTAACCGACGGACCGATCCGCGTCGCCCGTGGCGGCCGGATCTTCGAGGCCCAGCGCGCCTTGCATGTCGCCCATGCTTCCGAGAGGCACGAGACATCCGCTGCCCGCGGCATCGATCGCCGTGACGCGTCCCTGCGCATCGGTGCGATGACGCACGAGGATGCCGCGACGCACGATCGCCGCGACGTGCCCGTGCAGCCACGAGGTGGGGATCGGCTGCCGTGCCTCGAGTGCCACGCACGGCAGCGCGCATCGACCGTCGGCTGCCGCGACGAGAAGCCGCTGCAGAAGCGGGTGCCGCAGCGTCGGGCAGTCGGGGCAGATGACGGGCCGAGCATCGGGATGCTCGACCGCCGCATCGTCGTGCCGGGGTAGGCTGCGGCGACCGCCCGGGTAGGCGCGGAGGGCAGGGGCGGGTCGGGTCATGGAGATGCGCTCGTGCAAGTCGCGCTCCCGCCGTCCCATGCGTGGGATCAAGGATGTGCTCGCGTTCCGTTAGGTCCGTTTCGCGCGCCGGGTGCGCGACGTCGCGCACGGCTTGCGCTCCTTGCGGTGTGTTGGGTTTGATCCTTCGCGTTTCCCGGCCCAGGGTTGGTGGGGAATAGGGGCCCAGGGCTCCGAGTTTCCGCGTTTGCATGGGCCTCTTGAGAACGCTTGGTCGCTTGGTACGGAACGAGGACGCCCGGCGCGCCCAGTTCCAGGCCGAGGCATTCCGTCACCTGGACGCCCTCTACGGCGCAGCGGTGCGGATGACTCGTTCGTCCGCGGACGCAGAGGATCTCGTCCAGGACGCGCTGCTTCGCGCCTTCCGCTCCTACGACACCTTCGAGGAGGGCACGAACTTCAAGGCCTGGATGTTCCGCATCCTGACCAACACGTTCATCAACAAGTACCGGCGAACGCAGAAGGAACGCTCGGTCTTCGACGGCGCGGACGCGGATCCGGTCGGTGAGGGCGTGCTCTCGCAAGCCACCGTCCGGCAGCTCCAGGACCCGACCTCGATCGTCGATGCGGGGATGTTCCGCGAACGCGTCCGAGAGGCCCTCGACCAGCTCCCCGAGGAGTATCGGATGGTCGTGCTCCTCGCAGACGTCGAAGAGTTCTCTTATCGCGAGATCGCGGACATCGTGGGGTGCCCGATCGGTACCGTGATGTCGCGCTTGCATCGAGGGCGACAACGTATGCAGCAGATGCTCCGCGAAGACGCGGTGGCGATGGGCCTCATCCACGAGGAGCCGTCGGCCGAGACCGCGCAGACGAGCGCACCGGCTTCGCTCGACGAGTACCGACGCCGCAAGGTGGCGCGATGACCGCGGCGGCCACATCGACTCCCCGCGCGACGAGCTGTCGCGAGGTGCGACGTTACCTGGGCGCGTGTCTCGACGGTGAGCTCGAGCCATCGCTCACCGCGGAGATCGAGCGTCACCTCGAGGGCTGTCGCGGCTGCCGCCAGGACGCGACCCTGCACCGCGAGCTGCACCGCGAGCTGCGCGACGCCGTACGCGCCGACCGAGCGCCCGATGCGTTGCGCTCGCGTCTCGTCGAGGCGCTGGCGAACGCACCCATGCCCGAGCCCAAGCGACGCAGCTCCGGCCCGCGGATGTTGCCCCTCCGTTACACGGTCCCCATCGCGGTCGCCGCTGCCGCGGTCCTCGCGATCGGCGCGCGTACGACGGTCGATGGTGCGACGCGCGAAGCAGGTCTCGCTCCCGTGCTCGACGACGTGGTGCGCGGTCACGCGCGCGCCTTCCCCGCAGAGGTCAAGTCGGTCGAGGGCGAAGAGGTCGCGAGCTGGTTCCGCGGCAAGGTCGAGTTCCCGGTGCGGCCCATTCGCTTCGGCTCGCAACGCGCGAAGCTCGTGGGCGCGCGGCTCTCCAACGTGCGCGAGCGACAGGCCGCGACGCTCTACTACGACGTGGCGGGCAGACGCGTGACCGTGTTCGTGTTCGAGCCGCAGGACGTCTCGTTCGACGGCACGGCGCGCACGCAGATCGCCGGGCGCGAGGTGCTCTACGGCTCGGCGCGCGGGTACAACGTCGCGATCGTCCGGCGCAACGGCGTGGCCTACGCGCTCTCGAGCGACCTCGATCAGCGCGCCATGCTGCGCCTCGCCGCGGCGGCCAGCATCCAGTAGCCGGCTGACCGCTGGCGCGGCACGGAAGCGCCGCCTGTCACGGGCCTACGAGCGCGGCAATTGATCTGCCGGCGCTCTCCCGCCTATCCTGGCCGCACCGAGATCGTCGTCGGGTGACCGTTCCGGTCCCTCCCGCGCGCCCTCGGACGTACTCCGGCCCCGATCAGGAGCGGCGATGGCGCAGCGCGTGCTGTTGTTCGAAAGCGACCCTGAGTTCGCGGAGCAGGTCCGCCAGGGATTGATCCGCCACGGTGTGGACGTCGAGATCGTCGAGGATGGGCAAGACGGCCTCGACCGGGCCGCGGCATCGCGTCCCGACCTCATCCTGTTGGCGATCGAGCTGCCGCGCATGAACGGCTTCTCGATCTGCAACAAGCTCAAGAAGAGCGCGGAGCTGCGCGGCGTGCCGCTCGTGATCATGTCGAGCGAAGCCACCGAGGAGACTTTCGCGCAGCACAAGAAGCTCCGCACGCGGGCCGAGGACTACGTCCACAAGCCGATCTCGGTGGCCGATCTGCTCGAGCGCGCTCGACCCTACCTGACGTTGTCCGGCGCAGCCGCGCCGGACGACGACATCCTGATCGACGACGGCGATCTGTCGCTCGCGTCGCAGCCGCCGCCGGCTTCGCGACCGAGCGAGCGCGCGCCTGCGAACATCGACGACGAGGTCGATGCGTTCGCGGACGATGCCTTCAACCGGCTGATGATGGAAGGCGACGCGCCCACCGGGAAAGCCCCACCCCCCGCGGCCGCTGCGGCTCCGCCCGCACGACCAGCACCTCCTGCGCCTCCGCCGCGCGGTGCCGCGACCGGCGCTCCCCCTCCGCCCGCCGCGCGCTCGCAGGAGCTCGACACGCTTCGACAGGACGTCGAGGAGCTCTCCAAACAGCTCGAGTCGCTGAGCCGCGAACGAGCGGCGCTGCGGACCGAGCTCGAGGAGACGAAGAACACGCTGGGCGACACGCAGCGCGCGCTCGCCGACGCCGAGCAGTCGCTCGAGGACGCACGCAGCGCACCGGCCCCGGAAGGCGGTGCCGGCGCGGCCGACGCCCAACGCGAAGCTGCGGACGCCAGGAAGGCCGCGGACGCGGCGAAGAAGGAAGCGGACGCAGCAGCCAGAGCGGCCGCCGACGCCAAGCGCGAAGCCGACGAGGCCCGTCGAGAGCTCGAGGCGCTGCGCAACAAGCCCGACGAGACCGAGCGGCTCCGCGCCGAGATCGCCGAGCTCCGGAGTCGTCCGGCGCCGGCGGCGACCACCGCCAAGGCGGGCGTCTCGAGCCGCGAGTTCCTCGACCTGCGCGAGGCGCTCAACCGCAAGGACAAGGAGCTGCTCGATCTGCGCGACCAGATCACGGTCCGCGACAAGCAGATCCTCGAGGCGCGGGACCGCAACCTCGCGCTCGAGCGCGAACGTGCCGACCTCGACGACAAGATCATCGGGCTCGAGCGCAACGTCGACGACCTGACGCAGAAGAGCGACGCGCTCGCGGCCGACAAGGAGACCGCGACCAAACGCGGCGATGACCTGAAGGCACGTCTCGAGCGATCGCAGCAGCAGGTCCAGAAGCTCGAGACCGAGCTCGACGACGCCAAGGCCAAGCACGCCGAGGAGGCGCGTGAAGCCGACGCGAAGCACAAGCGCGAGATCGAAGACGCACGGACCGCGCACGAGCTCGAGCTGTCGCGACAACGCGACACTGCCGCCAACGAGCTGTCGGCCGCGCGCGCCGCGCACGCCGCCGAATCCGAGGCTGCGCGCAACGCCCATGCGGAGGAGAAGGCCGCGCTCGAGCAAGCGCACGCCGCCGCTCTGGCCGCCCTGCGCGAGACGCACGCGAACGAGAAAGCGACGCTCGCAGTCGAGCACCAAGCCGCGTCGCAGCAGGCCAAGGAAGAGGCCGAAGCGGCGTTGGCCGCACGCGACGCCGAGCTACGCGCGGAGATGAAGAGCAAGCTCGAGGCGGCCGAGCGCGAGAAGCAGGGCGCCCTCGAGGAAGCCGAGGATCGTCGCAACGCAGAGCTGTTCGAGGCCGATCAGCGGCGCATCGGAGAGCTCAAGACCGCCTCGGAGGAGGCGGCTCGTCAGCTCGCCGAACGCGAGGCCGCGCTCCGCGCGGAGCACGAGAAGGCGAGCAGCGACGCGCAGGACCGCCACATGCGCGAGCTCGGCAACCTCGCGTCGAAGCTCAACGCGACCGAGACGCAGCTCGGCGACACACGGTCCGAGCTCGAGGCGACCAAGACCGCGAAGGCGGAGAGCGAGTCCTCGCTCAACGCGACGCTCGCGGATCGCGAGCGGCGCATCGAGGCGCTCACCGACGAGCGCGACGCTCTGCAGAACGACCTGTTCGGCGCACGCGCACGCATCGCGGAGCTCGAGAAGAAGACGGCGGAGCAGACGACGGCCATCGAGACGCTCGAGGCGCGCGTCGCATCGCTCCAGGAGCGCTTGCTCGGGAGCTACCGCAAGATCCGCGCGGACGAGGCGACGCTCGAGCGTGCGCGCAAGGCGCTCGCGATCGGGCTGAGCCTGCTCGAGGAGCAGCAGCAGAACGAGCTGCCCGAGGCCCACGCGGACCAGCCGTCCGCCGAGTGATCTCACGCCCTTCGCTAGAAGCTCGGGCGTGAGATCACTGGCTCTGCGCGGGGCGGCGTCGCTCGTCGCCCGGCGTGGCCGCGAGGATCGTGTAGTCGCCGACGGGGAGCTCGGGCGGAACCGTGGCGTCCGCCGCGAAGCTCCCATCGGGCCCGGTCGTCGTGACGCCGAGCAGACGGACGTTGCTGCCGTGCTCGTCGACGAGCGAGATCTCGATGCGCAGCCCGCCGAGCACATCGGCGGCGTCTTGCGGACCTCGCACGTTGCCGGTCACGCGCAGCATGCGGCCGCGGAACACCTCGCTGCCGATGGAGCGCACCTCGATCGAGAGCTGCACGCGGTCGTCCACGCGCGGCTCGGTGCCTTCGGGAGGCGGCGGCTCGGCGGGCGCCGGGGCCGTGCCATCCGGCGGAGGCTCGCCCCCAGGCCGTTCGTTCGGATCGGTCGTCGGTCGCGCCTCGGTGTCGCCCACCGCGCCCGGTTGCGTGCCGCTGCTCGTCGCGGCGCCGCTGCCGCCGGCAGTGTCCGACTCGATGCGCGAATAGGCCTGCTCGTAGGGTGCGGGCTGGGGCAACGTGTCGACCACGTCGGGCTGGTAAGCGGGACGGTCGTCGGCGTTGTGGTTCTGGAGCCCTTCTGCCGCGCCGCCGAGATCGATGCGCACCCAGCCGACGACCGTCGCTCCGTTCGCGAGCACCGCGGGGAGGCGGACCTCGACCCACGCGTGCGCCTCGTTCTGGACCATGCGCGTCGGGATGCCGAGCGCGTTGGCCGTCACCATGAACGCGAAGGCACGATGACGACACACGCCCTTTCGTCCGAGCGCGAGGTCCACGTAGATGTCCGTCGAGGGAGGCGGCGGCTCGGCGCTCTCCACGAACGAACGGAAGTGACCGACCAAGCGATCGAGCGTCTGGCGCAACGGTGCGTCGGAGCTCACGCCGAGACGCCCGGCGACGATCGCGGCGCGTTCGGCGACGAGCGGCGGCAGGACGCGTGCGTCCGCGCGATAGAGATCGGTGCGCACGTCGTCGCGGATGGGCGTGCCGAAGTACGCGCGCGGCGCGTCGGTGAGGAAGACGACGCGCACGCGCCCGGGCGCGTCGCCCGAGACGAAGAAGTTGTCGGCACCGTCGCGAAAGAAGCGGAGCGTCGCGCGCGGCGTCGTGCGGTACGAGAGGATGCGCGACTCGGGAGAGACGCTCGGCAGCGCGGTCGGGCCGCCGCGCGACAGCTCGACCACCACGCTGCCCCAGAACACGTCGCGAGGTCGCGCGTCGGGTGCCGGCGCGTCCTGGCCGACCACCGCGACCGGGGTCAGCCGCCGATCGCTCACGACGAGCCGATAGTCCGCCTCCACCGCATCGAGCGCGGTGATTCGTTTGAACGGGGAGATGGCAGGCGTGAAGACTTCGTAATAGTCGAGGAGGCCATCGAGCTCCGTGTTGCGATCGGGTCGAAACGAGTCGAAGGGGCGGATGCCCTCGCCGGAGCCATCCGGCGGGAGGACCGCGCGTTCGTCGGGCTCCACGTTCTCGACGAGCTCGGGCTCGGGTAGCGGCTGCTCCGCGGACGGCGTGCTCGGGCTCGGCCGGTCGCCGGACGGTGCGCCGCGCGAGCGCGCGTCGGTGGGGCGCTCGGGAACGAACTCGTGGACGGTCTCGCCGGGCGGCGGGTCGGCGACGGCGAGCGACCCGTCGAGCACGAAGAGCCCGAGACCGACCGACGCCGAACCGGCTGCAACGAGGGCGAACGCGATGCAGAGGCGCTGCCGGCGCGAGAGCGCTCGAGCATCCTTTCGGCTACCATCCACTCGCATGTCGTTCTGCATCGAGCCGTTCGACAA
>JADZFZ010000461.1 GCA_020854145.1 Deltaproteobacteria bacterium | reverse complement strand
TCACTCGATGGTGCAGAGCGCGCGCGGCCGCTTGATGCGCAGCGCGACGCACTCGTAGACGCGGAACGGGTAGTCCTGATCGCGATCTCCGAGGTACGTGATGTCCAGGTCCTCGGTGATGGCGAGGTCGAAGTTCTGGTCTCCGGTGGACGCGAGCACGGCCTTGCCGTCGGGCATCGCCGGGCACTGGAACACTCCGTCCTCGCACAGGCGCGCGATGGCGTCGACCTCGGGGCCCGACCAGCTCTCGCGCTGTCGCACGATGAGCGCGTACAGATCGGGCGGCACGACGAGCACGAAGGGCCCGTGGTGGTTCGCGCGGAGCAACAGGTCCTGCGCGCGCGTGACGTCGTGGTACGCGCCTCCCGGCTTGGTCCAATCGCCGCGATCCACCTTCTGACGCCCCGACGCGTTGAGCAGCCCTTCGATCCCGAAGCGCGGCTCGCCGTTGAAGATCAGGCCGTCCTCGCGGTCGGCCACTGCGTGCGCCGCGCGGATCGCGCGCGAGGCGTCGAGGGGCGCGCCCATCTTCTTCGCCAGCTCGACCGATCGCCAGTGGAGCACGAAGTCCTTGTAGAGCACCGGCACCCGGATGTGCGTCTCGCCCTCCGCGCCGATGGGGCTCGGGTCGGTCTTGCCGATGATCTCGATCTCGGCGTCGCGATCCGGACCGTACTGCTCGAGCGGGACCGACTCGATGCCGGCGCCGAGGGGGCCCCAGATGCCGAGGAAACGCCGCGCGACGAGCGTGCGGCGCGCCTCGCGGATGATCTCTTTGCGCAGGTGCTCGAGTTGACCGTCGGACAGCGGGCCGCTCATCGATCTCTCCTCCATGCGTGGGGCGCGCCCGCGCGTCGCAGGCTCCCGATGGTGAGCCCGCCTCCCGCGGCGGAGCCGTCGTCGCCGCGACGCGGTACGACGCGCTCGCGCGCCGGCGCCAGCGCAGTGAGCGCGCCGACCGTGGGCTCGGCCGATGCCGTCACGACGTCGAGCCCGGCCGCCTCGACCTCCGCCATGCGCTCGTCCTCTTCTTCCATCAGGTGCGCGACGAGCATCGACCGCGTGTTCGGCGCCATCCCCGGGTCGGCGACGATCGCTTCCAGGATCGGCTTGTGCTCGGCGCGGAGGGCGTTGAGCCGCGCGAGCGCGTCGCCCGGACCGTCGTCTCGCGTGTTGCGCATCGGGCCGGAAGTCTTCTCGCGCCTCGCCGAGCGTGTCAACGCGCGTCTCGGGCCCGACTCGAGAGGCCACCCCGACGGGGGGTGGCCTCGCCCTCCCGCCTACTTCTTCTGCGAGTCGGTGGCGCGCTTGGCCGCGTCGGGCGCGTTGACGTTCCAGCCGTAGCCGATCTGCGCGTCGATGAGCTTCTGCGTTCCCGGCCCGACGATGCCGTCGACCGTGTAGCCGAACATCGTCTGGAGCTTGCGCACGGCCTCGTCGGTCTGTCCGCCGAACGCCCCGTCGGGCGTGAGCGCGAAACCGAGCTGTCCGAGCTGCTGCTGGAGCTTCGTGACGTCCTGTCCCTTGCTTCCCTTCTTCAGCATCGCGTCCTCCCTCGATCGTGCGCGACGCGTCGGTGCGTCGCGAGAGGCGCAACGCTACGTCAAGATGCGCGCGATGGTAGGCGAAGGATCACCCCAAGCCGGGCGACCCCGCTCGGGGCCTGCGGTCGGGCCGATCCCGCCACCGCGTACGTGGCGCGAGCGGTTCGCGGCGCTCCGCAACCTGCCGCCGTTCTTCGGGCTCGTGTGGCGCACGAGCGCGCGGTTGACGGTCGCCAATCTGCTGCTTCGGCTCGTGCGCGCGCTCTTGCCGGTCGCGACGTTGTTCGTCGGCAAGCTCGTCATCGACGAGGCCGTCGCGCTCGCGCAGTCCGCCGTCGCGCTCGGCTCGCTCGAAGCGTGGTGGTCCTCCGGCCGGCTCGCGCGCGTCACCGAGCTCGTCGTGCTCGAGCTGGTGCTCGCGGTGGTGTCCGACGGGCTCGGTCGCGCCGTGACGCTCGTGGACTCGCTGCTCGCGGAGCGCCTGAGCAACACGACGAGCATCGCGCTGATGGAGCACGCCGCGACACTCGACCTCGCGCAGATCGAGGAGCCCGACCTGCAGGACCGGCTCGAGCGCGCGCGGCGACAGGCGAGCGGCCGCATGACGTTGCTCGGTCAGCTCTTCGGCCAGGCGCAGGACCTCGTCACCATCGCGAGCTTCGCGGCGGGTCTGGTCGTCTACGCGCCGTGGCTCATCGTGCTGCTCGTGGTCGCGCTCGTGCCCGCTTTCCTGGGTGAAGCGCACTTCAACGCCGCGAGCTACTCACTTTCGTTCTCGCGCTCTCCCGAGCGGCGCGAGCTCGACTACGTGCGTTACGTGGGCGCGAGCGTCGAGACGGCGAAGGAGGTCTCGGTCTTCGCGCTGCACCCGTTCCTCATCGATCGTTACCGCAGGCTCTCCGAGAGCTTCTACGCGGCCAACCGCGCGCTCGCGATCCGCCGCGCGCTCTGGGGCACGCTGCTCACGACGCTCGGCACGTGCGGCTACTACGCCGCGTACGCGATCATCGTGTGGCGCACGCTGCGCGGCGAGCTGACGGTCGGCGACCTCACCTTCCTCGCGGCGTCCTTCCGGCGCCTCGGCTCGCTCTTCGAGTCGCTGCTCTCGACGTTCTCGTCCATCGCGAGCCAGGCGCTCTATCTCGACGACCTCTTCTCGTTCTTCGAGATCCGCCCGCGCGTCGCATCTCCGGGGAACCCTCGGCCGTTCCCGAAGCCGATCCGCGACGGCTTCCGTTTCGAGGACGTCGGCTTCCGCTATCCGGGCTCCGACCGCTGGGCCGTGCGTCACCTCGACTTCACCCTGCGCGCCGGCGAGGTCCTCGCGCTCGTCGGCGAGAACGGCGCGGGCAAGACGACCGTCGTGAAGCTGCTCGCGCGTCTCTACGATCCCGACGAAGGCCGCATCCTGCTCGACGGCCACGACCTGCGCGACTACGCGCTCGAGGACGTCCGCCGGAGCGTCGGCGTCATCTTCCAGGACTTCGTCCGCTACCACATGACCGCGTCGGACAACGTCGCGGTGGGCCGAATCGAGGCGCGCGAGGACCGCGACCGCATCGTCGCCGCCGCCGAGCGGAGCCTCGCGCACGACGTCATCGAGCGGCTGCCCGAGCGTTACGAGCAGCTCGTCGGCCGCCGCTTCCGCAAGGGCGTCGAGCTCTCGGGCGGCGAGTGGCAGAAGGTCGCGCTCGCCCGTGCGTACATGCGCGACGCCGACGTGCTCGTGCTCGACGAGCCCACCGCCGCGCTCGACGCGCGCAGCGAGCACGACGTGTTCCTGCGCTTTCGCGAGCTGACGCGCGGCACCACGTCGATCCTCATCTCGCACCGCTTCTCGACGGTGCGCATGGCCGACCGGATCGTCGTGCTGCACGGCGGCGAGGTGGAAGCCATCGGGACGCACGACGAGCTCGTCGCGGCGCGCGGCCGCTACGCCGAGCTCTTCGAGCTGCAGGCGTCGGGCTACCGGTGACATCCGGGTCTTCACGGGGAGCCCCCGCCACCCAGCAGAACTTCGGGACCCGTCTTCACGGGGAGTCGCAAGAGGGGGCGAGCTCGTGGCGCAGCCCCCTTTTGCCGCGAGGGGCCGCGGGGGCGAGCGCAGCCCCCGCCAGCCAGCACGGAATTGCGCCTGCGCACTCGTCCCTGGGCACGAATCCGTCGATGATGAGCCCGTGGACGACGACGCCGATCCGACCCTCACCCTCGACCGCCGCGCGCCGACGCTCCCGCCTCCGCGCGACGAGCGCCTGGTCGACGTCCCGCAGTGGGTGGCGCGCCTCCTCGGCGTGCGCCGCCGCCGGCCGTCGGTCCTGCACCGCAGCTGACTCGCCGGCTTGCCGCTGCTGCGCCCCCGCGAGGAGATCGGGCGCCGCGAGCGGCCCATGTCGCGCGACTCCATCCGTTCACTTCGAGGGGCATCCGTGATGAGATGACGGGGTGTGCGTGACGACCGCGGCGCGAGACCCGGCACCGCGCGGCGAGTGGACCTGGGTGATCGGTCCTTTCGCGATGCTGCTCGGCGTCGGGGGCGTGATGCTCTACCGAGCCGTACGGGACCACTTCTCCGACGCCGCGCGCCTGACGCGCACGCTCGCGCAGGTGCCGGTGACGCCCATCGGCGACGTCGAGCCCGGCCGCGTGGTGCGCGTCGTCGGCACGGTGGAGCCCCACGAGGAGACCCTGACGGCGCCACTCTGCCGCCGCACCTGCGTCTACTGGAACGTGCAGGTCGAGGAGCAGCACAAGCCGGGCGTCGGCGGTCCGTTCGTCCCGCTTGCGCACGGCATCGAGCATCGCCCTTTCGTCCTTCGCGACGCGACCGGGCACCTCGTGGTGGAGCCCACCAACATCCTCGCGTCCGTGCCCGACGCGCCGCCTCGTTGGAAGATCACGCCCGAGCTCGAGGCCTTCCTCACGCGCTGCGGTGTCCCGCCCGCGCCCCGCACGCTCGCTTACACCGAGGTCGTGCTCGAGCCCGGCAAGCGCGTCTCCGTCGTGGGCCTCGCGACCGGGCGCGAGGGCGCAGGCGCGCTCCGCGTCGTCGACATGCCGGACGGCGCTCTGCTGCTCAGCTCCGCGCCGACTGGCGGCTGACGCCCCCGGCACGCGGCCCGAGCGACATCGACGGGCGCGATCGCGTGCTTCGACGAGCCCAGCACGAACGCCTTCCTGTCACCCCCTCACTCCTCGCCGGCGATGCGTCGTTTCAGCGCGTCGATCTCGCGCGCCAGCGCGTCGGCGCGGGCGGCCTCGGCATTCGCGCGGGCCGCCTCGGCATCTGCGCGCGCGGTCTCGGCATCTGCGCGGGCGGTCTCGGCCGACCTGCGCTCGGCCTCGGTCGGGAGCGCCTGGCCGGTCGCCGGATCGATCCAACGCAGCCACTGGGTCTCGTCTTCGCGGACGCAGCCGTCTCGGATGCCGAGGTGGAGCGCCAGCACGCGCGACGGTAGGTCTCCGTTCGGCAATGGATCGATCCGCACGAACGCCGTCCCCTCGAGCCGCCAGCCTTCGAGCCGCTTCGTGTCTGGGTCGAAGCAGAAGTACTCGGGCAGGTGCCACACCTGCTCGTAGATGCGCTTCTTCTCGCCGTGATCGACGCGCTCCGTCGTCGGCGACGTGAGCTCGATGACGAGGTCGGGCAGCTTGCCGTTCTCCTCCCAGACGACCCAGCTCTTGCGCCTGCGCTGGCTCTGGGGGATCGCGCCCAGCACGACGAAGACGTCCGGTCCGCGGAAGTCGTTCTGCTTCGTCTGGAGCATCGAGTAGTAGACGAACATGTCGCCGCCCACGAAGACGTCGTCGCGATCGGCCCACGCGTCAGCCAGCGTGTCGATGAGCAGGTTCATCTGCTGCCGGTGTCTCGGTGTGTCCATCGGCTCTCCGTCGTCGTAGGGCAGGTCGTCCTGCCCGGGCGGAGGCACCGGCGGATACGGATCGATCACCTTCATCGGTCGGCTCTCGGTCGTCATGCTGCCACGCCTCCTCGACGCGAGCAGCGACGCAAC